>JANMXS010000001.1:0-3321 GCA_031394335.1 Burkholderiales bacterium
GCACTTTGGGGAAACGTTCGACCCCGCGCCGCAGAGCGGTTTCAAGATCAGGCTGGTGAAACAGGTAGTTGTTGGCCCAGCCGTGGATGCCGTTCGCGGCCGCGGGTTTGCGCTCCAGCATCAGTTTGCCGGCCGGGTTGACGTACTGCATCCCGCCCGAGGGACGGATAGCCGGCATGATTTTTTCGGCCAGGCCGGCGGCGTCAAAGATACGCATCACCTCGCCATCGAAATGCACCGCACGCGGCAGGTCCATCAAACCTGGTTCGCGGTCGAACAGCGCGACGCGCCATCCACGCGCGCCGAGCAGATTGGCCAGCACCGCGCCGCTTGGCCCGTAACCGACGATGGCGACATCGAAGTCGCGGGACGGGTACGCGGCGGCGCAATTCACGTGCTGGCTCCGCTTGCCGCCTCGTTGCGCATGAGCGGGCGGCCTATCAGCGCAATACTCTCGCTGATGCGTTGCCCGGCCGATTTCACCAGCCCTATCAGGCGCTCCAGGTCGGTCATGCCCAGACGTTGCCGCGACAGCGCCACGATGACGCTGCCCAGTATTTCGCCGTCGGCCGTGAACACCGGCGCGGCCACGCCCGCGAAACCGGCATCGAGTTCGCCCTGCGACATGGCATACCCCGCGCGCCGCAGCGCGGCCATCGCCGCTTTGAAACTCTCCCAGTCGGCACCGAAACCCGCAACCTGCACTTCCGCCGTATGGCCTGCGTACAGCCGCTTGAGTTTGACCCTCGGGAAATTCGCCACGATGATCTTGGAGCCTGCGCCGCGAAACAGCGGCATCGGCCGCCCACGCCCAAACGACAGCGGCAGCCGCTCGACGCCGTGCTGCTGGTGCGTGGTGACGATCTGCTCCCCGTAAAGCCCGATCAGGTTGACCTCGCAACCGCTCACCGCAACCAGATCCTGGATGATGGACAACCCGCCCTTCAACAAGGGGTCGCTCTGGCGGATCTGGTAGTCGAGCTCGATGATGCGCGGCCCGAGCGAATAGGAAGCGGAAGCCACACGCACCAGGAACCCGGTGCTCACCAGTTCCCGCACATAGCGGTAACCGGTCGGGCGTGTGTAAGCCAGTCGCTCGATGATGCGCTCGGCGGTCCACACCGGATCGTCGGCCGAAAACAGGGAGAGCACGGCCAGCGTGCTGGACAGGCTGCTCAAGCCAATCCCATCTTGACCGACATTTCGCGCACCCATTGTTCGCGCGGCTTGAATCCGGGCCGCGACCTGGCGTGGGCTTCGGCCCAGGCCCAGAGCTGGCCGTCGTCGAGCGAGAAATCGAACGGCACACGCAGCGGCTGGTTCACATACCAGGGCGTGTCGATAAAAAGCTCAAGCCGGTTGCCCTCGGGGTCACGCACATAGACCGACAAGGCGTTGCCATGGCAGGCCGGTAAAACCTCGCTCACCTCCGAGCGCATGTCGCCCTCGACCATACCGTTGTACAGCGAACGCAATGTGCCAAGGCTATCGACGCGAAACGACATCTGGTTGATGGTGTTGAAGCCCAGGTCGGCGGGCCGTCCGGTGGCGAGCACGATCTGGTGGTGCTCGCTCGGGTCGCGGCTCAGGAACACCAGGTTGACCGGGCCACGCGGCGTATCGAGTTCACCGCGGTCGGTCACGGTAAAGCCAAGAAAGCGCGTGTAAAACGCTTCCATACGCGCGATGTCCGTAACGTAGATGCCGACATGGCTGAAGGCGATGCTGGGTGCTTGGGACATGGGAGTTTCTCCACTTCAATTTGCGCATCCTACACAATAAACAAATCTCATTGGTCAATATTTTTAAGAATTATTGGCGGATATTTCGATATTGCATTGCAACAAATCTTATATATTGACATTTCATTCAAGTGCGCTAAAGTGCCATTCAAATTCCATCGAGGAGACCCATGAAATTAGCCAGTTATCTGCTAGCAGGCAGCGCCGCTTACGGCGTTGTGACGGACCTTGGCGTGGTCGATCTGACGCGCCGGATCGGATCGAAATATCCGGACCTGCGCGCCTTGCTGGCGGGGGACGGGCTGTCCGACGCGCGGCAGGCCGTTGCAGGCGCGGCGCCCGATTGCCAGGTGGCCGACCTCACGCTGCTGCCGGTCATCCCCAACCCGGACAAGATAATTTGCGTCGGCCTGAACTACGAAGAGCATGTCAAGGAAACCGGGCGCGACAAGACCGAGAACCCGACGCTTTTCCTGCGTCTCGCCGACTCCCAGGTGGGAGCCAACCAGGCGATGGTGCGGCCGCGCGAAAGCACGCATTTCGACTACGAAGCCGAGATCGCCGTCATCATCGGCAAGGCCGGCCGGCGCATCTCCGAGCCAGATTCCTGGAGCCATATCGCCGGGTATAGCTGCTACAACGACGGCTCGATCCGCGATTGGCAGCGGCATACCTCGCAATTCACGCCGGGCAAAAACTTCACGCGCACCGGCGCCTTCGGCCCGTGGATGGTGACGGCTGATGAAATCCCGGCCAACACCCTCATGACACTTACCGGACGGCTGAACGGCAAAGAGGTGCAGCGCGCTACCACCGAGCAGATGATCTTCAAGATTCCGGCGCTGATCCGCTACATCTCGGCCTTTACCCATCTTCTGCCGGGCGACGTCATCGTGACCGGCACGCCAGGTGGCGTGGGGGCCAAGCGCACCCCGCCGTTGTGGATGGCGCCGGGCGATACGGTGGAGATTGAAATCGACAAGATAGGCGTGCTCAAGAACACCATCGCCGACGATTGAGTCAAACACAAGGAGACCCTATGAACCCCCACGCTCACACTCGTTTGCGGCCCACCACGGGGGCGCCAGCCTCCTTTGAGGCGGCTCGGCAGGAGGCATGACATGACCACCACAAGACGCATCGCAATAGCGTTCCTGCTCGCGGTACTGGGCCTGGCCCACAGCGGGTTCGCGCAGGCACAGACTATCAAGCTGAAGTTTTCGATCTTCTCGCCCGATCGTGAAGTCACTTACCTGACTGTGTTCAAGCCGTTCGCCGAAGCCGTCAACAAAGAGACTAACGGCGCGGTCGAAATCGAACTTTTCCCCAACGGCGCATTGGGGCGCAGCCCGCTGCAGCAGGCGCAAATGGTGCTGGACGGCGTGGCCGACATGGCGTGGATCATCGCTTCCTACACGCCCGGGCGGTTTCAGGAAAACGAAGTGTTCGAATTGCCCGGTTTGTTCCGTGACCTGAAGGAAGCGACACTGGTCATGACGCGTTTGGTCAACAGCGGGAAGATCAAAGGTTATGAAGAGTTTTTCCCGATAGCCGTGTTCGGCACGGCACCGTATAGCCT
>JANMXS010000002.1:0-4506 GCA_031394335.1 Burkholderiales bacterium
CTAATTGTCTGGATGATCTGGATTCGGTCGCTGCCGCGGGCCTCGTCCGATTTGGCACCGCCTGCTGCATTGGGGGATATGGGAGCGCAGCAAACGACAGCATCATGACCGCAGGCACCCCTTCGCTCAAGAAGTTTGTTCTGTACACCTTCCTGTGGTTGCCGCCGTCCTCTGCGGCTTGGTATTTCAGCGCGCAGTATCACACCGCCGTGGTCGGCGAGTTGGCCCGACTATTGTTAAACCAGTTCACATCCGGCGTCGTGTCGGCGCTGGAACGATCAGGCTTCGATATGGTATTCGTCACCACCATCATGGTGCACCCCGCGTTGGGACAGACTGCCATATTGACGCCGGAAGTTAATCCCCTGGTCTACACCTATGGCCTCGCGCTGTTCGTCGCCCTGATGCTTGCCGAACGCGCCAGGTGGTGGAAAATTCTGATTGGTGCCGTTGTCCTTCTGCCCTCTCAGAGCTGGGGCATCGCGTTCGAGGTGCTGGCCCAATGCATACAATTCGGTCCTGATGTTTCCGATCAGGCGGGTTTGTTTGGTTGGCGCTTGCTGGCTGTAGGCATCGGTTATCAACTCGGCACCTTCATTTTTCCTAGCCTCCTGCCGGTTGCTTTGTGGGCAGCCTTCAGTCGGTTATTCAAAGACAGTGTTCTACGTTCGCGGGTCCCCAGAGGCCAGTTCCCCCTTTGATAATTCAAGCTGAATTTACGCATCGGAGCATATTCCCGCCGTGTCGCAAGTGACTCTCGCGCGGTGCCAGTTCGGACAGAGGTGGCTCCGTAAATCTGAACAGCGCGTTAAGTGGAAACTCCGGGCATTATGTTGGGTGTTGAAAGCTTGGCGGAACGAAGTTTTTGATGGTCAAGAAAAAATCACGGGTCGCGAAGCAGCAGCGGCGCAAACTCACGGCCGAATTCAAGGCGCGTGTCGATAAAAAATAGATTTGCCTCGTTCGCTGAAAACCACGCGCTCCTGACGAGGTCTGCCGCATTTCCAGCTGTGTGTTTTTGAGACAAACTTGACCGTGCGACTCGGCATGGTGGTACCGCGTTTGCTGCATCGCCCACTCTGATTGTGTAACGCTAGTTACAGCGCTTGCCGTGATCGGCATGGGCACCTTTTGCTTTCGCCTCAGCTTCGGACATGTATTCGCCTTTTTTGGTTTTGCCGTAATACCTATCCGTCGAGCAATGGTAGACGTTCGACTTCGTGTTTACCCAAACCTTACCCGCACCGCCGCCAGGTGCCGCATTTGCCACCGGCGTTGAGTTCTTCGCGCTGTCACCGGACTTTTCCGATTTCGTCGTCCCTTCGCTGGTCCAAGTCTTCACGCCTTTGTGGCCAGCGCATGCGCCTTTCTTAGCGTCTCCGGTGAACGAGGTTCCGTCTTTGCACAGCGCGGTTATCGTATTTGCGCTGGCAGCGGATGGCGATGTTGCAACCGATGTCGATGTAACAGCTGCGGCAGCCCTTGTGGGCGCAACTGCTGGTGCCTGCGCAAAGCTCATATTCGCCATCGTTATCGCAATTGCAAGGATCAGGGTTTTGGTTTGCATTAAGGGATGCCTTTTCGTTTGTTTTAGTAGATGCGGCAAATAAAACGGGTTAACCAAATCACCTTAATTTCAACGTGACAATCGCTCAGAAAGCAAAGCGGACTATCTGCTTCGATCCGGTCACACCGTTAATCGTATAGTCAAAGCGCGCTTGACTCACGCCTTGTGGAATGAAACTGCCCGTGCCGACGGCGGTGATAGAAACCGCGCCAGGATCGAATGGTCCGCGCCAGTCTGGACCGGTTGTCAAGTAAACGACACCGATATAGCGCAAGTTATTGGCCGCGTCTCTCCTCCATGAACCTGACTGCAATGAGTACCAAGTTGAACGGCCAGAAACATCATATACGTTCCAAACGGCAAACAGCTTGTCGCCGGATTGTTGTACGGTTAGCGCCCATCCGGACTCCGCAGGAGTCCACCATACGTCGGAATAGTTCTCGTGCGGAAGGAACACGCCCGTAGGCGGCAACCCCGCAACAGTGAGGTGGATCGGCCCAATCAGCTGGGTGGGTCCCAATGTCGGAGGGGGAGGATTGACTGAAAGTTGGATATCGTATTCTCCGGCAGGCAATCGACCCACGGTGTATTCATCAAAGTATCCCTTGATTGTCCCGCAATCGACTTGGAAGATGCGATCAGTGCTTACGAACACCTGATTCGCTTGCATCATCGTGCGTGTCGAATCCGGATTTGTACAGCCGACATGAGCCCATCGCAATCGAACGATATCTAGTGGAGTCGGGTTGGCCGGAATCAAAGATAACTGTGCCGCAGCAAGGCCGCTAAATGCGGAGCCAATGAGCCACAAGCAACTAAGAACAATACCTTTATTTGCCAAAGACATCGATTTTTTCCACAAAGAATATGGAGCAAAAATGCGTGATTGTGTCGTCGCGTGCGGGGACATTCTATGCCTGTATTGGATTAATGAGAAATTGTGCCGGCCAATCCAGTTTACCTACCTTCGCGACGAAGGCACCGGCCTTCTTTTCGACCTTGGCCATTTCCGCATGCTCGGGCGGACCGAGACGTTGCCGTGCAAGGTGCACTCCTTGCATCGCATGCATATACCTTATCCTCAAATGGATATCGTTCGCCAGCGAATACAAAATCGGATTGCGGCAGCATCTTACGTGCTTTAGACGTACGCGGAGCGTTGATAGCTTGTCCAGTAAGTGTGGCTACTTTTCTCCCACGGCGGAGGGGGAAGCAAATGCAATTGCGGGTAGATCTATGCCGTCAGGCTTCCCAAAAAAATCGCACTCATTCATAATTCAACACGATCAATTTGTCACTCGACCAACCAGTAGTCTTCGGAGATTTTCCCATGATCAACATCCACAAATTCAAAACCAAAGCAACTGCCGTGCTCGCAGCAACTGCAACAATCACTTTTTTGACCACCACCGCCTACGCCGCGGCCCCCATGGTCAAAACCTCCGCCCCCGGCTACTACCGCATGATGCTGGGCGACTTCGAGATCACTGCGTTGTCGGATGGCACGGTGAATCTACCCGTTAGGGACTTGTTGACCAACATCGCGCCGAAAGCAATCGACAAAGCGCTTGCCGAGTCGTACCTCAAGAACCCGCTCGAAACTTCTGTGAACGGCTACCTCATCAACACCGGCGAGAAATTGGTTCTGGTGGATACCGGCGCGGCGGGATTGTTTGGCCCGACGCTCGGCAACCTAGTTGCCAACCTGAAGGCTTCCGGCTATCAACCGGAGCAAGTTGACGAGATCTACATTACCCACATGCACGCCGATCACGTCGGCGGTTTGATGGCAGGTGATAAATTGGCTTTTCCCAACGCCATCGTCCGCGCGGACAAACACGACGCCGATTTCTGGCTCAGCCAGGCGAATTTGGACAAGGCACCCGCCGACAGCAAGAGTTTCTTCCAGGGCGCGATGGCCTCGATAAACCCGTATGTCAAAGCAGATAAATTCAAACCATTCGATGGCAATACCGATCTTGCAGCCGGTATCAAGGCGATCGCCAGCCATGGGCACACACCCGGACATGCGATTTATGCAATCGAGAGCAAGGGACAAAAAATGGTCCTGTGGGGCGACCTGATGCACGTCGCCGCGGTGCAGTTCGATAAGCCAAGCGTGACGATCAAGTTTGATACCGACAGTAAAGCGGCAGCGGTGCAGCGTAAAAAAGCCTATGCCGAAGCGGCCAAGCAAGGCTATCTCGTGGGCAGTGCGCACATTTCGTTTCCGGGTATCGGCCGGTTGCGCACTGAGGGCAAGGGCTACGAATGGATTCCGGTTAATTACGCACCAGTACATTGAACTCGCTCAACTACTCAATCTCTAGCATTGGTGCGCTTTTTCGGGTCTTTTTGTCCTGTAAGCCTCGCCAATGCTAGACTTTGTGCATTAATTGCCGTACATGCGCCACAGCGCTGCGTCCTAGCGCTTCCAGGTTGTAGCCACCCTCCAGCGCCGAAACGATGCGTCCTTCGGCGAAGGTATCTGCAATCTCGCGGATGCGCTCGGTTATCCATACGTAATCATCTTCAACCAATTCCAGATAGCCCAGCGGATCGTCTACGTGCGCGTCAAAGCCGGCCGAGATGATGACCAGTTCCGGTTTGAATTTCTCGAGTGCCGGGAACCAGGTACTTTCAATGGCCGCGCGAAATTTGGGCCCTGCCGTGCGCGCAGGCAAGGGTGTCGGGATGATATGCGCGTTGCCGCTGTCAGCACCCGTTCCCGGATAATAGGGATGCTGAAAGCTTGAACACAGCATGACGCGCTCATCTTCATGGAAAATATCCTCGGTACCATTGCCGTGGTGAACGTCAAAATCGAGAATCGCGACACGATCCATGCGGTGCGTTTCAAGCGCGTGCATCGCACCGACAGCAACGTTGTTGAAAATGCAAAAGCCCATCGGCCGGTTGTGGGTCGCATGATGTCCACA
>JANMXS010000003.1:0-5998 GCA_031394335.1 Burkholderiales bacterium
TTAAGGCGCTTTACGATGACCTTGCGGCGCGACATCATCACCGCGCCCTTGGCCAGCGTGGCGGTGACGATCATCGGCAACATTTCCGGCGTGAGCCCTACGGCGACCGCGATCGCAAACAGAAAGGCTTCGCCCCAATCGTGCTTGGTAAATCCGTTGATCAGGAAAACAATAGGCACCATCACCAGCATGAAACGGATCAGCAACCAGCTCACCCGGTGGATGCCCTTGTCGAACGCTGTTGGCTCGCGGTGTCCAACAATTTTATGAGACAAGCCACCAAAGTAAGTTTGGAGACCGGTGGTCACCACCACCGCCGTCGCTGATCCACTGACCACATTGGAACCCATAAAACAAAGGTTCGCGATGTCCAGCGGGTTATCGATCCTTGCCATTACGCTATCGGCCGTTTTTTCTACCGGATAGGCTTCGCCGGTCAGTGCTCCCTGGCTGATAAATAAATCCTTCGCCGACAATAGCCGCACGTCGGCAGGAATCATGTCGCCAGCCGAGAGGCGGACGATATCGCCCGGTACCAGATACTTGATCGGAATCTCGCGCGTTTCCTGAGCCTTCGCATGCCGAACGATGCTGTCATTGTTGGCGTATTCGGTGGCGGCGATCTGGTGGTCGTCCACGCGCTTCACGGTCGCGGTCGTGAGGACCATTGCTTTCAATCGTTCGGCCGCGTTGCTTGAGCGGAACTCTTGAACAAAACGAAGCAGCGAACTCAATCCGACCATTACCGACAAGATGATGGTGGCCTTCATGTCGTCCGTTACGTAAGAGATGACTGCAAGTACGATCAGCAAGATGTTAAAGGGGTTATTGAACGCGTGTACCAACTGACGGGACCAGCCGGTTCGCTGCTCGTGCGCCACCTCGTTGAAACCATGCTCACGCAGGCGGGCGACCGCCTCTACATCACTGATGCCACCAGGAGCGGATTTGAGCACCGCCAGGAGGTAGTTTTGCTCGTAAGACGCAATATCCCGGAGCAAATCGCTATTGCGGGTGGCAGGCTGATCGGCCGTGCTCCATTTCCGCTGGATGAAGTCGATCATGTCGCGACGTTTGGTCTCCCGGAGCCCCCGATAGCGGTTGCCGAGGGCCTTGAACCACGATGCTGGTTTGCGTTGGTTGGACATGGCACCACCTATCAATATTCGAGATGCAGACGGAAGCTCACGAACTTGACTGAGCCCCGATCACTGTTCATCCCGGGATTGCGGATGTACTGCAAGCTGGGCGAGAACTGGACGTGCTTGACCAGTTCAATACGGTAATACGTCTCGACGATTTGCTCGCCGCCATAGCGCAACGCGCCGTCGCCCAGCACGAAGCCGCTACCGCCTGCGGCCAGATAATCGCGATGCGCGCGCGACACGCCATTGGTCACGAAAGCGATGCCTAAGCGATCAGCGGTCCGCCCCCAATGCGCGCCCGACAGTTGCACTCCTGCAGCAAGGGTGGAATCGATTTCGGTAAACGCAAACGATTCAGTCTTGCCGTCATTCCAACCCAATCTCAGGAAGGCACCAGATTCGCCATCATCGGCCAGTGGCTGCTCGATGTTAATGCCGACGCCGGTTTTTTTTCGGCCGTCCTGATCCTGCGCCGCGATATTGGGCGCAGCGCCGGTGGCGGTCGCAGCGGCAACGGCATCTCGGTAGATGCCCATCCGGGCAATGTTGCGGTAAGCCAGCAATCGGACAATGGTGCCCAGATCGTTTGGCGCAAAGGTCAGCTCGACGTTTCCCGCACGCGCTTTGCGCAACGGCGCATCCAAGTCCTGTCCGTTGGCCATGGAAGGCATCTGGTGAACGCCTGCCCGCAGCGTCCAACTGGGGCTCACGTAAGCGGCCAGCACACCGTTAGTGTAGCCACGCGTATCGGCCGCGTAGTCCCAGGCACCGTTGTTCCACAACGACCAATTCATGAACTGGGTACGCGTCGAATTTGCATAGCGGTTTTTATCAAAGTCATCGCTCACCGCCGTCGTGCCAATCTTGAATTCGAGCCGGGTCGTCGCTTCCTTGCCAGCAACTTGACCTTGAGCCGCCTCAACGTCGGCGGTCTCGCCCGACAGCGGTACCACATAGCGTAAATAGCGGCGCGCTACATAAGGGCGTTTTTTCAGATTGTTCGATCCTTGACGAACCACGTCGCCATTGGTGAGGCCCGCCAAGCCGGTGGAGCCGCTCACGCCCGAGCCCATGAATTTTTCCAAATCAACATAGGCCTGCAACGTATCGGTGAGCTTCCAACCCAGATACGCGCCCACGGTATGGGTTGCCGCAATATCGCCGGCCGGATCCAGGCTGAGCGGCCCCGAATACGGTGCCCGCAGCGAGGACTGATGCTGGCGTACCCAAGTGTACTGGGCACCGACAAGCTCGGGCCAGCGAAAGGTCGACGCAGTGGTCGACTCTTTACCGGTTAGTGGCGTTTTCGCGGACGCAGGTTCGGTGGCAACAGGTGCCACGAATGCAGCTGCGTCGCTGGCTTCCTCGGCTAGCGCGCTGCCGGGGCTGAACATGTTCATGAACACCAGAGACAGCCAGCATGCGATATGAGACTTCCTTGCTTCTCTTTTCATCATTGGCTTCCTTATTGTGAATAGTGCAAATGCTCGCCTGTCCGTTCGGGCGAACAAGGATCCACACAGCGGCGTACACGCCAATGCTGACTGGAGATGCGCCACATTTTTTGAGACTAAGGGATGTACGCGATGACGCCGCTCGCTATCGAGCGATGATCAGAGAGGGGCGTTACAAAGAGGAGACTCTTGCGCGCACGGCCCCGCTTTTCAGCGAGAACGTGGCAGGGGAAAATAGAACGGCCGAACCAGTGTCTCGCGGCTATACAGCGATCAAAAAACGCCAACCAGGGCACTGGTCCATGAGCAATTCCATATTGTTGCAATGCGACGAAAGATACTCGCCTAACTATTGAGCGTCAACACTTTTTCTTTCAGTTGCCGGTTGATGACTCATCCGTTAAACGCGGGGCGCAGCATGGGCGAGATCATCAGGTCGGAATGTTCATGAATTCGCTCACCAGGTTCGCTCGTCGTTATACTTAGCCCCATCGCGGCGCAAATTTCCCGATGCTTCGGATGGCACCCGCAGGCCTGCCAAGTTCGCCAATTTTCAAAGGATGCTCCTGATAGACCCGACATAAACCAATTGAGCCTGTATCGGCTACGGTTGCTGGATGCCATGAAACAGCGATGACTGCCTGGCGACGAACATCATCACGCCCGCAGGCGCAAGCATATGCATGGTCATTCGGCGCCTCACCACCGGCGGCCGCACTTTCAAACCGGAGAACGGTGGTAATGTGCGGCGTTTGTCCCACAGTCCAAGGAATTAATCATCATGGCCCATGAACATCCCCATCACGATCATCTTTCTCACGGTCACCATGATGACGCCGGGGATGCGCATGGGCACGAGCCGAAAGACTTCGGCCGCGCCTTTTTGTTCGGCATCATTTTGAATAGCGGATTCGTCGTTGCCGAAGTCGTCTATGGCATTCTCGGCAATTCGGTTGCGCTGTTAGCCGACGCCGGACACAACTTGAGCGACGTGCTTGGCCTGTTGCTTGCATGGGGTGCCAGCGTTCTCGCCCGGCGCGTACCATCGACGCGATTCACGTACGGATTGCGCAGTACATCCATTCTCGCCGCCTTGGTCAATGCGGTCCTGTTGCTGGTAGTCACCGGCGGAATTGCGTGGGAAGCGGTATTGCGTTTTCGCCAGCCGGGCGACGTTCAAGGCATGACGGTCATTGTCGTTGCCGCGTTTGGTGTGGCGATCAATCTAGGCACCGCATTGCTCTTCATGGCCGGACGTAAAAGCGATTTGAATGTGCGGGCGGCGTTTACCCATATGGCGGGCGACGCAGCCATTTCGCTGGGGGTGGTCATTGCCGGTTTTTTGATCATCTACACGGGCTGGCAATGGCTCGACCCGGCCGTGAGCCTGATTATTTCAGTGCTTATTGTTATCGGTACCTGGGGACTTCTGCGCGATTCGGTCAATCTTGCACTGCATGCGGTGCCGGAAGAGATCAACGCGGATGTGGTGCGCCGTTATCTGACTTCTGTCGATGGCGTGAGCGAAGTTCATGATCTGCATATTTGGGGTATGAGTACGACAGAAACCGCGCTGACGGTTCACCTGGTGATGCCAGCCGGCTATCCGGGCGACGCATTCCGGAGTGCGGTGTGCGAAGATCTTCAGAAGATGTTCAAGATCGGACATTCGACAATCCAGATAGAAGTAAACGACTCGGGTCATCCGTGTGTGCTGGCACCCGCTGAAGTTGTTTGATTCCAGGGATTGCTGCCCGGTATCTTTCAGTGAAGAAAGCGTTAAGGTAGCGCCAGCCGGTAGCCGATGCCGATTTCGGTCATCAGGAATCTTGGCTGCGCCGCATCGTCTTCCAGTTTTTGCCGCAGGTGCTGCATCACGATGCGTGCATAGTGCGTCTGCTCACCGTAGGTCGGCCCCCAGATTTCACGCACCAGTTGTTGATAGGTCATGACCCGGCCCGCATTCGCGACCAGGCAGGTCAGCAACCTGAATTCGATCGGCGTCAGATGCACCGCTGCACCGTGCTTTGTCACAGAACGCGCGGTGAGGTCCACTTGCACGTTACCCAGCACCAGCAGCGGCGGTGCCTGCCCGGCACCGCGCAATGAGCGGCGCAACAGTGCCCGCACGCGCGCCAGCATCTCGCCGACGCTGAAGGGCTTGGTGAGATAGTCGTCGGCACCGGCATCGAGAGCGGCGATTTTCTGCGCTTCTGCGCCGCGCGCCGATAGCACCAGTACCGGGACCTGGGTCCAGGCGCGTAACGCGCGGACGAGGTCAGTGCCTTCACCATCCGGCAGGCCGAGATCGACGATGACGAGGTCAGGCTTGCGCATGCCTGCCTCAACGAGGCCTCGCTGGAGGGTACCGGCCTCGTAGACTTGCAGGCCTTCGGTGGCGAGCGCATGGTGCACAAAGCGGCGAATCTCCGGTTCGTCTTCGACGATCAGCACATTGCCGGTAGGTCCAACCGTACTCAAGGCTGCTCCGGCGGTTCGAGCTCGAAAGGTGGGGGGTTGCCGCGAGGCAGGGTGAACGCGAAATTGGCACCGCCGGACGGCAGGTTTTCCACCCAGATGCGGCCGCTATGGGCCTCGACGATGGTGCGGCAGATTGCCAGGCCCAACCCGAGTCCGGGCACCTCTGCAGACTTGTTGGCGCGGACGAACTTACCGAAGATCGCCGACTCCCGCCCGCGCGGCACGCCCGCGCCGCGGTCGGCCACGCTGACCCGCACCTCGTTGCCCTCGACGCATGCCCTGATGTAGATGGCACTGCCCGGCGGCGTGTATTTCGCAGCGTTCTCCAGCAGGTTGACCAATACGCGCTCAATCAGTGTGGCGTCGCATTCGACCAGCGGCAGATCGACCGGCAATGACACCTCGACCCGGTGCGCCGCCAGCGCGGACGCGCGCGCCTGGATGGCCGACCCGATGATTTCTTCCAGCGATTGCCATTCACGACTTAAGCGCACCGCACCCGATTCAAGCCGCGCCATGGCCAGGATGTTTTCCACCAGATCGCTGGTGCAGCGCGCCTGGTCGCGAATGCCGTCGATCAGGGCACTCTGGTCGCGCGTCAGGTGCTTTGCCCCCAATTGCAACGATTCTGCTGAACCGAGGATGGCGGTGAGTGGCGTGCGCAAATCGTGAGAAAGCAGGGCGAGGAGGTCGCTGCGCAGGCGTTCGCCTTCCATTTGCACGGTGGCCTCGCGGGCGACCGTGACGAAATGCACGCGTTCCAATGCGATGGCGATGAGCACGGCGACGGTTTCGAGCTGTCGCTGCTGATCGGGGTCTTCGAACACCGAGGCATCGGCGGGCGCGACCAGCAACACGCCGCGCGTACGCATCGGCGCCTTCAGCGGCACGTAGCGTAATGATCCCGCGACAACGGTC
>JANMXS010000004.1:0-13179 GCA_031394335.1 Burkholderiales bacterium
AATACGGCCGGATGCGCGTGCACAACGGCCAGATTCCGCGCAGCGGCTCAAGGTCGGAATCGCCTTGCCGGGATTCAGCAGCAATTGTTCGTCGAATGCGCGCTTTACGCCAAAAAAGCTCTCGCGCTCCGCGTCGGAAAATTGGCTGCACATCTGATTAATTTTCTCGATGCCGACACCATGCTCCCCGGTGATGGTGCCGCCGTATTCGATGCACATTTCCAGAATGTCGCTGGCAAATTGCTCGGTCTTCTCCAGCTCGCCGGGGTTGTTGGCGTCGTACAGAATCAGCGGATGCAAGTTGCCGTCGCCCGCGTGGAAAACATTGGCGCAGCGCAGATCGTATTTGATCGACAGCTCGGCGGTGCGCTTCAGCACCGTCGCCAACGCGCGGCGCGGGATCGAGCCGTCGATGCAGTAGTAATCCGGCGAAATACGCCCCACTGCCGGAAACGCCGCCTTGCGCCCCGACCAGAATTTAAGGCGTTCGGCTTCATTCATCGACACGCGGCAGGCGGTGGCGCCGGAGGCTTTCATCACCGCCTCGATCTTGGCGATTTCCTCTTCGACTTCTTCGGGCGTGCCATCCGATTCGCAAAGCAGGATCGCTTCGGCATTCAGGTCGTAGTCCGCATGCACAAAGCCCTCGACCGCATCGGTGGCAAGCTTGTCCATCATTTCCAGGCCGGCCGGCACAATACCCGCACCGATCACATTGGCGACTGCATCGCCGGCTTTCTCGACATCATCAAAACTCGCCATCACCACGCGCGCCAGCTGCGGCTTGGGCAACAGTTTGACGGTGACTTCAGTGGTGATGCCGAGCATGCCCTCAGAGCCGGTCATCAGCGCCAGCAAGTCGTAGCCGGGCGAATCGAGCGCGTCGGAGCCGATGGTGATTTTTTCACCATCCATCGTCACCGCTTCGATTTTCAGGATGTTGTGCACCGTGAGCCCGTACTTCAGACAGTGCACGCCGCCCGAATTCTCGGCCACATTGCCGCCGATCGAGCAGGCAATTTGCGAGGACGGGTCCGGCGCGTAATACAGCGCCAGCGGCGCCACGGTTTCGGAAATTTTCAGGTTGCGCACGCCGGGTTGCACGCGCGCCGTGCGTGCCAGCGGATCGACGCTGACGATGCGGCTGAACTTGGCCATCGCCAGCAAGATGCCATCGCCCAACGGTGTCGCACCACCAGAGAGGCCGGTGCCGGAACCGCGCGCCACCACCTTGGTGCTGGTCTCGCTCGCCACGCGCAAAATCCGTTGCACCTCATCGGCGGTAGACGGCAACACCGCCAGCATCGGCAACTGCCGATAGGCGGACAGGCCATCGCACTCATACGGCTTCAAATCCTCGTCGCTGCTCAATACCGCCGCAGCCGGCAGAAAGGTGCGCAGCTGCGCAAGCAGCGCGCCGCGCGAGGTTGCCGGAATCGTATTCGGAAGCGCTGCCATCGGGGTCACCGTGTCCGCAAGGGGGAAATGAAATGCCGCATTGCAACAATCATGCAATGTTGAATTCCAATGATAGGCCAAGTCGATTCAGGGGGCGCGCACTTGATACATCAAAACGGGAGAATCGGCTTTTACTGGGTGTGGCGCAATCGATACGCATTGATACTTGCGAGCAAGTTCCCTGGAAGGAATAGGCCATCGGAACAAGGCCACAGTTACGGTGGAGACGCGCTTCATCGCGACGGGCAAAATTTCAATTGCAGTGCCATAAAAATTTCGCTAGACTGCTATCAATGATTGCACATAGGAGATCAACGTGGCTACTAATCTTGTGGTTCGCAATGTCGATGAGGATATTGCACTGGCGCTGAAACAACTCGCCGCATCTCACGGCAGAAGTGCGGAGGCGGAGCATCGTGAGATCCTGCGAACTGTTCTGCAACGTCCAAAGCGCCGGTCGGTCGCCGACATTCTGTCGAGCATGCCGAATGTGGGGGAAGACGCCGATTTCAATTTTCGCAACAAATAAGCGTCTGTATGTATCTGGTGGATACCAATGTCATCAGCGAGGCGCGCAAGGGCGCTGGCGCCAACCCCGGCGTCCGGAAATTCTTTCGGACTGCCGATGCAATGGGTATTTATGTATCCGCGCAAACGATCGGTGAGATACGGCGCGGACTGGAAAACATTCGGCATCGCGGCGATCTTCCACAAACCAAACGACTCGAAAAATGGCTTGACCTGGTGGTGGCCGACTACGCTGACCGGATACTCGCTTTCGATGCGGAATGTGCCCAGGTATGGGGACGCTTGATGTCACCGCACCATCAACATCCAATCGACAAGCAGATTGCAGCGATCGCATTGATCCATGGACTGACGGTGGTAACGCGGAATGTTGGTGATTTTCAAGGAACAGGCGTGGAACTCTTGAATCCCTTTTTACAGTAAGCCGAATGAGTAAGCGCCATTTGGGCCAGCGTCGATTGTGTGACGCGCTGAACCAGGCCCTCAAACAAATTCATTCCAATGACATTCAAAATCTGGAGGGGTAGATAATGAAATTTAGATTTGGAAATACCGGAAATACATCAACTCTGACCCTAGGGTTTCTCGTGTTTAAGGCCTCCCGCGGAATCGAAGACATTTACGAACTGACTTACGTCCGGAAGGACGGCAGCCGCTTACCGGCCGTCGTGTCCGTGACGGCCTTGCGCGACGCACAGGAATCAATCATCGGCTATTTGTTGATTGGTACCGACAACACTGCGCGCAAGCAGGCGGAGGCGACGCCGAGGTCCGCTACCAAGTTTCGCGAAGTGCATGGCAATGTACATCCTTTCAGCGATTACCGGGCAGGGCGCGCTCTTTGATGGGAAGAGGGAATCCAAATGACATGATGCTATGGACCGACGGTTTCTGGTGTTTTCGTGAAGAATTGGGCAATTGTTCCATGCGCGACGAAAATTACCGAGTAGTCATGTATCAAAGCGATGAATGGAAAAAAATAGACAACGGCCAGCCTTTTCACACCCGTCCGAATTAGCCAGATCGTTACTTGTTGGGGCCGATATAAAATTGACCCAGCCTGCCGATATTGACTGACCCATTTCCAAACGGCGTAACCCCAGCACTGGCAACGGTTTGGGTGATCTGAGGGTGGGTCAGCGAATTCTGGCAACCTGGGTCAAAATAGCATCGGGACTTACATGCAGCATCCGGCCCTTTACGGATGTTCAAAGTCACCCATTAATCGAACCTTCAAATTGAGTGTCCCGGTCGCTGATATTGAACGCCAAACCTATCCCTCAAAATTTCGGTAAGAGCCATAATGAGTGTTTCTATTCTGTTAGTTGCAGCCTTGGCGGTTTCTCAGGGAGAAGTTTCCTGTGACCACGGCAACCTAATTCAACAGTTAGAACAGCGCGCATCTGCTGACCAAGCAGCGCGCCTCGCGTATCGGGACAGCAAAGGCGCTAAAGCAACCGAGGCTACGGTGCTCAGAATTGATGCCGAAAATCGCGCGTGGTTTCGAGCGGCGTTAGAAAAATGTGGCTGGCCCAAGCAATCAGAGGTGGGGGAGCAAGCCGCAGTAGCCGCGTGGTTGATTGCACAGCACGCGGATATGGACTCAGGGTTTCAGCTTTTTGCCGCAGATAAATTAAAAACGGCCGTCTTAGCCGGAGAGGCAAAAGGAGAACGGCTGGCTTTGCTCATCGATAGAAACCGCCGTTTACAAAAGCAGCCCCAAGTCTATGGCATGCAGTTCAATATTCAAGACAAATCCAAAGTCGTGTTCCTTCCAGTTGAAGCGCCAGAATCACTGAACCAACGCCGCAGGGAAATTGGTATCGAGCCATTTATTTGTTACCTACGTTCAGTAGCGATCAACAACAAGTTGCCCGCTGAATGGCCATCGGGCGTACTTTATGAGCCTGCCGTGTGCAGTGACCCTTAACGCTTCAGTCAGTACGGAATCCATGGATTTCTGTGATGGCGCATCGACGACAAACTCGTTTGCCGAAATCGCTAAAGTCCGCTTCCAAGAAAATCGACTGGCCGCAGTCGATAGCTGAAGTTCTTTTCTTCCGATAGCGGGCATAAGAATTTTAAACCCCCTGCATTTTCTCCCGGCATTCTGGTCATAATCAGCAGCCTCAAGCCAAACGCGCTCGCGTCCAGACTTGCTGATTAATGCAAAGGACCAAATTGAATGACTGACATCGCCGTCTATTTATTCTGGGGCCTCGCCATAGTGCTGGTGATGGCTGGGCTCGCCGGCACTATCTTGCCGGCGCTGCCGGGCGTGCCGTTTGTATTCCTCGGCCTGCTGATCGCGGCGTGGATCGATAATTTTCAGCGCATCGGCTGGGGCACGCTGACGATCCTGGCGTTGCTCACCGCGCTGGCCATTGCCGTGGATTTTTTTGCGAGCGTGCTGGGCGCGCAACGCGTTGGCGCATCCAAGCAGGCGCTGTGGGGTGCGGCCATCGGCAGCATCGGCGGCATCTTTTTTGGTTTGTGGGGGATTTTCATTTTCCCGTTTGTGGGCGCGGTGATCGGCGAGTTCATGGCGCACCGCCAGCCGGGGCAATCGGCCAAGGTCGGTTTCGCCACCTGGCTGGGGCTGTTGTTTGGCGCGCTGGCCAAGCTGGCGCTGGCGCTGACCATGGTCGGCGTGTTCGCGATTTCGTATTTTCTGTAGCGACTGTAACTAGCCCGCCAGCACACGCCACAGATTGGCGCCGGCCAGAATGATCAGGGTGCCAAAGGTGCCGACTACGCCGATCACGCGGCCGATCGATTTGCCGCTGTTCGAGTAGATGCCCCAGGCGTGCGCGAGGCGCGCCAGCACGAAGGCCACGCCGAAGATGTGCAGCGCCGCGACCGGTGCACGGTTCAATTCGTAGATCGCCAGCAGGATCAGGAAGACAGGGATGAATTCGCTGGCGTTGCCATGCGCGCGGATCGCCTGTTGCAGCGATTGATGGCCGCCATCGCCCAGCCCCACGCGCAGGCCGCGCCGCAGCTTGATGACGGGCATGGCCAGGATGACCAGAAACAAAGCCAGGAACGATGCATAAATGGCGGTGACCACGAGGGGAAGGGCCAAGGGAATATTCAGGGAAAAGGACATGGGAATTCAATCCATCACGGTTGGTAAAAAGAATCAGGTCATCGCCAGTTGCTGATTGGCGGTGTCGAGCCGTTCAACCAGGGTCTCGAGAAATTTTCGGTCAAACAGCTGGCGGCAACTGGGGCTGGCGGCATGCAAATGGTCGGCGCGGATTTTCATGATGATGCATTCGGTACCGGCGGTGATGGTCGCCGAACGCTTGCCGGCGCGCGTGGCCAGGTAGGACATTTCGCCGATCGAATCGCCGGCGCCCAGCACGTTCAGCAGGCGCTTGCCGCGCGTGACCTTGGCGGAACCCTGCGCGATGATGAAAAACGAATCGCCGGCATCGCCTTCCTTGATCAGCACGGTGTCCGGCGGGAACGCGCGCCATTTGCTGATCTTCAACACTTCCCATAATTCGTTCTCGGGAAAGCTGCGGAAGAACGACAGCGTTTTCAGGAAGCTGAAACGCTCGGTATCCGATACTTCGCCGCGGGTTTTTTGCGGGGTTTGCGCGGTTTGCCACACACCGGCGAGGTCTTTGCCGAAGTCTTCCCAGGTTTGGTAGCGCAGCTTCACATCCTTGGCGATCGCCAGCTTGACGATGTCCTCAATCGCGGCCGGCAGATCCTTGCGAAAATTCGAGGGCGGCTCAGGCTCGTGATTGACGATCTGGTAGGCGAGGCTGGCCGGGCTCGATGCTTCGAACGGCGGGCGCCCCGCCAGCAGCATGTACATGACCATGCCCAGGGAATAGATATCCGATTGCGCCGTGGCCTTGGCCCCGGCAATCAATTCCGGCGCCATGTACAGGGGCGAGCCCACCGCTGCGATTTGCGTGCGGTCGGAGACGCGGTTCAGCGCCGCGCCGAAATCCGCCACCTTGATCTCGGTGCCGCCCTTGTGCAGGATATTGCCGGGCTTGATGTCGCGATGGATCAGGCCCTCCATATTCACGAATGCCAGGGCGCGCACGCATTTGAAAATGATCTCGGCAATCGATTGCGTGTCGAGCAGGTTGTCGGCCTTGCAATGGCGTTCGAGCGTGGCGCCCTCGACATATTCCATGACGATATAGCTCATCTCGTCTTCGACTACCGCATCGTAAATCGACACGATATGCGGGTGGATGATCTTGCCGGCCAGCGAGGCCTCGGTGAGGAACATCTTGCGGTAGAGCTCGCCGTCCTCGGCATCTTTCAGCATGGCCGGGAACATCAGCTTGATCGCCACCTGGCGCTTGTTGAATATATCGTCCGCCAGATAAACCGCGCCAGTCGCGCCACGTCCCAGTTCGCGGATGACGCGGTATTTGCCGATCATTTCCAGCTTTTTATTCATGGTGTTGGCGGCGCCTCGAAAAATCAAATAATGTTAAGAGCTGGACTGTAAGAAACTTTTTGAAATCCTAAAATTTCTTCATTCCAGCTCATTTTGGTAACTGAGCTGGAATCCAGTCCTTCGCTCTGTCAAAACCTACGAGGGACTGGGTCCCAGCCTTTCGATGGAGACCCATTCGGGGCGCTGGGACGACGCTTTTAGTGTTCCTTCATACGCAGCGGCCGCCATCGACTTCAAGACAAACGCCGTTGATGAATTCCGCTTCGTCCGATGCCAGATACAGGGCAGCATTGGCCACATCCGCCGGGCGCGACATGCGTCCCATCGGGATCGTCGCCAGGAATTTCTTGCGATTCTCGGGCGTATCCGCCATGCCCATGAATTCCTCGAGCAGCGCGGTTTCGCCGATCACCGGGTTGATCACATTGACGCGAATATTGTCGGGGCCCAGCTCGGCCGCCATCGAGCGCGAGGTCACAATCGCCGCACCTTTGGAGCCGTTGTACCAGGTCAGGCCCGGCCGCGGCCGCACGCCGGCGGTGGAGGCGATGGTAATGAAACAACCTTTACCCATCTTGCGGAAATACGGCACGGCGTGCTTGGCGGTGAGGAACAGCGCCTTCACGTTCACCGCGTAAATTTTGTCGAACTCGGCTTCGCTCACTTCCAGCATCGGCCGGTTGCGGTGCGTGATGCCGGCGTTGTTGACGATGATGTCGAGCGCCCCAAAATGGTGGAGCGCGAAGTGCACCATGCGCATCACATCGGCATCCTTGGAAACATCGGCCAGGCACATCGCCGCATTGCCACCGGCCGCCGTGATTTCCTTAACCACCCGCTCGGCGCCTTCCGCCTTCAAATCGTTGACTACAACCTTGCAACCCTCTTTGGCAAAACGCCTGGCGATGCCTTCGCCAAAGCCCGAGCCGGCCCCGGTGACGATGGCCACTTTATTTTCCAATCTCATTGCCACTCCCCCCGTTGACTTTTTGCAGCCTGGATGCGCCTGATTATGCGGGGCGCATTGCTGATGCGCAACCGTCAGCCAAGATCGCCTAAACTTGGCGCTTATTCCGGAGACCCATCATGCACCGCTTTCGATCAATCTGCTGCGCCCTGGCCTGCCTGCTCTACGCGGCTTCCCCTGCTGCCGCCCCCGCACCGTGGCCGCAAAAACCGATTCGCATGGTGGTCGCCGGGCCCGCCGGCAGTTCGGTGGATATCGCCGCACGCATCATCGCCGAAGCGCTCAAGCCCGTGCTGGGCCAGCCGGTCATCGTCGACAACAAGCCGGCTGCTGGCGGCACCATCGGCGCAGCCGAAGTCGCCAGGGCGGCGCCGGATGGCTACACCCTGTATCTGGGCTTCAACGGCCCGTTGGCCAATGCCCCGGCGCTGTACACCAGACTCTCCTATCATCCGCAGCGCGATTTCGCGCCGATCATCCTTACCACCGAACAGCCGAATTTGCTGGCAGTCAATGCCGAGGTACCGGCCAAAAATCTGGCCGAATTGATTGCACTGGCCAAGGCGCGACCCGGCAAACTCAATTACGCCAGCGTGGGCAATGGCTCGGTCTCGCATCTCGGCATGGAATTACTGAAGCGCGAGGCCGGCATCGATATCACGCATATCCCGTTCAACGGCGGACCACCGGCCGTGGAGGCAGTAATCGGCGGCGAAGTACAGGTAATTTTTGCGGCACCGTCTAATCTCATCAGCCATATCAAGACCGGCAAACTGAGGGCAATCGCCGTCACCAGCAGCAAGCGCTACCCGTTCATGCCCACGGTGCCGACGATTGCCGAATCGCGCATCCCCGGTCTGGAAAAATTTGAGGCGATCGCCTGGAATGCCCTGCTGGCGCCGAAAAATACGCCGCCCGAGATCATCGCGCGGCTCAACAAGGCCGCTGACAAGGTGCTGGCCAACCCCAGCGTGCGAAAGCGTCTGTCCGGCGTCGGCATGTATGCGCTGGGCGGCACGCCCGAGGCGCTGGCGACCTGGATGGAAGCCGAAACCAGTAAATGGGGCGAGGTCATTCGCACCACCGGCGCGCAGGTCGATTAAAAAATTGCGCACAAAACAAAACGGCCAGTCGGGGTACCCGGTTGGCCGTTTTATGTGACGCTTCAACTACGTGGTAATTCCCCCTTTGCAAAGGGGGGGTTCCAATCAGAACAAGCCGATGATCTTGCCGCTGTCATCCACGTCGATCGCGTCCGCGCTTGGCACCTTCGGCAGACCGGGCATGGTCATGATGTCACCGCAGACCATTACCACGAACTCGGCGCCGGCGGCGAGACGCACTTCGCGAATCGTCACGATATGGCCGTTTGGTGCGCCGCGCAGTTGCGGGTCGGTCGAGAACGAGTACTGGGTCTTGGCCACGCACACCGGATAGTGACCGTAACCGTCTTCCTGCAGCTTCTTGATCTGGTTGCGTACCTTCGAATCCGCTGCAATATCGGCTGCGCCATAAATCTTGGTGGCGATGGTTTTCATCTTGTCCCACAGCGGCATCGAATCTTCATACACAAACTTGAAGTTGTTCGGCTGCTCGCAAAGATCGACCACAATCTTCGCGACTTCAGCGGCACCCTTGCCGCCGTCCGCCCAGTGCTTGGCGATCACCACTTTGCAGCCGAGCTGGCCCAAGCGATCCATCAGCACTTTCACTTCCGCATCGGTGTCGTGGGTGCGATGGTTGACGCTGACCACGCAGGGCAGGCCGTAGTTCTGCATTACGTTGTGCACATGGCGCTCGAGGTTGACGATGCCCTTTTCCAGCGCCGCGATGTTTTCTTTCGATACTTCCTTCACATCCATGCCGCCGTGGAACTTGAGCGCGCGGATGGTGGCAACAACGACAACCGCATCCGGACGCAGGCCCGATTTGCGGCATTTGATGTCGATGAATTTTTCCGCACCCAGATCAGCGCCGAAGCCGGCTTCGGTCACCACGTAATCGCCAAGCTTCAGCGCGGTTTGGGTGGCCGTGACCGAATTGCAACCGTGCGCGATATTCGCGAACGGGCCGCCGTGGATGAAGGCCGGATTGTTTTCCAGCGTCTGCACCAGGTTCGGCATCATCGCGTCTTTGAGCAAGGCGGTCATCGCGCCCTGTGCTTTCAGGTCCTTGGCGAGGATCGGCTTCAGGTCGCGAGTGTAGCCGACGACGATCTTGCTGATGCGCTCTTTCAAATCCTTGATCGAGGTGGCCAGGCAGAAAATCGCCATGATTTCGGAAGCCACCACGATGTCGAAGCCATCCTGACGCGGGAAGCCATTGCCGGGGCCGCCGAGCGAGACGGTGATGTCGCGTAGTGCACGATCGTTCATGTCGACCACGCGCTTCCAGACAATGCGGCGCACGTCGAAATTGAGTTCGTTGCCGTGATGAATATGATTGTCGATCAGTGCCGACAGCAGGTTGTTGGCCAGCGCGATCGCGTTGAAGTCGCCGGTAAAGTGCAAATTGATGTCTTCCATCGGCACCACCTGCGCATAACCGCCGCCGGCCGCGCCACCCTTCATGCCGAACACCGGGCCCAGTGAGGGCTCGCGCAGGCAGATGATGGCTTTCTTGCCGATATGGTTGAGCGCGTCGCCCAGGCCCACGGTGGTGGTGGTCTTGCCTTCGCCCGCCGGGGTCGGCGAGATGGCGGTGACCAGAATCAGCTTGCCATTTTTCTTGTTCTTGAGGCTGTCGACATAATTGAGCGAGTCCTTGGCCTTATAGCGGCCATACGGCTCGAGGGCTTCTTCGGGGATGCCGAGTTTGGCGGCGACATCCTGAATTTTGTGCATTTTCGCCTTCTGGGCGATTTCGATATCACTAAGCATTTGAATCCTCCATGACAAAACAATTGTTCTTGAAAATCGGCATCGGCGCAAAGTATGGAACTTCGCCTCCCGCTTGCACCATGATGGGCGTCAAGTAGAATTCGATTTTGACCCACGTCAACTTTTGAAAATGCCCGACCAAGCGCACGAAATCATCCAGTCCCATCCGGCGGTGCTGCGCGTCAAGCAGGCCCTGCGCGAGGCCGGGCTGCCGGATACGATCATCGTCATGAATGAGGCGACCCATACCGCACAGGCCGCTGCGGAGGCCCTCGGTTGCGCAGTTGCCGAAATCGCCAAGTCGATCATCTTCCGTGCCGGCGAACGTGCGGTGCTGGTGATCACCAGCGGCAAGAATCGGGTAGATGATAAAAAGGTAGTGGCACTGATCAACGAAAAAATCGGCAAGGCCGATGCCGACTTCGTGCGCGAACAGAGCGGCTTTGTCATCGGCGGTGTGGCGCCGATTGCGCACCGGCATCCGCCGATCGTGCTGATGGATGCGGAACTGATGCATCATGTCCATGTTTATCCGGCCGCTGGCCATCCCAACACCATGTTCCGTATCGCCCCGCCGGATCTGGCGCGCATTGCCGGGGCGCGAGTTGCCGATATTGCACTCATCAAGTAGGCGAACCTCGGAAGGCAGGCCATGCACCCCCATGAATATCTCATCCGCGAATTTTATGCGGCCTTCGCCCAGCGCGATGCTGCCGGCATGGCACGCTGTTATCACCCGGATATCGTCTTCAGCGACCCGGTATTCCCGATGCTGCGCGGTGCGGAAGCCACCGCGATGTGGGCGATGCTGACGGCGCGCGCCAAGGGCGATTTCGAAATCATCCTGGTCGATGCCCGCGGCGACAGCGAAGGCGGGGCGGCGCGCTGGGACGCCAAATACACCTTCACGCAGACGGGGCGCCTGGTGCACAACAAGATCGATGCCGTGTTCGCCTTTCGCGACGGCAAGATCGTGCGCCATGTCGATCGTTTTTCGTTCTGGCGCTGGTCGCGTCAGGCGATGGGGCCGCTGGGACTGCTGCTGGGCTGGTCGCTGCCGTTGAAGGCGATGCTGCGGCGCAAGGCGCGGGCTTCGCTGGCGGGGTTTATGGGGCGGGGGGAGTACCCTGCGCCTTGATCGATATCTCTTTGTTTGGGCCCCGTAGCCGCGATGAAGAGCAGCGGCATCGATGGAGCAAGCAGCGGCTACGACTCCGGATTGTGACCAACGGAAATCACTGTGGGGCGCTGCGCTTCATCCGGGCTATGAATCAAGCAAGGTGTATAAAATTTTGAGAACTTCTAAAACTCGTCGTCCCAGCGTAGGCTGGGACCCAGTCCCTCCAAGTGTTTGATTGAACGAATGACTGGATTCCAGCCTACGCTGGAATGACGAAACTTGGAGGTTTCGAGAATTGCCCTTTACGTAGAACGCCATTTGGCGCGGTGTTTGAAGCATTTTTGGCCTGAAAGCCGCGCCAATGCTAGGGTTTTAAAATCCATTTTAAGGTACCAACCCATGACCAAATTCCTGCTGTGGCTCCTGCTCTTCGTGTTCTGCTGGCCGTTGGCGCTGCTCGCGCTGATCCTGTATCCGTTCATCTGGTTGCTGCTGCTGCCGTTCCGGTTGCTGGGGATTGCGGTCGAGGGCGTGTTCGAGTTGCTGAGGTCCATCGTCATGCTTCCGGCAAGGCTGCTCAAAGGTCAATCATGAATAACGCGGCAATCAGCAAACGGATCATTTCATCGCTGTCGGCCTTGCTGATCGTTGGCTGCGCAGTAGCGCCTACCGACGCGGCACCACCGGCCAGCAAGTCAGCGGAAACGAAGATGCCGGCAAAAGACATCGACGCGATCACGGCCTATCACAACAAGGTGCGCAAGAACGTGGGCGTCGGCCCCTTGACCTGGTCCCCCCAGCTGGCGACGTTTGCGCAGCAGTGGTCGGATCATCTCGCCGCCACTTCCTGCAAGATGACGCATCGCCAACCCAACAAGTATGGCGAGAACCTGTTTCAAGGTACGGCAGGTTATTACCATGCCGTAGACGCCGCCAAGACCTGGGAGGAAGAGAAAAGACTTTACCCGGGCGGCACACTTAAAGAATCGACCTGGCACCCGGCCGGGCATTACACGCAGATGGTGTGGCGCGGCACCACCTCGTTCGGCTGCGGCCAGAGCGTCTGCCGCAAGACGCTGATCGTCGCCTGCAACTACGACCCGCCGGGCAATTTCATCGGCCGCAAGCCATACTAGGTGCTGCTTAAAAAATGACCGGGCGCATTGGCTACGTCACGCTACTGGTGCGCGACTACGACGAGGCGATTGCGTTTTACACCGGCGCACTTGGCTTCGAGCTGGTCGAAGATACGCCGATGGGCGCGGACAAGCGCTGGGTGCTGGTGCGGCCCTCAAACGAGGGTAGCTGCCTGCTGCTGGCGAAAGCGGCCACTGCAGAACAAGCCGCGCGCATCGGTGATCAAGCCGGTGGCCGCGTGTTTCTGTTTTTGCACACCGATGACTTGTGGCGTGATTACGCGCGCATGAAGTCGCACGGCGTGCGCTTTCGCGAAACACCGCGCACTGAACCGTATGGCATGGTCGCCGTGTTCGAAGACCTGTATGGCAACGCCTGGGATTTGTTGCAGCTGCGCGCTGATTAAGGATAGTCAGGCAGGCGTTTTTTTCGCCGGTCGCAGCATCACCACATTGCCAATCACCGACAAGGCCACGCCGACGGTGGTGAGCCAGCCCCAGGCAAATTTCTCGAAGAAGAATGAAATCGTCAACGCCATGATCGGCACCATCACGCCGATATAGCCGGCGCGCGCCGCGCCGATGCGGGTGATCAAGGTCAGGTAGCAGCCGAAGGTAATGATCGAGCCGAACAGCGCCAGATAAATCAGCGACAGCAC
>JANMXS010000005.1:0-4133 GCA_031394335.1 Burkholderiales bacterium
CGGGCAGGCACCAGCCGGTGCCGCAACCGGCATCGAGCACCGTTTCACCTTCGCGCAGCTTGAGTGCCGCAATCGCTTGTTTGCGGATACCGGTGATGTAACGCGTCTCGGCGTCGTATTGCGGCGCCAGGTCGGCGTAAAGTTCAACGGCTTTGGAAACTTGCGCGCTCATGCCATATCTCTTGCCAATCGCAGACCGCTGAATTGCCAACGCGCATCCGGCGGGAAAAAATTGCGATAGCTGGCACGGATGTGGCGCTGCGGCGTTGCGCAAGAACCGCCGCGCAACACGAACTGGTTGCACATGAATTTGCCGTTGTACTCGCCGACGGCACCAGCCTCGGCGCGATAACGCGGATAGGGCAGGTAGGCGCTCTGCGTCCATTCCCAGACGTCGCCGAACATCTGCGCGGGCGCATCGACCGGCGCTTCTTCACGCAGCGCCAGTGGGTGCAGGGCGCCGCTTTCCAGAAAATTGCCGCGGGTATCGAGCAGGATAGCCGCGTATTCCCATTCGGGCTCGGTCGGGAGCCGCGCACCGGCCCATCTTGCGTAGGCATCTGCCTCGAAATAATTGAGATGGCAGACCGGTGTATTGGCGTCAATCTCGATCATGCCGTGCAAGGTGAACGTCTTCCAGCCATCGCCATGCGGCACCCAGTACAGCGGCGCGCTGATCGCGTTGCTCTGTACCCAGTCCCAGCCCATCGACAGCCATAGTTCCGGGCGCCGGTAACCGCCATCGGCAATGAAGGCGGCGAATTCGCCGTGTGTGACCGGGTGCGAGGCGAGTTCGAAGGGAAGCAGGAAAACCTGATGGCGCGGGCTTTCGTTGTCGAATGAAAAGCCGCTGCCATGGTGGCCAATTTCAACCAGGCCGCCGTCATGGCGCAACCAGCGCGGCTGCTGTCTTTCGATCGGCGTCAGCGGCCAGCGCGTCTGATAGGCCGGCTTGAGGGGATTTCGGGACAGCAAATGCTTGAGGTCGGTCAGGATCAATTCCTGATGCTGTTCTTCATGATTGCAGCCCAGCCACATCAGTTCGACGAACTCGGGATTTTGTATGGCCGGACTGCGCAGCAGCGCCAGGATGGCCTCGGTCACATGGTGGCGATAACTCAATACCGTATCCAGGATGGGTCGCGAGATCAGGCCGCGCTCATGGCGCGGATGCTTGTCGCCGACCGCGTTGTAATAGGAATTGAACAGCATGCGAAACGCCGGATGAAACGGCTTGAAGTCGGGCGCAAAACGTTCGAGCAAAAAGGTTTCGAAAAACCAGCTGGTATGCGCCAGATGCCATTTGGTCGGGCTGGCATCGGGCATCGACTGCAGATTGCAATCTTCCGCCGACAGCGGGCCAGCCAATTTTTCGGTGAGCGCACGTACCTGCCGGAAGCGTGTGTGCAGCGCCTGAATAGCCTCGGACACTGGTGCGCTAGCGCGGGTCGGGGTCAACTGTGGGTTGCCTTGAGCCATTGACATGCCTCCTTGGGAAACGGGTTCAGCGCAGACCGGTTGCGAATATCTCGCTGCCGGTTTGCAAAACACTTTGTCGGCAACAAGTTCTTGATGCTGGTCGTGCTATGAAAGCCATCCTTACGTCGCCTGCATAACAATGCCGGTAGTGAGAGATGCCATATTCAAACTCCAGCATTCATGCGGTCCTCCAGCCATTTTTTGCCCAGGAGCCGCATGGAATAAGGAGTTTCGCCATCAATAGCAGATGTCAGGTGTTAGCGCACCGTAACGTGCGCGGGGCCGGCGTTGATTTCGCCGATCACGGTCGCGTCACCAAAGCCTTCCGCGCGGAAAATGGCGAGTACCTCATCAACGGAAGCAGGATCACAAGCCACCAGCAGTCCGCCGCTGGTTTGTGGATCGGTCAGCAGGTTGCGGTGCTCATCGCCGTATTTGGCATCGATGCTCACATCATGGCCATAGCCTGACCAGTTGCGACCCGAGGCGCCGGTCACGAAGCCCTGGCGTGCCAGATCGAGTACACCATCGATCAGCGGCAATTTACCGAAATCGATGGTCGCACCCGCCTTCGAACCCTTGCAGATTTCCAGCAGATGGCCGAGCAAGGCGAAGCCGGTGACATCGGTCAGCGCGTTCACGCCGGCCAACTGCCCGAGCTTGATGCCGGGGGTATTGAGTTTGGTGGTGGATGCGATCATTGCCGCATAACCCGCATCGCTGAGTTTTTCTTTTTTCAGCGCGGCCGAGAGGATGCCGACGCCCAGCGGCTTGCCGAGAATCAGCTTATCGCCGGGTTTGGCGCCGGCGTTGCGCTTCAGGTTCTTGGGATTGACGAGGCCGATCGCGACCAGTCCGTAAATCGGCTCCACCGAGTCGATGGTATGTCCGCCGGCGATGGGAATGCCCGCTTCTTTGCAAATCGATTCGCCGCCGTCGAGAATTTTCTTGATGGTTTCCAGCGGCAGGGTATTGATCGGCATGCCGACCAGGGCCAGCGCGAACAGCGGGGTGCCGCCCATGGCGTACACATCCGAAATCGCATTGGTGGCGGCGATGCGGCCGAAGTCGTAGGGATCGTCAACGATGGGCATGAAAAAATCGGTGGTGGCGACAATCGCCTGGGTTTCATTGATTTGATAGACGGCCGCATCGTCGGCGGTTTCAATGCCGACCAACAACTGCTTGGGCAGGATCGAAATATCTGCTTTCGAAATAATTTGTTGCAGGACAGCCGGCGCAATTTTGCAGCCACAGCCGCCGCCGTGCGACAAGGAGGTGAGGCGTGGAATATTCTTGAGTTCGGTCAGATCGTTCATGCGAAAGTCCAGTTGAAGGCGTTAAATTTAGAAACTGATTGTACGTGTTTGAGGATGGATCGGTTTTGACGCGAATCAGCGGCTGCGCTCAATCAGGCCGTTGACGATACGGGTGAGCGACATTTGTTCGGTGAGGGGGAGAAACAATTTGGCGCGTGCCTTGCATGCGACATTCAAACGCGATAGAAAGTTCGCGTCCTGCGCGCAACGCAGCAGCAGTTGCGCAAGCGCCGCATGGTCGCCAACCGGAAAATAGCCGGGATAATCGGTGCCCAGCATGCCCACATTGCCGGACATGCGCGAAGCGAGAACGGCGGTGCCGGATGACAGCGCTTCGACAATGACGTTGGCGCCGCCTTCCATCACCGAGGGGTGAATGAGCAGATGCGCGCGCTTGATGGCGGCGCGCGTCAGGCCGTGGGCCAGTGCGCCGGCATAGTGATAATTTTGCTGCCGGTGTTCAAGGCCTCGCGCTTTGGCCGCCAGTTCCGCATCGAGCGGGGCGCCCAGGTGCAGGATATGAATTGGTGCAGCAGCAGGAAGGGCCTCTACCGCGCGAAACACGGTGTCCGGGTCCTTTTCCGCGCGCAGATGGCCGACCACCACACAATTCAGCCGGTCCTGGGGTTTGGCTGCCGGCGCGAGCGTCCTGGCGGATTGATAGACGATATGGGTTTTCTTGCGACATTCGAGCGGCACATGCTGGATGGCGTCTTCCTGCAAGACAATGAGCACATCGGCCAGCGCCAGCGAGCGCTGGGCATCCTGGTTGATGGCCAAGTCCTTGTATAGATCGGTCCCGGTCAGTACCACCACCAGTGGCGTTTGCGGGAGACTGTCGCGAAAGCGCTGAATTGCATTGGCGCTACGGCGGGCGTGCAAGGCAATCAGCACATCGCAAGGTTCGCCCTGCCAGTCGCCTTGTACAATCACCCTGAAATCGCCCGACAGCAACGACTGCCAGCGATGCGCCGTGCGCCAGTTGCCGTTATTGGCGGCGGCGAGGTAGGGCGTGACAATGATGATGAGCGGCAGCAGAGGAGGCATGAGTGCAGGTTGAGAAAATGCAGCATTTTCCAGCAGATATCGCCGGGCTGACCACGGCCTTGCAAGTTCAGCGCAATTATACGCTGGCGCTATATCGTGACCTGCCGGCAATACTGTGGGAGCCGCCGCGCGTTCCCTATCTGCCGGTGATTAATCCACCTTTGTGGGAGCTGGCGCACATTGCCTGGTTTGCTGAATATTTTTGCCTGCGTTATCCGCAGCGCGCGCCTGAATTGCCGCCCTCGCGCCTTGGTATCGCTGATGCCCTGTTTGATTCCGCCAAAGTGG
>JANMXS010000006.1:0-2443 GCA_031394335.1 Burkholderiales bacterium
GATAAACCGTCTCACGTCTCATACACGCTAAAGAAGATTAATCGTCGTCCGTTACTTGGGCCGCCTGATTCACACCGTCAAATGGAAACGGGCCAGACCGAAATCTGACCCGTTTTCTTTATCTGGCTCCCCGACCTGGACTCGAACCAGGGACCTGCGGATTAACAGTCCGTCGCTCTACCAGCTGAGCTATCAGGGAATTGAGCGGTGTGTATTGCTGAACTATCGCAAACAACCATCCAAGCCCTGCATTTTAGCGTGCCAAACGTCTATGGTCAACGCCAGGATGGTTTTTGCGCATTTATGGCGCGGATTTGAGCGGCCGCTTTGCTTAAGGCCTCATCCAGGTAGCTGCCGTAAAAATCAGGGAGCATGGCGCCGACCAGCCGCGCTGCGACGGGTTCTCCGGCAGGGCCGTAGAACCCGACCACCGGGGTGAGCGCAATGCCCTCGCGAGTAGCGAAGGCCTGGTGACTCAGGTTCCGCCCCTGAAAATCCGTGAGAACCAGACTGGAATCGATATCGACCTGCCGTACCAGCGCACGTGGTGCCGCTTCACGCAACAGCGGCAGCAAAAACGAGCGACGTACCGCTTCGCAATAGGGGCAGCCGGGGAGGCTGAACAGCACCAGCACCGGGATATTCTGCTCGCCGGCCATGCGGCCATCGGCGGCTAGATCGGCTGCCAAGGGAAGCGAGGTTTGGCGAGAATCGGCGGGTGCGCTTTCCGCGTTTGCCTGCATCCAGGGCATCGCCGCCAGCAAGGTGCTGAACGCAAGAAATTTTCTGCGGCCGTTCATTGCGCGCATCTGCCTGCTCAAGCCATCCCGGCATTGCCCTGCACGCCGACCAGCTTGGGCAGATTGAGCTGCTTGGGCTTGATGGTTTTTTTGTCGCGCAGATAGGGGGCGATGACGTCCCAGATCGCCTCCCCCTTCGCGCCTTCCGCGACCGGCGCCCAGCCCGCCACCTTGTAGGTTTTGACGGGATCGATTGCCTTGCCCTTGAGCATCATATTGCTGATGCGCTGGCCGGCCTTGGCATTGGGCTCGCAGGTATAGGTCAGGCCGCCAACGCGCACCATATCGCCGCCCTGCTGGTAGTACGGATCGGGGTTGAACAGATTGTCGGCCACATCTTCAAGGATGGTCTTGATCATCTCGCCGCTGAATTCATTGACCGTCGTATACGGATAGGTGATCGCAGTCTGGTCCATCAGGTGTTCCATGGTGATGGCTTCGCCCGGCAGCAGCGAGGTGCCCCAACGGAAGCCGGGCGAGAACGCGATCTCGGCATTTTTGGTTTCCATCAGCGCATCGAGGATGAGTTGATCGAAGGTGCCGTTGAAATTGCCGCGGCGATAAAGCAGGCCATCGGTCACCGCAAGTTTCTCGCCGAGCTTGGCGGCGTATGGCGCGCGCACTTTATCGATCAGGGCCTGCATGTTTTTATCGGCCGGCAGTAGATTGGCAAAGATCGGCAGCAGTTTGTAACGGACGTCGGCGACCTTGCCGCCTTTCACCTCGAAGTCGAGTACGCCGAGAAACTTGCCGTTGGAGCCGGCATTGGTCACCAGCGTTTTGCCGCCGGGATTGTTGACGATCACCGGCGCGGGCACGCCGTCGTGCGTATGGCCGCCCATGATCGCGTCGATGCCCGTCACGCGCGAAGCCATTTTGAGATCGACGTCCATGCCGTTATGCGACAGCAACACCACCACCTGCGCACCCTTGGCGCGCGCGGTGTTGACTGTCTGCTGCATCTCGGTTTCCTTGATGCCGAAGGTCCAGTCGGGCGTGAAATAGCGCGGGTTGGCAATCGGCGTGTAGGGAAACGCCTGGCCGATGATCGCCACCGGCACACCGTTCATTTCCTTCATCACATACGGCGCGAACACGAGATCGTTGAAATCGGCGCTGTGAATGTTCTGCGCGATGAAATCGATTTTGCCTTTGAAGTCATTGTCGACCACTTCCTGCACACGTTTGGCACCCAAGGTCATTTCCCAGTGCGCGGTCATCACGTTCACGCCGAGTGCGAGCGAGGCATCGACCATGTCCTGGCCCTGGGTCCACAGCGCCGTCGCCGAACCCTGCCAGGTGTCGCCGCCGTCGAGCAGCAGCGCGCCGGGGCGTCCCGCCTTCAGTTGCTTGACCAGCGTGGCGAGGTGTGCAAAGCCGCCGATCTTGCCGTAGCGGCGTGCGGCTTTTTCAAAATCGAGGTAAGTGAAGGCATGCGCCTGGGCCGAGCCCTTGGCAATGCCAAAATACTTCAACAGATTTTCGCCGACCAGATGCGGCGGCCGGCCACTCGCATCGTGCAAACCCAGATTCACATTCGGTTCGCGGAAGTAGCTCGGCAGCAGCTGCGCATGGCAATCGGTCATATGCAAAAAATGCACATTGCCGAAACGCGGCAGATCGTAAAGGCGCGATGCTTCCGC
>JANMXS010000007.1:0-13729 GCA_031394335.1 Burkholderiales bacterium
CTTCAGGATGCACTGCAGATGATCGGTGCCGCTGAAACTCTCGGCATAGATCTTGTAGATATCTTCGGTGCCCGAGGGTCTAGCGGCAAACCAGCCGCTTTTTGCGATCACCTTCACGCCCCCGATGGGCGCGCCATTGCCTGGCGCATTGCCAAGCACGCTCTCAATTTTTTCGCCAGCAAGATCGCTGCTCTGAATACGCTGCGGTGCCAGCGCCGCCAGCCGCTTCTTTTGCTCTGGCGTTGCCGCGGCCTCGACCCGATCGGCAACCGGGTTGCCAAACTCGCGCGCGAGATCGGCATACAAAATGCCCGGATCGCGCCCTCGGCTCGCGGTGATCTCGGCTGCAAGCAACGCCGGAGCCATGCCGTCCTTGTCGGTCGTCCAGGTCGACCCATCGCGACGCAAAAAGGTCGCACCCGCGCTTTCCTCGCCGCCAAAACCCAGCGAGGCGTCGAGCAAACCCGCAGAAAACCACTTGAAACCGACCGGGACTTCAAAAAGCCTGCGTCCCAGCCGCGCGGCCACCAGGTCGATCACGCGAGTGCTGACCACGGTCTTGCCGACAGCGGCATTCGCGCCCCACTGTGGCCTGTGCTGGAAAAGATGGTCGATCATGACCGACAGATAGTGGTTGGGCGCGAGCAGCCCGGCCTGCGCCGTGACAATGCCGTGGCGGTCGTGATCGGTGTCGCAGGCGAATGCAATGTCGAAGCGGTCCTTGATGTCAATCAGGCGCTGCATTGCGTAGGGCGACGACGGATCCATGCGGATACGGCCGTCCCAGTCGAGCGTCATGAAGCGAAACGTCGGGTCAACCTCCTCGCTGACAACGGTCAGGTCGAGCCGATATTGCTCGGCAATGCGCGCCCAGTAATGCACCCCGGCGCCGCCCAGGGGATCGACGCCGATGCGAATCCTGGCATCACGGATCAGGTCCATGTCGATGACATTGCCAAGATCGCCGACGTAGGCACTCAGGTAATCGTGGCGCTGGGTTGTGACTGCCCGCAGTGCTTGCGCGTGTGTCATGCGCTTGACGCCAACAAGCTTTTTCTCCAGAAAATCGTTGGCAGTGGCCTCAATCCAGCTGGTGATTTCCGCAGCGGACGGACCGCCATTGGTCGGGTTGTACTTGAAGCCGCCACTGTCTGGCGGGTTGTGTGACGGGGTGATGACGATGCCATCGGCCAGACCGGAGGTGCGACCCAGGTTGTGCGTCAGGATGGCGTGGGAAATCGCCGGTGTCGGTGTGTATTCGTCGTTCCTTGCCAGCATCACGTTCACGCCGTTGGCTGCCAGCACTTCGAGGGCGCTGGCGCAGGCCGGCTCTGACAGCGCATGGGTGTCAAGGCCAAGGTAGAGCGGCCCGTCGACGCCCTCGCCGTGGCGGTATTCGCAGATCGCCTGCGTGATGGCAAGCACATGCCACTCATTGAATGAGGCATCAAACGAAGAGCCGCGATGCCCCGAGGTGCCGAATGCCACACGCTGGGCCGGCACCGACGGGTCCGGAGTCAGCGCGTAATAGGCGGCGACCAGTTTCTGCACGTTGACGAGCGATGACTCTGGTGCGGGCTTGCCCGCAAGTGGGCTGATTTGCGTGGCCATGGTTCTAGCCCGCCGGCGCGTTCAGAGCCAATTGAGCCTTGGCGGCATCAACGACATGAGCCACATCGAAACCAAAATGGGCTTCGACCTGCTCCCTGGGCGCCGACATGCCAAAGGAGTGCATGCCGATCATCGTGCCATTCGGCCCGACGTAGCGTTCCCAGCCGAAAGTCGAAGCTTCCTCGACTGAAACACGGGCCAGCACATGAGGTGGCAATACGCTGCTTCGATATTCCGCGCTTTGCGATTCGAATAAATCCCACGACGGCATGCTGACAACCCGTGCCTTGACGCCTTCAGCCTTGAGTTGCTCGAACGCCTTGAGGCACAGCGACACCTCGCTGCCGGTTGCCAGCAACAACACGTCGGGATTGCCATCTGCCGGGTCGGCCAGGATGTAAGCTCCGCGCGCAACGCCGCTGGCGCTTGCGTAGCGGCTGCGGTCGAGCGTGGGCAGGCTCTGGCGCGACAGCACCAGACTGACCGGGCGATGTTTGAGCGGCATGGCAATACGCCATGCCTCGACCACCTCATTGGCGTCTGCCGGGCGTATCAACGTCATCCCCGGCATGGCCCGAAACGAGGCCAGCTGTTCGATCGGCTGGTGTGTCGGCCCGTCTTCGCCCAGGCTGACCGAGTCATGCGTCCAGATGTAGATGACGGGAATGCCCATGGCGGCGGCCAGGCGGATGGCCCCGCGACAATAGTCGGTAAAGATGAAAAAGCTTGATGCGAAGGGCCTTAGTTTCGACAAGGCCAGTCCGCTAGCGATGGCGCACATCGCATGCTCACGGATACCGAAATGAAAATTGCGCCCGGCGTAGTCGTGACGGTCTTCGGCGGTTTCGTCGGTTTGGGTGCCAGCCTGCGGCGCCTGGAATTCACCTGCAAACTTGAAACGCAGATCAGTCTTGGTTGAAGGCGAAAGGTCGGCCGCGCCGCCCAGCAGCCAGGGCATATTGGCCGCGATTTCTCTTAACACCTTGCTCGACGAATCGCGCGTCGCCATGCCTTTGCCATCAGGCGGGAATGTCCGCAGATCCTTGTCCCAGTCATCGGGCAGGTCGCCACGCTCCATGCGGTCGATCTGGTCGGCCAGATCGGGATACTGCGTCCGGTAGGCTTCGAAGCGCTCGTCCCACGCGCTGCGCGCCTTGCTGCCGCGCTGGCCGAAAAGCGCATTGAAATGCGCCTGCACGCCATCGGGTACATCAAACTGCGCATCCGGGTCCGCGCCATAAAACTGCTTGACGAGGCGCACCTCCTCGGTACCCAGTGGTTCGCCGTGAGCGTCGCGAGAGTCGTGCTTGTTCGGCGCACCGTAGCCAATGTGGCTATGCACAATGATCAGGGTCGGCCGGTCCTGCGTGACCTGAAAAATGCCGTAGGCCTGGGTCAAGGCATCGAGATCGTTGGCATCGGCCACGCGAAAGACATTCCAGCCATAGGCCTCAAACCGGGCACCGACGTCCTCGGTGAAGGTGATGGCGGTCGAGCCTTCGATGCTGATCTCGTTGTCGTCATAAATCCAGCACAGCCTGGCCAATTTAAGGTGGCCAGCGAGGGATGCTGCTTCGCTCGTGACGCCTTCCATCATGTCCCCGTCACTGCAAAACGCATAGACATTGTGGTCAAACAGATCGAAATCCGGCCGGTTGTAAGTCGCTGCCTTCCACGTCTGCGCTATCGCCATGCCGATGCTGGTAGCGGCGCCTTGCCCAAGCGGCCCGGTGGTAGTCTCCACGCCGCTGGTCCAGCCGTGTTCCGGATGGCCGGTGCATCGACTGCCGGCCTGGCGAAAAGTCTTGAGGTCATCCAGCGTTACCGCGAGGCCGCCGGGGTTTTGGTAAGCCGGACCGGCAGACTGCACGCTGCACAGGTAGAGCAAGCTGTAGAGCAGCGCCGAGGCATGACCGGCCGACAGCACGAAGCGGTCGCGGTTGGGCCACTCAGGTTGCGTGGGGTCGTAAACCAGAAAGCGCTGCCACAGGCAGTATGCCGTGGGGGCTGCGCCCATGGGGGTACCGGGATGGCCGGACTGTGCTTTCTGGACGGCGTCAATTGACAGCGTGCGCAGCGTTCTGATGCAAAGCTGGTCGAGAAGTGCGGTATTGGTCATATTTTCGCTCCCACCGAAGTTGCGACACCCTGCGCTGCTTTGGAGTTGACGCGGGAATGCCGGTGATCCAGGGGCCGCAGGTCATACAGTTCGTTGGTGTCCGGTTTCATGAAGGTTCCTTTCGCAGCCGGCGATAGCGCCGGATCAGCGCGTTCGTCGAACTGTCGTGCGTCAGTTCGGGTTCATCAACGCTTTTGAGTTCAGAAGCAGTGCGCAGTGCCAGCACCTTGCCTAGCTCGACACCCCACTGGTCAAACGAGTCGATGTTCCAGATCACGCCCTGCGTGAACACGCTGTGCTCATACAGGGCAACCAACGCGCCCAATGTGGCGGGCGTAAGCCGCACGGCCAGCAGCGTATTGGTCGGGCGATTGCCTTCAAACACGCGGTGCGGCACCAGCCACGCCGGGGTGTCATCCGCCGCAACTTCGGTCGCAGTCTTGCCAAAGGCAAGAGCCTCGGTTTGCGCAAACAGATTCGACATCAACAGGTCGTGTTGTTCGCCCAATGCCGTCAGGCCCTGACAAAAACCGATGAAGTCGCACGGTATGAGTCGCGTGCCCTGGTGGATCAATTGGTAAAACGAATGCTGGCCATTGGTCCCTGGTTCGCCCCAGCAGATCGGGGCTGTTTCATAGCCGACAGGCGTGCCGTCCAGCGTGACGTGCTTGCCATTGCTCTCCATGGTCAACTGCTGCAGATAGGCAGGGAAACGCTTGAGGTATTGGTCGTAAGGCAGCACGGCTAGAGTGCTTGCACCGAGAAAGTTGTTATTCCATAGGGCTATCAAGCCCATCAGTGCCGGCAAGTTTGCATCGAATGGCGTGTTCAGGAAATGCTCGTCCATGGCCCGGAAACCCGAGAGCATCAGCCGGAAGTTGTCGGCGCCGATGGCGATCATGGTTGACAGGCCGATGGCCGAATCCATCGAGTAGCGCCCGCCGACCCAATCCCGAAAGCCGAACATATTGGCGGGAGAAATGCCAAATTGCTCCACCGCCTGGGCGTTGGTGGAAACGGCGACGAAATGCCGGGCAACTGCTTTTTCGTCACCGAGCGCGCGCAGGCTCCAGACGCGCGCCGCGCGTGCGTTGGTGAGCGTTTCAAGTGTCGTGAAAGTCTTTGAGCAGATGATGAAAAGTGTTTCAGCTGCATCCAGCTCACGCGTCGCCTCGATTAGATCGGCCGGGTCGACGTTGGAAACAAAGCGCAGCGAGAGGTCGCGTTGGCTATAGTGGCGCAACGCCTCGTAAGCCATCACCGGGCCAAGATCAGAGCCCCCGATACCGATGTTGACGACATTGCGGATACGCTTTCCGGTGTGACCGAGCCATGCCCCGGAGCGCACTTTTTCCGCAAAATCTGCCATGCGATCGAGTACGGCATGGACTTCGGGGACGACATCGACGCCATCGACCAGAATTCGTTCACCGGCCGGCGCACGCAAGGCCGTGTGCAATGCCGCGCGTTTCTCGCTGGTGTTGATCGCGTCGCCGCGAAACATGGCCACCGTGCGCTCGCGCAAACCGCACTCCTTTGCCAGGGCGGCCAGCAGTTTGAGTGTTTCGCTGGTGATTCGATTCTTGGAATAGTCGAGATAAATCCCGGCTGCTTCAGCCGCGAAACTCACGCCCCGACCGGGGTCTTGAGCAAACAACTCGCGCAAATGCACCGAGCCGACCGCCGCGTGGTGTCTGACCAGCGACTTCCACGCGGTGCGCTCTGTAAGATCGCCTGTCTGTGGAGTAGCCGGGTCCATTGCTTGCGTGCTCATGAAGGGATTACCGCAGGAGTCAAGAACTCTGGTGAGCGCTCTTGCTCTGAAGGCTCGAAAGCAGCGCGCGCCACGACTTGGAGAAGGCCTCGGCACCTTCGACCTGAAGCCGGGCAGCCAGCGCCTCGTCGTCAACGCCTTTGCGCCGGAAGGCATCCAGCACCGCCTCGGTATCCCCGCCGTCAACCGGCATGGCCGCTCCCAACTTGCCGTGATCGGCAAAAGCGTGCAGCGTTTTCTCTGGGATGGTGTTGATCGTGTCGGGTGCTGCCAGGGCCTCGATATAGAGCGTGTCGGGCGCGGCCGGGTCCTTGGTGCCCGTGCTGGCCCACAGCATGCGCTGCGGCCGCGAGCCAGCGTCTGCAAGTTTTTGCCACCGGCTGGAAACGAGCAGCTCGCGGTACGCCTGGTAGGTTTGCATGGCGATGGCGATACCCAGGCGATTGCGCAGCGCTGGCGAAACCGCATCTTTCACCGCTACGTCCCAGCGGCTGACAAATAGCGATGCGACCGATGCGACCTTCGGGTCGAGACCTGCGGCGATGCGCCGCTCAATGCCGCGCATGTAAGCCTCAGCCGTCGCCAGATATTGCCCGCGCGAAAAGAGCAGGGTGACGTTGATCGGCACGCCCGCGAAGATCGCTTCCTCGATGGCGGGCACGCCTTCGGGGGTGCCCGGAATCTTGATGAAAAGATTGGGACGAGCCGCTTGCGCATGCTGCCGCACCGCCGCCTTGATGCTGCCCGCAGTGTCTTTGGCAAGCAGCGGTGAAAGCTCCAGCGACACCCAGCCATCGACGCCGTTGGTCGCATCATGGGTTTCACGAAACAGGTCGGCCGCTTGCCTCAAATCTTCCAGCGCCAGTTCGAAGAACAAGGCTTCGCCCGACAGGCCCCGTGCCGCCTTCTCGCGAATGGATTCGTCATAAAAGCCACCGCTGCCGATGGCGTGCTCGAAGATGGTCGGGTTTGAGGTCAGCCCGGTGATGGAAAAGTCCCGGATGTAGCCGGCCAGCGTACCGCTCGTCAGCAATTCCCGGGTAATGTTGTCGAGCCAGAGCGATTGGCCCAGCGCATGGAGTTTTTGAGTGCTTGTCATCGTCATTTCTCCTGTATGACAGGCTCAGGGCCGGCTGGATGCCAGCAGACTTGCCAGTTTGAAATCAGCCAACTCTCCGATGTGTTCTACGCTGAAATCGGCGCCCGGATAGGCGGTGATATTGGCCGGGTCGAAGGCGTAGTGGCCCTGGCGCGGAAAAACCGTCGTCAGCCTGTGCTGCAAAATACTTTTCATTGCCGTCAGGATACGCAGCTTGTCATCGACCATCACGTAATGGCGTGCCGGAAAGTGGCGCTGCATGGCGTCGAGCATTTGCTCCTTGTGAATAAACAGCAGCACCCGGCCATCAACCGCATCCCACAGGCCCGAGCGCTGAATCTTGCGCGGCTGAAACACGACGTCGCCGTCAGACAAAATGACCGTGAGCCCCAGCGAGCCGAGATGCTTGACCGCGTCGAGTGCTTTCGGATACAGGCGGTTGGCAAAGGGGTAGTCCACCAGAAAGCTTGACATCTGCAGCAGGCCCGTGTCATCCCGACCCTGGTGCTCGGCGTCGAAGCGATAGCGCTGCAAGGCTCCCAGATAATCAGCGTAGCCGAGTTCACGGCGCAAATCTTCAAAGATGGTCCAGTAGCGATTGGCACTGACCAGGCCGAATTGGTGCTCGAGGTGCTGCCTGAGGTCGGCAACGATCTGGTCGTTGTCGAGCAGCGTGTTGTCCACGTCCAGCAGAAACACGACATCATGCCGCGCAGTCATTCGGCCACCTGCTGAAGTATGGGGTTGTGCCAGCCGCCATCTGCGGCCATCAAGGCATCGGCTTCCTTCGGCCCCCAGCTGCCTGGCTGATACGCAAGGGCAGGGTGATGCTTGCTCAATACGGAGTCAACCACGGCCCATGCAGCCTCAACCGCTTCCTGATCGCTGAACAGCGTGGCATCCCCCGCCAGTGCGTCGCCCAGCAGGCGCTCGTAGGGCAACTCCTGGTTTGGCCAGTCTTCGCTGAGGTATAGCTCACGCTGCTCGCCGACAAACTCCTCGCCGCAGCGCTTGACCCGGGCCGCCAGCGCGATGGCCGGATTTGGCGAGAGCCTGAAACGAAGATGGTTTGCCTGTCCGGCTTCGGGGCCAGCATCGGCGAAAAGGTGTTGCGGCGGCGGCTTCAGGTGTACGAGCACTTCGGCTGCAGTTTGCGGCAGCAGCTTGCCCGAGCGCAGAAACCACGGCACACCGTGCCAGCGCCAGGAGTCAATGCAAAGCCGTAAGGCGCAAAAGGTTTCGACATCCGAGTCAGGCGCCACATCGCGCTCCTGACGATAGCCGGTGTACTGGCCGCGCACCAGGTCATCGGCCAACAGCGGGCGCATGGCATGAAACACGCTGGCTTTTGCCCGCTGTACCGCCTTGACGCCTTGATAGGCTGGCGGTTCCATCGCGAGCAGGGCGACGACCTGGAACAGGTGATTTTCCACCACGTCGCGCAGGCAGCCGGCGGTCTCATAGAAAGCGCCGCGCGCACCGATGCCGAAATCTTCTGCCAGCGTGATCTCGACCCTGGCAATGCAGTTGCGATTCCAGATCGGTTCCAGAAAGGAGTTGGCGAAGCGGAAATAGAGGATGTTCATGATGGCCTCTTTCCCGAGGTAGTGGTCAATGCGGAAAATCGACGTTTCCGGAAATACCGATTGCGCGACCTGGCTGAGCTGGCGCGCAGAGGCCAGGTCACGGCCGAACGGCTTTTCAACGATGACACGAGCCTGCCAGGCGAGGCCTGCCGCGCCTATGCCCTTGACCACGGTGGCGAACAGCGCCGGTGGAATGGCAAGATAATGCGCGGGTCGCCGTGCGCCGTCAAGCGTGGTTTTAATAGCGTCAAACGTTGCAGCATCGTTGTAGTCGCCGCTGACATAGCGCAGCAGGGCCAAGAGCCGGTCGCACGCCACCTTGTCGTCGATTCCTCCTTCTTTTTGCAGACTTTCACGCACATGCTGGCGCAGTTGCTCCAGAGTCCACGCCGAAGAGGCGACACCGAGAACAGGAACCTTGAGCACGCCGCGCTTGACCATGGCGTAAAGCGCCGGAAAAATCTTCTTCGCGGCAAGGTCGCCGCTGATGCCGAAAATAACCAGCGCATCCGACTGCGATGTGTTGCTGCCAACGGTGTTTTCGGTCGCACTCACTGGGGCTCCTTGCCGGTCTTCTCGACGTGCCCACCGAATTGATGACGCATCGCCGACAGAATCCGGGCGGCAAACTCATCTTCACCGCGCGACGTGAAGCGCTGGTACAAGGCCGCGCTCAGCACCGGCGCCGGCACTGCTTCATCAATGGCGGCCTTGATGGTCCAGCGCCCCTCACCTGAATCGGACACCCGGCCATCGTAGGCGCTGAGTTCCGGGTCCTGCAGCAATGCGGCGGCCGTCAGATCAAGCAGCCAGGAGCCAATCACGCTGCCGCGCCGCCACACCTCGGCGATCTCGGGCAGGTTCATCTCATATTGGTAAAACTCCGGGTTGCGCAGAGGCGTGGTCTCGGCGTCGGTATCGCGCTTGTGTTTGCCGACATTGGCCTTGTGCAGAATGTTGAGACCTTCGGCATAGGCAGCCATGATTCCGTACTCGATACCGTTGTGAACCATCTTGACGAAATGCCCGGCCCCGTGCGGGCCGCAATGCAGAAAGCCCTGGTCAGCGCTGCTGCTGCCGGGTTTTCGTCCTGCCGTAAGCGTTGCGGCGGCGGCACCGGGGGCCAGCGCCGAAAAAATAGGCTCCAGGTGGCGGACAATATCGTCCTCGCCGCCTATCATCAGGCAGTAGCCGCGATCGAACCCCGCCACGCCTCCGCTGGTGCCTACATCAATGTAATGGATTCCCTTTTCCTTCAATGCTGCTCCGCGACGGATATCGTCGCGGTAGTAAGAATTGCCACCATCGATGACGATATCGCCCGCTTCAAGCAGCGGGACTAGCTCCGCAAGTTCCTGATCAACTACGGCGGCCGGCACCATCAGCCAGATGGCACGTGGGGCTTTCATGCATGAGACCATCTGCTCAAGCGTGGCAGCACCAATGGCACCCAGGGTCTCAAGGCTGGCAACGGCTGCCGGCTGCATGTCATGGACGACGCAGTCCTGGCCTTTCTCAAGCAAGCGGCGCACCATGCGTGCACCCATGCGTCCCAAGCCAATCATCCCTATTTGCACTTTGCACCTCTCTTGCGAGCTGCCTGCCCGCTCTGCAGATTGATGATGACGAAATGATGCTGCCTATCGTTGATCAGCTCAAACTCTGCGTTTTCCAGCGCCTTGCCATCAAGCACCGCTGCCGCATTCTTTTTGAGGCCTGATCGACAGCTGATGCTGTAGTGTGTGTCACCAAAGCGGTACTGGATATCAAGCGTCTTCCAATGCGGGGGTAGGAGAGGGCTGACGCGCAGCTTGTTTCCGGTCCGCCTCAGGCCTAAAAGCGATTCGGTGATGAGCTGGTACATCCAGCCGGCTGAACCGGTGTACCAGGTCCAGCCGCCACGCCCGGCATGTGGCGCAAAGGCATATACGTCGCCAGCGACAACATAGGGTTCGACCTTGTAAGTGGCTGCATTCCCAGCGCTGCTGCCATGGCTGACCGGATTGAGCATGTCCAGCAACTCCCAGACGCGCTCGGCATCGCCCAATGCGGCGAAAGCCATGGCGGCCCAGACCGCGGCGTGGGTGTATTGACCACCGTTCTCGCGCACACCGGGAACATAGCCCTGGATGTAGCCGGGCGAAGGCCTGGAAGTGTCGAAGGGTGGATCGAGCAACTGAATCAGGCGGCTATCGCGATGGACCAGCCGCTGATTAACCGAGTTCATCGCAGCGCCGGCACGTTCAGCGCCTGCTGCGTTGGACAGCACCGCCCAGCTTTGTGCGATGGAATCGATTTCGCATTCGGCGTTGCCTGCCGAGCCAAGCGGTGAGCCATCGTCGAACCAGGCGCGTTGATACCAGGCACCGTCCCAGCCCGCCTCTTCAATACGCTGACACAGCTCCGAGGCTTCGCTTTCACAAAGCCCGGCAAACGCCGGGTTGGCATGCTGGCGCGCCAGCGGCGCGAAGCGGCTCAGCACGGTGATCAGGAAAAATCCCAGCCACACGCTTTCACCCTTGCCGTCTGCACCGACCAGATTCATGCCATCGTTCCAGTCGCCGGCCCCCATCAAGGGCAAACCGTGCTGGCCGTAGCGAAGGCCATGGCGAATTGAACGTACGCAATGCTCGTAGAGGCTTGCCATCTGCGCAGACGTTTTTGGCAGCTCGTAATTCGACTGTTCGCCGTCCTTCAGAAGTCGGCTTTCGAGGAAATAACAGGGTTCGTCGAGAACGCTTGTGTCCCCGGTGGTTTCGACGTAGCGGCAGGTTGCCAGCGGCAGCCACAGATAGTCGTCGGAGCAGCGGGTGCGCACGCCTTTGCCGGAGGGCGGATGCCACCAGTGCTGCACGTCCCCTTCAGGAAACTGGCGCGATGCCGCACGCAACAGATGCTTCCGAACCAGCGCTGGCTGCGCGTGAACCAGGGCCATCACGTCCTGCAATTGATCCCGAAAACCGAATGCCCCGCTGGACTGGTAGAACGCCGTGCGGCCCCACAGGCGCGACGCCATCACCTGATAGATCAGCCAGCCGTTGGCCAGCGCATTCAAAGTCGGCTCGGGGGTTTGAACCTGGACCGCGCCCAGCGTGTTCGTCCAGTAGTGGTGTACGGCTTCAAGCGCGGCATGGGCCGCATCCTTGCCGCGCCAGCGCCGTACCAGGTCGCGCGCCTCGTCAAGAGACTTTCCTGCGCCAAGCCGGAAAATGATCCTGCGCTCTTCACCAGGCGTCAGGTCAAACGCGACGCGCAGGGCGGCGCAAGGATCGAGCGCGGCGCCCACGCGCCCCGAAAGTTGTGCTTGCGCGAGCGCAGCGGGTGCCGCCAGCGTGCCGCAGGGGCCAAAGAAGTCGCCGCGATCGCTGCATACTGTGTCAGCCGAGTCGTCAACATCGAAAAAGGCAATGCGGCCGGAAAAGTCCGTGTTGTAGGCATTGCGGGCAAACAAGGCGCCGGTTTCCGTATCGAGTTCGGTCACCACGTGCATCAGCGTTTTCGCGCGTTCATCGCCAAGCACCCAGTCAAGATAGCCCGTCACCGACAGACGCCGAGGACGATCCGAGCGGTTGTGCAGCTTGAGCATCGAGAACTTGATCGGAGCGTCGATAGCGACGTAGACGCAGAACTCGGATTCGATGCCGCCCTCAAAGTGTTCAAAGATGCTGTAGCCAAAGCCGTGGCGGGTGACGTACGGTGCCTCGCTGCGTGTCGGCTGCAGGGTGGGCGACCAGAATCGGCCGCTCGCGTCATCGCGAATGTAAAACGCCTCGGTGTTGGCGTCGCCCACCGGATCGTTCGACCATGGCGTCAGGCGAAATTCATGCGCGTTTTCGCTCCAGCTCGTCGCGCTGCCGCTTTCAGAGACCAATGTTCCGAAATCAGGATTCGCGAGCACATTGACCCATGGCGCGGGCGTCATCCGCGCTGACGATGAGGTGATGACGTATTCGCGAGCGTCCTGCGAGAAACCGCCAAAACCGTTGAAGGCGAGCAGAACGCCGGGAGGAGGGCGGTTTTCCGGGTCTGGAATCAATACGCCTTCGCTGGAAGCATCAGCCATGGCTGTTGATGTTGGCACCACCACGGCCGCAGCCGCTGCAACTTTCGCTGCGCCATCACGCTGGTCGAGTTGTTGGGCGAGCGTGCCCGCAGCGTCACTGACCATCACCCGGGCAACGCTTTGAAGCAAAATGCGGTCGCCATCGTCCAGCCTGGTGTTGTCGAGGACAAAAATGCCGCCGGGTTTGCCGAGGCATTCGGCGGCCGGGCCAGACCCGACCACCTGTTTTATGCTTTCGAAAAGCGCCATGTCGTGCTCGCCAACGGACGCGCCGATGACCACCAGCTCGGTCTTGATGCCGAACGCACTCCAGTACGCGTGCGCCTGGACCAGTTGATGCAGCAGATTGATCTGGTCGGAGGAGGAGCAAGAGGAGGAGGTGAGCTGAAGCAGCACGACAGGCAAATCACCGGAGATGCCAAAACCCCAGAGCCCCGGCTGTCCACTGCGATTTTGCTGGATGACGCCACCATCGGCTCGCAACGCGGCGTCGGCATAAATGATGGACGCTGCCAGGCGCTCATAAAGCAAGGCATTGCTTTCGCTCGCCTGAAGTCGCTGCAAGGCAGCCTGCCGGTACTTTGTCGCCTGTTCGAGAATGCGTTGCGACTGACGGGCGTCCTGGTACTTGCGCGCCAGCGCCACGCAGTCGTCGCGCGACGACGCAATGCCGGTGATCCAGTCAATCGTGAGTGACGCGCCGGCTTCAAGCGTCAATGGAACGCGGATGGCTGCCACGGCATCAAGCACCGGACCAGCGCTGCCCGACAGCGGTGCGTCAGATCTCAGCGCCTGCGGGTCAACCGTGCAGTGGCCACGGCCTATGAAGCGCATTCGGTCGGTTTCGTAAGAAACATTTCCGGCGTTTAAATCAGGTGCCAGCGCCAGATGAAAGAACCAGGGTGTTGGTTCGTCATGTGCAGCCGGTCGCCGGGTCGCCAGAATCGCGTGAAGCGCCGGGTCAATCCTGGTTTCCACAAAGAGTTTGCTGAATGCCGGATGGGCCGAGTCGGTCGCTGCGGCTGCCAGAACGATTTCGGCAAAGCTTGTCGCGCTCAGGCTGCGGCTTCCTTGAGAAAGATTCGAGATACGGACCCGGCGTAATTCAACGTCGTCATCAGGCGAAACTGCAATTTCGGTGTGCGTTTCGATTTCGTGGTCCTGGCGCAAAAAAATTGCCGAACCGGCGCTGAAGCTTGCCTGGCAGACCTCGGGCCGCTGCAACGTCGGTTGAAGAGTGCTCGACCAGACGGACCCGGTAGCGCAATCGCGCAGATAACAAAAGCTACCCCAATTGTCGAGTACCGCATCTTCGTGCCAGCGTGTTACCGCCAGACCCTTCCAGCAGCTGTGGCCGCCACCCGCCGATGTGAGTATCACATGGTAGTTTCCGTTGGAGAGCAACTTCACAGCCAGCATGGGGAGCGTATCGGTTCACTGACGTTTCAAATTCAAACGTTAACTTATTAGTAGAGTG
>JANMXS010000008.1:0-10989 GCA_031394335.1 Burkholderiales bacterium
CGAAGATCCGTGGGTGGGTCTCGGCCGTCGTTACCCGCAGAGCACCCGTCTGTTCGGCAAGGTGACCAACCTGACCGACTACGGCGCGTTCATCGAGATCGAAGCCGGTATCGAAGGCCTGGTACACGTCTCCGAAATGGACTGGACCAACAAGAATGTGCACCCCGCCAAAGTGGTTTCGCTGGGTGATGAAGTTGAAGTCATGATCCTGGAAATCGACGAAGAACGCCGCCGTATTTCACTGGGCATGAAGCAGTGCATGGCAAATCCATGGGACGAGTTCTCGATGTCCCACAAGAAGGGCGAACGCGTCAAGGGCACCATCAAGTCGATTACCGACTTCGGTGTGTTCATCGGCCTGCCAGGCAATATCGACGGCCTCGTTCACTTGTCGGACCTGTCGTGGAATGTTGCCGGTGAAGAAGCCGTCAAGAATTTCAAGAAGGGTGACGAACTCGAAGCCGTGGTGCTGGCGATCGATGTCGATCGCGAACGCATTTCGCTGGGCATCAAGCAGATGGACGATGATCCGTTCAACAGCTATGTCGCGCTGAATGACAAGGGCGCGCTGGTCAAGGGTACGGTCAAGGCTATCGACGCCAAGGGTGCAACCATTGCCCTGACCGGCGAGATCGAAGGCTATTTGCGTGCATCGGAAGTTTCGCGTGAGCGCGTGGAAGACATGCGCAGCCACATGAAGGAAGGCGACGAGATCGAAGCCGTGATCGTCAACGTGGACCGCAAGACGCGCAACATCAATCTTTCCATCAAGGCGAAAGACGCTGCCGATGAAAAAGACGCGATGAAGAAAATGGCTGACGACGGACCAAACAACGCGGGTACCACTAACCTGGGCGCGTTGTTGAAAGCCAAGCTGAAGCAGGGTAGCGACAGTTAAGCGCCGTTCAACCACGGTGTTTGCGGGCCGTAAATCCGGTTCGCAAACACCGGCGTATCCCGCTTGATGGTCTGCAACTGCGCCTTGGCGCTTGCAGGCAGGGCATAACAAATTTGAAATTGGATCATCCTCGTGAAATCCATGACGAAGTCTGAACTTATCGAGATTCTGTCGGCACGGCATAGTCAGCTGGCGCCCAAGGATGCCGAGCTTGCGGTTAAAACGATGCTCGACGCCATGGCGCATACGCTGGCTCATGGCGATCGGATCGAAATCCGCGGCTTCGGCAGTTTCGGTTTGAACTATCGCCCGCCGCGCACTGGACGCAATCCCAAAACCGGCGAAAAGGTGCAGGTACCCAAGAAGTACGTGCCGCATTTCAAGGCGGGCAAGGAGTTGCGCGAGCGTGTGGATTCGATGGATCTGCCGGACGCGCCGGCAAACGACGCCACGCAGCCCTGAACTGGCAACGATGAATAGCTGAAACCGGCCGGATGTGGCAACGCATCCGGCCTTTTTTCAGCGTGTTTTCCCGATGTATTTCTTTGCCACATTTTCCGTTGAGTGCGGCTCGACATACAATGACAACCGTGCCCAACTGCGGGATTCGACCCTATGCAGATTCTGATCTGGATTATCCGTGTCGTCGTGATTGTTTTATTGGTGTGGTTTGCGGCCAAGAACTCGGACCCGATCACCTTGCGCGGCTATCTCGACGCCACGCTCACGGCGCCCTTGGCGCTGATCCTGCTGGCGTTTTTTGGTGGCGGCTTGCTATTGGGATTGCTCGCCTCGCTGACGACCATGTTCCGTCTGAAGCGTGAGGTTCGAAAATTGAATCGTGCCCTGCAGCATATGAAACGCGATCAAATCACCCAGTTGCCGCCCGATTCCACGCAAGCAGCAGCGCCACCGTCATGACCGTTGAATGGAGCTGGCTACCTTGGGCCCTGCTTGCCGCGCTGGCATTTTTCGCGGCGGGATGGCTGGTGGCGCGCGTCGATCTCAAGCAGCTACTGAACGAATCGCGCGCCTTGCCGCAGTCGTATTTTCGCGGGCTTAACTTCCTGTTGAACGAGCAGCCTGACGAAGCGATCGAGGCGTTCATCGAAGTCACGCGCTCCAACCCGGAAGCCGTTGAACTGCAGTTTGCGCTGGGCAGCCTGTTCCGACGGCGTGGCGAGGTCGATCGCGCCATTCGCGTCCATCAAAGCCTGTCGGAGCGAGGCGATATTTCCGCGGAGCAGCGCACCAATGCGCTGCTGGCTCTGGCGCTGGATTACCAGAAGTCGGGCTTGCTCGATCATGCCGAACGGATTCTGGCGGATCTTGCCGCCAGGAGCGCCGGCACGCCTGCGCAGCAGCAACAGACGCTGCGCCTGCTGCTCGATATTTATGTGCAGGAAAATGCCTGGCAAAAAGCGATCGATATTGCGCAGCGTTTGGCGGTGGGTGTGGAGCAGGGCGGCAAGCCGCGCGCGGCGCGTGCCCATGCCATCGAAATCGCCAATTTTTATTGTGAGCTGGCAGCGGAAGCGCACGCAAAAAACGATCTTGCCAACGCCGAACAGTTTCTGGACGCCGCCAGCGCAGCCGATGGGAAATGCGTACGTGCGCACCTGATGCGCGGCGAATGGCAGGCAGCCGATGGGCAGCATGAAGCCGCCATCGCCACCTGGCGAAAAATCGAGGCACAGGATCCGACTTATCTGGGGCTGATGGCGCAAAAGCTGCTGCAAAGTTATCAGGCGGTTGGTCGTGCGGGAGAAGGACTGGCTTATCTGCGCGAGCTGCAGCGTCAGTATCCGGCGATCGATCTGCTCAACGTCATTTTCACGGCCACCCTCGACAGCGCAGGGGCGCAAGCCGCGTACGAACTGGTGAAGGAGGATCTGCGCTCCAATCCCACCCTGGTCGGGCTGGATCGCCTGCTCGAGGCGCAGGTGCTGGCGGCGCCCGAGGAGCGCAAGGCGGATCTGGTCATGCTCAAGCAACTGGTGCACACGCACTCGAGCCGTCTCGCGGTATACCTGTGCAAACAATGCGGATTCAAGGCCAAACAATTCTATTGGCACTGCCCGGCGTGCGGCGGCTGGGAAACCTTCCCGCCGCGTCGCACTGCTGAATACGATACCGCCGACCGGCATCTGGTGCGCTCGCAGGTGGAAGGCCTGGGAGAAAACCATTGAGTCATAAACCGATTATCGTTGCGCTCGATTACGCCGATGCCAGTAGTGCCCTGGCATTGGCGGCGCGCCTCGACCCTGCACTATGCCGCGTCAAGGTCGGCAAGGAGCTGCATACGGCCGCCGGCCCGCAACTGGTCGACGCCTTGATGGCGCGCGGCTTCGAGGTATTCCTCGACCTCAAATTTCACGACATCCCCAACACGGTTGCCAGTGCCTGCAAGGTCGCCGCCAGCCAGGGCGTATGGATGGTCAATGTGCATGCCAGTGGCGGCATGAAAATGCTCGCCGCCGCGCGCAATGCTGTCGACACCACCAACGGAAAAAAACCGTTGTTGATCGCGGTGACAGTGCTCACCAGCCTCAGCCAGGACGAACTCGGCGAGATCGGCCTGGCGCCGGATATGACCGCCGCCGTGCTGCGCTACGCCGCGCTGACCGCCGATGCCGGGCTCGATGGCGTGGTCTGTTCGGCGCAGGAAGCGACCATGCTCAAAGCCCGCTTTGGTGCCGGTTTCAAGCTGGTCACGCCGGGGATTCGCCTGGCCGCGGACCCCAAGGGTGATCAGGTGCGCGTGGTCACGCCGGTTGACGCCATCAAGCTGGGTGCGGATTATCTGGTGATCGGGCGCAGCATCACGCACGCCGTCGATCCGATCGCGACGCTCCATAACATCAATCAAGAACTGCAAACACTGGAAGCGACATCATGAAACTCACCATTATCGGCACCGGCTATGTCGGACTCGTCACTGGCGCCTGCCTGGCGGATGTCGGCAACCAGGTGCTGTGCATGGACCTGGACCCGCGCAAGATCGACATCCTGAAGTCGGGCGGGATCCCGATTTATGAACCCGGCCTCAAGGAAATCGTTGCCAATAATGTGACCGCCGGTCGCTTGCGCTTCACCACCGACATCGCCGAAAGCGTGGCTTGGGGCGATATCCAGGTGATCGCGGTGGGTACGCCGCCCGGTGAAGACGGCTCGGCCGATTTACAGTACGTGGTCGCGGCGGCGCGCAATGTGGGCAAGTACATGACGTCGCCGAAAATCATCATGGATAAATCGACCGTGCCGGTGGGCACCGCCGACAAGGTACGTGAGGCGATCGCAGGCGAGCTGAAGTCGCGCAATGCGGCGATCAAGTTTTCAGTGGTATCGAATCCCGAATTCCTGAAGGAAGGCGCGGCCGTTGAGGATTTCATGCGTCCCGACCGCATCGTGATCGGCGCGGAAGATGCAGACGCCATCGAGGCGATGCGCAAGCTGTACGCGCCGTTCCAGCGCAATCACGATCGCATCATGGTGATGGATGTGCGCTCGGCCGAGTTGACCAAATACGCGGCCAACGCGATGCTGGCAACGCGTATCTCGTTCATGAATGAGTTGGCGCTGCTGGCCGAAAAACTCGGCGCCGACATCGAGAGCGTGCGCAAGGGCATCGGCTCGGACCCGCGCATCGGCTATCACTTTTTGTACCCCGGTATCGGCTACGGCGGCTCGTGTTTCCCGAAAGATGTGCAGGCCCTGCAGCGCACCGCCAAGCAGGCCGGCATGGAGCTCAAATTGCTCGATGCGGTCGAGCGCGTCAACTACGCGCAGAAACATGTGCTGACGCAAAAAATCGTCGCGCGCTTTGGTGAAAATCTCGCCGGCAAAACCTTCGCCATATGGGGTTTGGCATTCAAGCCGAATACCGACGATATGCGTGAGGCGCCCAGCCTGGTGCTGATCGACGATCTCACCAAGTGCGGCGCGAACATTGTTGCGTTCGACCCGGTCGCAACCGGCGAGGCCAAACACATGCTCGCGGGTAACGCCAAAGTCAGCTTTGCGACGGACGCAATGAGCGCCTTGCAGGGCGCCGATGCGCTGGCGATCGTGACCGAGTGGAAAACCTTTCGCGCACCGGATTTTGCGGCGATGAAGGCGGCATTGAAATCACCGACGGTATTCGACGGCCGCAATCTGTATGAGCCGGAGGTGATGCGCGAACAGGGCTTCGCGTATTATCCGATCGGTCGGCGTCAAACGGTTTGACGGCTCGCATGCGGATTAAACCTCGATGAAAAAACTCACCCTTCCCGATTGCAGTCAGGCCCGCGTGCTGGTGGTGGGCGATGTCATGCTCGATCGTTACTGGTTCGGCGATGTGCAGCGCATTTCGCCGGAGGCGCCGGTGCCGATCGTGCATGTGCAGCGCACCGAGGAGCGTCCCGGTGGCGCTGCCAACGTCGCGCGCAACGTGGCCGCGCTCGGGGGGCAGGCGACGGTACTGTCGGTGGTGGGCGATGACGAAGCCGGGCGCTCGCTGGCTACCCTGCTCGAACAGGAAAAAGTCAAGACACTGTTTCACAAAGATGCGCAGCTGCCGACCACGGTGAAGCTGCGCGTGATCGGTCGCCAGCAGCAGTTGCTGCGCATCGATTTTGAAACGCCGCCGTCACGCGAAGTGCTGGAAGACAAGCTCGATGACTTTGAATCCCTGGTCGATTCGATCGACGTGGTGATTCTTTCCGACTACGGCAAGGGCGGGCTCACCCATGTGGCGAAAATGATCGTCGCCGCCAAGCGCCACGGCAAACGGGTGCTGGTGGATCCCAAGGGCGATGATTATTCCAAGTATCGCGGCGCCACCCTGCTGACGCCGAACCGCAGCGAGTTCCGCGAAGTGGTGGGACGTTGGAAGGATGAAGCCGACCTGGTGGCGCGCGCTGAAAAACTGCGGCGTGAGCTGGATCTCGAGGCCTTGCTGGTGACGCGCTCCGAAGAGGGCATGTCCCTGTTCCTGAAAAATGCAGCATTCCACGAGCCGACCCAGGCGCGCGAGGTTTACGATGTCTCCGGCGCCGGCGATACGGTAATTGCAACCCTGGGCCTGATGCTGGCCGCCGGCGTGGCCATGCCGGAAGCGATGCGCATCGCCAATCGCGCGGCGGGTGTAGTGGTGGCCAAACTGGGTACGGCGACGGTGACGCGTACGGAACTGCAGGCGGCGCTGTGAGCTTGATTTATCAACATCGGGTTTCGAGTATTTTTTAATGTAGAACGCCATTTGGCGCGGTGTTTGAGACAAAAATGCCCCAGGAACCGCGCCAGTGCTTGACTTTGATATTTAACTTCCAGAAACTGCGTCGTCCCAGCGCCCCGAATGGGGTCTCCATCGAAAGGCGTGAAGGCATACCTTCACCCCACGTCCCGCCAAGGGTTTAATTCGAAGGGCGGGCTGGATTCCGGCCGTCGCCGGAATGACGAATTTTCAGGTTTCTGAAAGTTACCACTTCAGTTTTCACGTCTTCTGAACCGCGACAACTCTTGCAGAGAATTTCAATATGACCTACATCGTGACCGGCGCCGCCGGCTTTATCGGCAGCAATATCGTGAAAGCGCTGAATGCGCGCGGCATCAAGGATATTGTCGCGGTCGACAACCTCACCAAGGCCGACAAGTTCAAAAACCTGGTCGATTGCGAAATCGCCGAATACGTCGACAAGAAAGATTTCATCGAGGTGGTTGAAAGCGGTGAACTGGGCAGCGATGTCGACGCGGTGTTCCATGAGGGCGCCTGCTCGGACACCATGGAAACCGACGGCCGCTACATGATGGATAACAACTACAGCTATTCCCTGTCGCTGCTGGAATGGGCGCTGGAAGAGGGCGTGCCCTTCATGTACGCGTCCAGCGCCTCGGTCTATGGCGGTGGCGCCGTGTTCAAGGAAGATCGTTCGTTTGAGGCGCCACTGAACGTCTACGGTTATTCAAAATTCCTGTTTGACCAGGCGGTGCGCGAACGCATCGATGGCGCCTCCTCGCAGATCGCCGGCTTTCGCTACTTCAATGTCTACGGACCGCGCGAATCGCACAAGGGGCGCATGGCCTCGGTCGCGTTTCATTTCCATAACCAGTATCGCGCCACCGGCAAGGTGAAGCTGTTTGCCGGCGCCGAGGGCTACGCCAATGGCGAGCAGCGTCGCGATTTCGTCTCGGTCGAGGACGTGGTCAAGGTCAACCTGTTTTTCCTCGACAACCCCAATGTTTCCGGCATTTTCAATCTCGGTACCGGTCGCTCGCAATCCTTCAACGATGTTGCCGTTGCCACCGTCAATACCCTGCGCCTGGCCGAAGGCAAGTCGGCGCTGGACCTGGCGGCGATGACTGCGGCGGGCATCATTGAATACACGCCGTTCCCGGAGGCGCTGAAGGGCAAATACCAGAGCTTTACCCAGGCCGATATGTCCCTGCTGCGCGAAGCGGGCTATGCCGACGCCTTTTTGACGGTCGAGCAGGGCGTCGCCCGCTATCTGCCTTGGCTCGCGCAACAAGCTTGAGTTTTCCCGAGTTAATGCAATAGAATCAGCGTCTTAATAGAGCGAAGCGTGCGGCGCCAACGGTGCCTCGCGGAACATCGCCGACGCCACGCCGGACACGGCGCATCACAAGGTCAACCGTTCTCGTACTGCACCGTTTGTAACAGGGCGTAACCGGTTGGTATGCAGTTGTTTTTTGCAGTTGTTCGACGAAGTGGCTTCACGAATTTGCAACAAGCAGTTCCGGCTCTGCACCGAATCAGCGTCAAGCATCGTGACCGCACACAAGCGAGAAACATGAGGCGGGAAGCGATCGGGGGAAGTAGTCTTCAACTCTCATTCCAAGGAAAACACATGAAAAAAATCCTCGCCATTGTCCTGGCATTTTTTGCCTCGATCAGCATTGCGTTTGCCGCTGTCAATATCAACACCGCCAGCAAGGAGCAGCTTGATTCCCTGCCCGGCGTCGGCCCGGTAAAAGCCCAGGCCATCATCGACTACCGGACCAAGAATGGCCCGTTCAAGTCGCTGGAAGACATCAAGAAAGTGAACGGCATCGGTGACAAGACCTTTGAAGAACTGAAAAGCCAGATCGCGCTGAGCGGTATCACCAAGGTCGAAGAGAAGAAAGCCGACGCAAAGCCAGCCGCTGCCGCCAAAGCGGACGCTAAAGTGGATGCCAAGGCAGCACCTGCCGCAGCGCCAGCCAAGGCTGAAACCAAGGCCGTCGCCAAAGCTGATGCCAAGGCAGACGCGAAGAAAGACGCTGCCCCAGCCAAGAAAGAAGAAAAAGCCGTAGCGGCTGACGCCAAGAAAGCCGACAAAAAAGAAATGACGGCTGCCGAGAAAAAAGCGGCTGCTGCCGAAGAGAAGAAAGCCAAAGCTGACGCCGCCAAGAAAGAAGCCGCAGACAAGAAAGCCAAAGCTGCTGAGGAGAAAAAAGCCAAGGCCGACAAAGCCAAAGCCGACAAAGCCGCCAAGTCCGACAAGCCGGCGAAGAAAGACGACGCCAAAAAGGACGATGCCAAGAAAGATGACGCCAAGAAAGACGCACCGAAGAAATAATTCGGCGCAGACCGCGTCAGCGATCAGCAAAAGCCCCGCGAGAAATCGCGGGGCTTTTTGTTTGTGCAGCATCAGTATTGTGAGCGCAGTTATCAAAACCAGTGCGCGCGGCACGGCGGTTTTATGCGAGACTAATACTCGCATCTTCATGCCTCACGTCTCAAATCTCAACCACCTTCCCTACGCCATGATCGACCGTACCCTGGAACACACCATCGGCAATACCCCGCTGGTACGTATGCAACGCATTCCGGCCGCGTCCGGCGTGCACGCCAGCAACATGCTGCTCGGCAAGCTGGAGGGTAATAATCCCGGCGGCTCGGTCAAGGACCGACCGGCAATGTCGATGATCGTGCGCGCCGAGGCGCGCGGCGAGATCAAGCCCGGCGATACCCTGATCGAGGCGACCAGCGGCAATACCGGCATCGCGCTGGCGATGGCGGCCGCAATCAAGGGTTACAAAATGGTGCTGGTGATGCCGGATCATCTCAGCATCGAGCGCCGTCAGACCATGCGCGCGTTCGGCGCCGAGCTGGTATTGACACCGCAGAAAATCGGCATGGAAGGCGCGCGCGATACCGCCGAGCAACTGAAGCGCGAACGCGGCGGCGTGATTCTCGACCAGTTTGCCAATCCGGATAATCCGCTGGCCCATTATGTCGGCACCGGCCCCGAAATCTGGCGCGATACCGGGGGCAAGATCACGCATTTTGTGGCGACCATGGGCACCACCGGCACCATCATGGGCACCTCGCGTTACCTCAAGGAAATGAACCCGGATATCCAGATCGTCGGCGTGCATCCGGCCGAAGGTTCGAGTGTGCCGGGTATCCGCAAATGGCCGGAGGCGTACTTGCCGAAAATTTTTGATCGCAAGCGCGTTGATCGTGTTCTCGAAGTCACCCAGGCCGAGAGCGAAGAAATGACACGGCGTCTGGCCAGCGAAGAAGGTATTTTCGCGGGCATTTCCTCGGGTGGCGGCCTGGCGGCAGCATTGGTGGTGGCGCGCGAAGTTAAAAATGCGGTGATCGTGCATATCGTCTGTGATCGCGGCGATCGCTATCTCTCCACTGGCGTGTTCCCGGCATGAAGTTATTGAAGGCGATATTGAATCGAGGCGCAACCGCATGAGATGGCGATACGCCACAGGCATCATGGCCGGTGCATTGCTGGCCGCCTGCACCTCGATCTCGTTTTTCCCGCAGATATCGGCGCAAAAGACGGCGGACAAGGTGATCGACGATATCTGGCCTGCGACGGCGACGGGCGCAGTACCGACGTCTGATATCGAGACCGGCACGGCGGCGATCGCTGTCATCGGCAAAAGCATTGCGCAGCGGCTGCAGCGACTGAAACCCTATTTCGACAGTGGCGCGGTCGGCTTGACCGCAGGCGGCCTGCTGGCGGTGCGCGATTTCGGCCCGATTGCCGCGCTGGATCGCGCCGACCTCATCGCCCTCGTCGCGGAAGACAACAAGGACCGTAGCGCCCTGTATCGCGAGATCACCCGCGCCAACCGCCACCCCGAATGGGAGGCCGACTTGCGCTCTACCTTCGGCCAGCGCTGGATCAGCCGGGCACCATCAGGCTGGTATTATCGCGACAGCGCGGCAGCATGGATTCGCAAGCCTTGAATCCCAAAATCCTTTAGCCACACGCCGCGCCCTTACCATCCCAACAAGCATTCATGACCCCCATTCTCGTCTTCGATATTGAAACCATTCCCGACATTGCCGGCCTGCGCAAGCTGCAAGGCCTCGACGATTCCATGGGCGACGACTCGGTCGCCGAACTGGTCTTCCAGCGCCGTCGCCAGCACACTGGTGGCAGTGATTTTCTGCCCCTGCATCAGCACCGCGTGATCGCGATTTCCTGCGTGATGCGTTCCGATGACGGCCTCAAGGCCTGGTCGCTGGGCAAGGCCGATGACAGCGAAAAGGACATCATCCAGCGCTTCTATGACGGCCTTGAGCGTTACACACCGCAACTCGTTTCCTGGAACGGCGGCGGCTTTGATTTGCCGGTGCTCAACTATCGTTCGCTCATCAATCAGGTAGTTGCCCCGCGCTTCTGGGACATGGGCGAAGACGATCGCGAATTCAAGTGGAACAATTACATCAGCCGCTATCACCTGCGCCATCTCGACCTGATGGACCTGCTGGCCATGTACCAGCCGCGCGCCAGTGCACCGCTCGACGATATGGCGCAGCTGTGCGGTTTTCCCGGCAAGCTCGGCATGGATGGCTCACAGGTCTGGAACGCGTTCCGGCGCGGCGAGATCGAGGCGATCCGCAATTATTGCGAGACCGATGTGATGAATACCTGGCTGGTGTTTTTGCGGTTCCAGCTGATGCGCGGCGCAATCACGGCGGTCGGCTATGCGGAAGAAGAGAAGATCGTGCGCGCCTTTCTGGCCGAAAATTCGGCGGCGGAGCATTGGAAAAAATTCGGCGAAAGATGGAAGCAGGGGGCGGCGTAATTGCCGCGCTAGGGTTTTTTCACCAACGCCACCGACTTTTCGACGCTCGATGG
>JANMXS010000009.1:0-2950 GCA_031394335.1 Burkholderiales bacterium
ATTGCGCCATTGCGCGGCTGATTTTCAATCGCTATCAAGCGATGCCGGAAGGCGAACTGAGCCGCCTGCGTGCCAACCTCGTCAATCAGGCGGTGCTTGCCGAAGTAGCAGCCACACTGGGTCTCGGCGCCTTGCTGAGCCTGGGGGAAGGCGAATTGAAGACCGGTGGTACCGCGCGCCCGTCGATTCTCGCTGACGCAGTTGAGGCTCTGCTTGGAGCAATTTTTCTTGATGCCGGGTTTGATCGCGCGCAAATGACGGTTGAATCCTTGTTCTCGGCGCGAATCGACAATCTCAGTCGTGAGGCGCCGGCGAAAGACGCAAAGACCGCACTGCAAGAGTGGCTGCAGGCACGTCGCTTGCCGTTGCCCAGGTACGCGGTATTGAAGATCGACGGCGAAGCCCACCAACAATCGTTCTCGGTGCAATGCGAAATCGAATACGAAAAAATATCGGCAACCGGCAGCGGCCCCAGCCGACGGGCCGCCGAGCAGGATGCCGCCGCACAAGCTTATGCCGCACTTGTCGGCATTTCCAAACATGGTTAACCAGGTAACAAAGTGACTGAAAACGTGGCTGAAACTTTCCGCTGTGGCGCAATTGCAATCGTCGGTCGACCCAATGTCGGCAAATCGACTTTGCTCAATCATCTGATCGGGCAAAAGGTCAGCATCACCTCAAAAAAGGCACAGACGACGCGCCATCGCATCACCGGCATCTATACCGATGAATCCGCGCAATTTCTGTTTCTTGACACGCCGGGTTTTCAGAAGACCCACGAAAACGCACTCAACAAAATCCTCAACCGCACTGTCGGGCAGGCAGCGTCGGATGCGGATGTTCTGCTGTTCGTCACCGAGGCATTGAAGTTTTCAGAGCTGGACGAAGTGGTGCTGCGTGCGCTCGACAAAAAGACGCCGACCATTCTCGTTGTGAACAAGACTGACCGTATTGAAGATAAATCGCGCCTGATGAATTTCATGCAGCAAATGCAGGAAAAGTATGCATTCGCGGCGATTGTCCCGACCAGCGTCAAAGTGGCGGCCTCCATCACCGAGCTGAAAAAAGCGATCAAGCCATTGCTGCCACCAGGCCCGGCAATTTTCCCGCCCGACGAGATTACCGATAAATCAGAGCGGTTCATGGCCTCCGAATTCATTCGCGAAAAAGTCTTTCGCCAGGTTGGCGATGAATTGCCGTACAGCGTCAGCGTCACCATCGAAAAATTCGAAGTTGAAGGCAACCTCCGGCGGATCTTCGCCAACATCGTCGTCGACAAGAACAGCCAGAAAGCCATCCTGATTGGCACCAAGGGCGAGAGACTCAAACGCATCGGCACCGACGCGCGCAAGGACATGGAAGCCACCTTCGGCGGCAAGGTCTATCTCGAGTTGTTCGTGCGGGTTAAAAAAGGCTGGGCCGACGACGAAGCCTTGCTGCGCCAGTACGGTTACGAATAAGTCGGACCATGCGGCTTGTCGGCGACTCCAGCGCCGGGTTTGTGTTGCATAGCTACCCGTATCGCGAAACCAGCCTGATCATCGAGAGTTTCACGCGCTCGCATGGCCGCATGGTGTTTGTTGCCAAGGGCGCCAAGCGCCCGTCCAGCGCCATGAAAGGCACGCTGAACCCGTTCCAACGGCTGCTGTTCAACTGGTTTGGCAAGGCCGACATGAAGACGCTGAAGTCGGTCGAGCACGGGCGCATCTTTCCCCAGTTGAGCGGCTCCGCCCTGATGTCGGCGTTCTACATGAACGAGCTGCTGCTCAAGCTCGCGCACCGCGAAGATGCCCACGAGGTGCTGTTTGATGCCTACGAAGTTGCGGTGACACAACTCTCGGGCGCCGATACGCCGCTTGATGTGCGTGGGATCGGCGCGGTATTGCGCCGCTTTGAAATCGCGCTGTTGCGCGAACTTGGCTATGCCCTGATGCTGGCAGAGGAGGCGGATACGCGCCAGCCGATTATCGCCAGCGGCCAATACCTTTACCTGTTCGAGCACGGCCCGGTGGCCATCGGACGCATCGCCCGGCAAGGCAGCGGTGATGGACTACAATTGAACGGCAAAACGCTGCTTGACATGGCCTCGGGCGATTTCGCCGACCCGGTCACGCAGCAGCAATCCAAGCAACTCATGCGCCGCGCGATCAACCATATGTTGGGCGACAAGCCGCTCCACACCCGCCAGTTGATACGCGAGTTGCAGGGCGGCTGGTAAAAGAATCTGCGCGCCCTCAACCCCCGGCAGCATCACTCCGCTCTCATGACAAAACTCAGCGTCAACGTCAACAAGGTAGCCCTGTTACGCAATACCCGTTCACTGGGCATCCCCAGTGTGCTGCAGGCTGCGCGTACTGCCTTGGTAGCGGGTGCACACGGCATCACGGTGCATCCACGTCCGGATCAACGTCATATCCGTCCACGAGATGTGCGTGAACTGGCCGAACTGTTTGAGGAATGGCCTCTGGCCGAGTTCAATATTGAGGGCAACCCCTTCCATGGCCTGCTCGACTTCGTGCGAGAAGCGCGCCCCCGGCAATGCACTCTGGTTCCGGATGACACAGAACAGTCAACCTCCGATCACGGTTGGGATCTGCCGAAAGACGCGCCGCGCCTTGCGCCGCTGATTGCAGAACTGAAGAGCCTGAAGATACGGGTTAGCCTGTTCATGGACCCGGTTGCCGATGCCATGTACCACGCCAAGGCGCTTGGCGCAGACCGCGTCGAACTTTATACCGAGCCGTATGCACAGGCGTTCGGGGCGCGGGATCAGGCCGACGTGTTGAAACGCTATGTCGACGCCGCCCGCGCGGCTCAGCAAGCCGGCCTGGGCGTCAATGCGGGACATGATCTCAATTTGCAAAATTTGCCGACATTTCTGCAAGCTGTGCCACAAGTCCTGGAAGTATCGATTGGCCATGCCTTGATTGCGGACGCGCTGGAGTTTGGG
>JANMXS010000010.1:0-11494 GCA_031394335.1 Burkholderiales bacterium
CTTCATCGCGCGACCCAACGACGATCTCGACTGGTTGCCCGCAGGCGGTGGTGAGCCGCATGGCTATGATGAGTTCATGGCCAGCGTCGATGCGCTGGTGATTGGTCGCAAGACTTTCGAGAAGGTGCTGACCTTTGGCGACTGGCCGTATGGTGACAAGCGCGTCGTTGTCCTGAGCAGCCTGCCAGTCGATTTATCTGCGGTGCGCGGCGGCCGCGTTGAGCAAATGTCCGGCACGCCTGCCGAGATCGTGTCGCAGCTCGCGGCCAGTGGCGCGCATCATCTTTACATCGATGGCGGCATCACCATCCAAAGGTTCCTGCGCGCCGGGCTCATTCAACGCCTGATCATCACCCGCGTGCCGGTGCTGATTGGCGAGGGTATTCCGCTTTTTGGTTCGCTGCCGCATGATGTGCGGCTACAGCACATTTCAACCCGGCACTTTCCGAGCGGCCTGGTGCAGAGCGAGTACCATGTGCTCGCCTGATAATCGCTTGCCGTTGTCGTGGCGCATGACCGGGACGGTGTGAGCTATCCGCATTGGCCCATCGGCGAAGCCGCAGCTCTCAAGGCAGCAACAACAAGGGAATGACAAATGAGTGACGACAGCAAAGCCTGCCCGGTCTGCGGCGAAACCATCAAGGCGGCCGCCATCAAGTGCCGCTTTTGCAATACTGATCTGGAAGCGTTCGCCGCTTCGCGTGCGAATGAAACGGAGACGCCGCTGTTCACCGGTCGGCCCGCAGTGATTTACAGTGCTTGGCAGTGGATCGTGGTGGTGCTCACGCTTGGCCTGGGCTGGATTTTCTATTGGCTGCAAAGTTTTGGCACGAGCTATGAGATTACGTCGCAGCGGGTGCGCATCGAACGTGGAATCCTGTCGAAAACCAAGGACAGCCTGGAGCTGTTCCGCATCGATCATTTCGATTTGCACAAGCCCCTGGGCATGCGCATGGTGGGCCATTGCCTGCTGCATCTGCGCTCGTCGGATGCCAGTTTTGCGACGGTTATCCTCTATGGCATTCCCAATCTGGAGCAATTGGCGGACTCCTTGCGCGAGTGTTCGCTGCGTGAGCGCACGAGACGGCGTGTGACGACGTTTGTTCAGGCCTAGTAGTTGGTTGCGAACCCAATAAACTTGGGCGGATAATTGTTGACGTTGTTTTTGCCCTCACTTTCGCTCACAAAAAATATCCACCTTTATCCCCGAGGAATGCCCCATGTTGGTCAATAAATCATCAAACCGCGACTGGAAGCCCACCGACTATTCCGGCATCGACCGAAGCCTGTTTCGCAATAACGATGCCGGCGGTCGTTCTTCGGTTGTTCGCCTTTCGCAAGGCAGCCGGTTCCCGCGTCATGCGCATCACGGCACCGAAGAAGTTGTGGTGCTCACGGGAACCGTGCAAATTGGCGGCAATGAATTGAGCCAGGGTGACTATCTGTTTACGCAACCGGGTGAAGAGCACGATGTGGTCGCGGTGTCGGATGCGGTGATTTTTGTTTCCTCGCAGAAGAGCACGCCCGTCGTTGAGTAGCATCCAGAACCAAAGCGCTAGGGTTTGCTCGGCAGCGTAGCTTCCGCGTTCGTGCTTGTCGACGATTCAGGCTTGGCATCGACCACCAACTGCCCGCTTTCAAAGCGGGCAAAATGGAACCCTTGCTTGAGCAGCGCCTCAATCACGATCGGGACCGCCTCCACCGTGCGCGGATGAATATCGTGGAACAGGATGATGCCGCGCCCCTCATGCCTGACCTCGTCAAGCACGCGTTTAGCCACAGATTGCGGGATCGGATCAGCCCAGTCGCGGGAGTCGACGTTCCAAAGTACCGATCTCAGGCCGCGTGCGGCGATCTCGGCAAGCACCAGGTCATTGCGCGCACCATACGGCGGCCGGAACAGTTTTGCGCGACCGATGCCATCCGGTGTGGCGCTCGTCAACAATACTTCCGTAAGATCGATTTCGTCGGTCAGTTTTATTTCGTCAAGGCGCGGAAGCAGCGGGTGCGTATGCGTATGGTTGGCGATGTAGTGCCCCTCGCGGAGAATGCGTGCCACCAATGCGGGCTCATGCAATTGCACATTGCCCTCGGCATCCAGGGTGCCGAGGTTTTGCCCGATCATGAAAAACACCGCATGGATTTGATACTTCGCGAGCACATCCAGAACACGCGAGGTGTATAGCGGATGCGGCCCATCGTCGAAGGTCAGCAGCACCGTCTTGTCGGCAAGATCGCCGTCGGTCCATTCGTCGCTCGCGGCGCGGCGTGCCAGCGCTTGCGCCGTCCCTGCAGGCCGCGCACCACGGGTACTGGGTGCTGATGCAAGATCGAGTTCAGCCACAATCCTCGCGACTGAATACCGCTGTCCGAGAAACTTTATATACGCGGTCCATTTCGGACGCTTGCCCGGCACGGTATCGCTGCGACTATCGAGTATCGCGGTCACTTCGCGATTGTAGAGCGCGCGGACACCCTGCAACTGTGCCCGCGCCGCTTTGATACGTGGCAGGCAGGGGCTGGTTGGCGTGAGCCTGAGCTCAAGTTCGGAGAACACGCCACCCATGGACAAACGATCAACTTCAAGCCAGCCGGCGCCTGTTTGCCAATAATCAACCAGCGCCTGGCAATCGCTCTCTGCGCGCGCGGCGGCATCGACCAGCTGCGTGATCAGCAGTCGATTCTGGAAAAACAGATAGTGGCCGGCTTGCGCCCGCTCGCGACTGAGCTTGCCTCTGCCGGATTCATGCAGCAGGATTACCTTGCGATAATTTTCGACCACGTTATCGACCAGCGTCGTTACGGGAACCGCCGGCACTTGCGCGCGGGTGCTCAGGGGCGAGATCAGTACAAGGCATGCGCCGCCGACCAGCAGCCCCCGCAGAACTCGCCTGCCGGCAAGTAAAAATTGCAACCGTGGACGGATCGCGTTCATTCCAGCTTTCGGTAAATGGGCATTGTTGATCGATATTATTATTGCATGTGCAGGTAGACGAACCCGGACGCTCGCAGCGAATTCAAACGTCATTGCGCATTCGTATGATCCAGAAATTTCGATCGTCCTGATCGGCGGATCAGGCGAATATCAGCCGGGTGACGCATGGCATCGCGAGGTGCTCGCTGATGGGATGAGAGCCGCATGTCGAACCTGTTGAACAAAAGTGGAACCCGTCTGTCGACCTTGGCGTTTGTCGGCTCGTCTCTGCGCGGACGGGCGAGCTTGTTGGCGATTGCCTGGTTCGCCGAGTCATTGAGGTTGCCACCCTGCGGCTGGTTGGACGGTCACGCGTGCCGGTGCCTCAGATCGCGTTGTCGCTGGCCCTCGGCTACTCGCCCACGGCGCACTGTCGAGAAGCAGACAAAATTACGCAGATCGCCATTCGGTGCGCCTTTCCGAGCAAAAATGCCTCGAACGCCGCGCCAGCGCTGGAGTTTGGTTTTCCCTGCAGCGGTACTTCCTTACGCCGGCGTCGCCCACCTTGAAAACGCGATAAACGTTTCCGCATCCGCCACCAGACTCGCATTGACGTATTTCACATTCGCGCCCGGCGGGCCGTTGTGGCACCAGTTGACGAGTTGCTCTACCGCCGCCGACTCGCCTTGTACCGTGGCTTCGACACTGCCATCGGCGCAATTGCGTACCCAGCCGGTGACGTTCAGTGCCTGGGCGATCAGGCGCATCGATTCGCGAAAGCCGACCGCTTGTACGCGGCCGGTGATGGACAGGTGCAGGGTGATGATCTCGTCGCTGCGGCCTTGGCCGTAGGCGTAGCCCTCGGCTTCTTCACTCATCATGCGAGATCTTCCGGCCGCGTTGAACCTTGACGACGGCGCGGGTTTTCTTGGCTTCGATGCGGCGCTCTTTGGAGGCGCGCGTGGGCTTGGTGGCGAAGCGCTTCTTGGGCACGTGGTTGAGCTTGGCGAGTTTCTCGATCAGGCGCTCGAAAGCGACGTCCTTGTTGCGAAATTGCGAGGAGGAATCCTGCGCGATCACCACCACGCCCGAGGGCAGGTGGGTGATGCGGATCGCGGAATTGGTTTTGTTGACGTGCTGGCCACCGGGGCCGCTGGCGCGATAGGTGTCGATGCGCACTTCGTTTTCGAGGGTGTCGCGATCCACCGCGTACGGCGGCAGCCGCAGCGGTAGCTCGCGAGGTGTGGTCATTTGATGCGCATCCCCGGTACCGCGCCGGAATCGGGCGAGAGCAGGTAAATGCCGGTACCGTCGCCGGCGGCCAGCACCATGCCCTGCGATTCGCCGAAGCGCATTTTGCGCGGCGCCAGGTTGGCGACCATCACCGTCAGGCGGCCGACCAGGTGCTTGGGGTTGTAGGTGGAACGAATACCGGCGAATACGGTGCGCTGTTCTATGCCGAGATCCAGCGTGAGCTTCAACAATTTATCGGCTTCGACCACCAGTTCGGCGTCGAGGATTTTGGCGACACGCAAATCGATGCGCGCAAAATCGTCGATCGAAATCGTCTCCGAAATTTCCTGGATTACGATGGGCTTCGGCGGTTCCGGCGGCACCAACGCGAATTCGCTGTTGGCTGCGGGCAGGTCGTTGTTGGCGGCTTTGGCGTCTACCTTCGCGTCGGTGGCTTTGTCTGTCTTGGCTGCGGCTTTGTCGGGCTTCGCAGCGGCCTTGGCGATGGCATCAGCAGCCGCCAAGGCTTCTGCGCTGGGCTCAAGCAAGGCGTCGATTTGTTTGGGGTCGATACGGCTCATTAAATGTTTGTACGGGTTGACTTCATGACCGGATGGCAGGGGCTTCGCCAGCGCCTTCCAGTCAAGTGCATCGAAATTGAACATCGCGCCAGCATTGGCCGCGAGTTCAGGCAGCACAGGTGCTAAATATACCGTGAGATCGCGGAACATGGCGATACATGTTGAACACACAGTATGCAACTCTGCGTCGCGACCTTCAAGCTTGGCGAGTTCCCAGGGCTTGTTGGCATCGACGTATTGGTTGGCAAGATCGGCCAGCGCCATGATCTTGCGGATTGCTTTGCCGAATTCGCGGCCTTCGTAATACCCGGCAATCTCCGGCGCTGCTGCCGCAAATTCTTTCGCGACTTCGGCAGGCATCGCCGGCTTGGTGAGCTTGCCGGCAAATTTCCTGCTGATAAAGCCGGCCGCGCGGCTGGCGATGTTCACATACTTGCCGATCAGGTCACTGTTGACGCGCGCCAGGAAATCGTCGGGATTGAAATCGAGGTCCTCGACCTTGTCGTTCAGCTTGGCGGCGATGTAGTAGCGCAGCCATTCGGGATTGAGGCCCAGTTCGATGTACTTGGTGGGGCCGAAGCCGATGCCGCGCGATTTGGACATCTTCTCGCCGGTGATCTGCAGGAAGCCGTGCACAAAAATATTGTTCGGCGCCTTGCGCCCGGCAAACTTGAGCATGGCCGGCCAGAACAGGGTGTGGAAATAGACGATGTCCTTGCCGATGAAGTGGTACTGCTCGACCTTGTCGTCGGCCATGAAGTCATCGAAGCTGTGCTTCTCGCCGCGCGCCTTGGCCTTGCCGGAATCGAAATACGCTTTCAGGCTGGCGAGGTAACCAACCGGCGCATCCAGCCAGACGTAGAAATATTTACCCGGTGCATCGGGGATCTCGATGCCGAAGTAGGGCGCGTCGCGGGAAATGTCCCAATCGTTGAGCGTTTTGCCGCCCGCTTTTTCGTTGTCCCCTAACCACTCGGCTATTTTGTTGACCACTTCCGGTTGCAGAGGCGTGTTTTTGACCCAGTCCTGCAAAAACTGCACGCATTTCTTGTCCGAGAGCTTGAAGAAAAAATGTTCGGAAGTCTTCAGCACCGGCTTGGCGCCGGTGATCGTTGAATAGGGGTTCTTGAGATCGGTAGGGGCGTAGACCGCGCCGCAGTTCTCGCAGGCGTCGCCGTACTGGTCCTTGGCGCCACACTTGGGACATTCGCCCTTGATGTAGCGATCGGCCAGGAACATGCCCTTGACCGGGTCGTAGAATTGTTCAATCTCCTTGGTGGCGATCAGCTTCGCCGCCTTCAACTTTTTATAGATGTCCTGCGACAGTTCCACATTCTCGGGCGAATGGGTGGAATGCCAGTGGTCGAAGCCGATGTGAAAACCATTGAGCGAACGTGGCCGTTCCGCGGCGATACTGGCGACCAGTTGCTCCGGGGTGATGCCGGCGGCGCCTGCTTTGAGCATGATCGGCGCGCCGTGCGCATCGTCGGCGCAGACAAAATGCACCTCGTTGCCTTGCATGCGCTGAAAACGCACCCAGATATCCGCCTGGATGTATTCCATGATGTGGCCGATGTGGAACGGCCCGTTGGCGTAAGGCAGGGCGGTGGTGACGAAGAGTTTGCGGGGCATTGACGTTTTGCGGCGCTCGGTGCGACCCGGGGATGATGGTGCCGGGGAGTGCGGTTAGTGACTGATTTGAATAATTTTTTGTGATTCCGATTGTATCAAGCCCTTCCGAAAATAGGTACACAAACAGGTATACAAAGAAAGCGACCCGAGCACGTCTTTCCGATAAAATGTGAGTCCGCTTTTATTTATTTCAATGAATTGATCGGCAGCCCATGAGCATCACCGCAGAAATCATCCAGAACGCCTTGCGCGAATTGATCGACCCTGTCACCGATGAAAATTTTGTCGACGGCAAGCAGGCCAAAAACATCAAGATCGAGGGCGGCTTTGTGTCGCTGGAAATCGTGCTTGGCTATCCGGGTAAAAGCGTCACTGAGGGCATCCGCAAGCAGGTGACCGAGCGGCTGAAGAAAATTGCCGGCATTGAAAACGTCTCGGTGAATGTTTATTCAAAAATTGTCTCGCACAGCGCACAGCGCGGCGTGAAGCTGGTGCCGGGCATCAAGAACATTATTGCGGTCGCCTCCGGCAAGGGCGGCGTGGGGAAAAGCACTACCGCAGTGAACCTGGCGCTGGCGCTGGCGGCTGAAGGTGCGGTGGTCGGCATGCTGGACGCCGATATCTACGGCCCCTCGCAGCCGATGATGCTGGGCATCACCGGTCGCCCGCAATCGCGCGATGGCAAAACCATGGAGCCGCTGGAGGGCCACGGCATCCAGGCGATGAGCGTGGGCTTTTTGATCGACCCGGAAACGCCGATGGTATGGCGCGGGCCAATGGTCACGCAGGCGCTGGAACAGTTGCTGAACGAGACGCGTTGGAATGATCTCGATTACCTGGTGGTTGATCTGCCGCCGGGCACTGGCGACATTCAGTTGACCCTCGCGCAAAAGGTGCCGGTCACCGGTGCGGTGATCGTCACCACGCCGCAGGACATCGCCCTGCTGGATGCGCGCAAGGGCCTCAAGATGTTCGAAAAGGTCGGTGTGCCGATTATCGGCATCGTCGAGAACATGGCCATGCATGTGTGCTCGAACTGCGGCCATATCGAGCATATTTTCGGCGAAGGTGGCGGCGCGAAGATGGCCAAGGACTACAACATCGAGATGCTGGGTTCCTTGCCGCTGGACATGAGCATTCGCCAGATGGCCGACGGCGGCAAGCCGACGGTGGTATCCGACCCGGATGGGCCGATCACGAAGATTTACAAGGACATCGCGCGAAAGTGCGCGGCCAAGATCGCCAAGCAATCGCAGGACCGCTCCAGCGTGTTCCCGAAAATCGTCATTCAGAATACCTAGGGGTTTGTTGAAATTATTTGGAGCCATTGCGCGAGACCAGTTAACGTTTCGCAAACGTAGTTCCCCCCTTTGCAAAAGGGGGGGCAGGGGGGATTTGCGGTGGCCAATGATCGGCAACCGTGCTAAATCCCCCTCAATCCCCCTTTTGCAAAGGGGGAAGTGCGCCGTAGCAAACGAGGTTCGTGCATCCCATATTGAATTTCAACAAAGTGTCGCGTCGCCGAGTGCGGTCGCATGAAAGCGGCCATGAAACGCGCCACCACGCTGCGGCGCGAATCGAAATTCACCGAGGCGCTGGCGATACTGCTCGATTTATACAAGGTCAATCCGCGCGACGCCAAGGTGAATTACGAACTGGCCTGCACCTACGATCCGCAGGGCATGGAAGAGGAAGCCATCCCGCATTACGAGTTTGCGGTTGAGAACGGGCTGGATGGCGAGGATCTGCGCGGCGCCCTGCTTGGCCTTGGGAGCTCGTATCGTTCCACCGGCCGTTTCACCGATTCGGTCAGGACGCTGCAAAAAGGCATTGCCCGGTTTCCGGATGCGGAGGAGTTCAAGGTATTTTTGGCCCTGAGCCTGTACAACCTGGGACAGCACCGCGATGCCATGGAATTGTTGCTGAACCACATTGCGGAATTTTCCAAAGAACCCGCCACCAAACGCTACAGTGCGGCGATTGCACACTACGCCGCGCAGCCTGATCCACATTACGACCACTAACCAACGGCGCACTTAAAAATGGCGGCTTATCTCACCGGGCACATCAAAATCCGCGATGCGGAGAAATGGCACGATTACCTCGACCAGGTCGATGCCACCATCATTGCCTACGGTGGCGAGATCCTGCTACGTGGCCTGCAGCAGGAAGTGCTGAGCAATCCCGGCGAACTTCAGCCGGAATTCGAACGCCTGGTGGTATTGCGCTTCGACAATATGGCGGCGCTGCACCGCTGGTATCAGTCCAGCGAATATCAGCAGCTGAAGCCGCTGCGCGCGGCGGGTGCGGATGTCACGGTGGTGACGTATGAAACCGACAGCCATCGGCTAAACTCGACAGATTGAACAACAGCATAAGCAACGACAGCACAAGGGAGAACGACGCGTGAGTATCAAGAGCGATAGATGGATCCGCAAAATGGCCCAGCAGCACGGCATGATCGAGCCCTACGAGCCGGGCCAGGTGCGCGAGGCCAATGGCCAGCGCATTGTCAGCTACGGCACCTCCAGCTATGGCTACGATATCCGCTGCTCGAATGAATTCAAGCTGTTTACCAATATTAATTCGACCATTGTCGACCCGAAGAATTTCGACGATAAATCGTTCGTCGATATCAAGGCCGACTTCTGCATCATCCCGCCGAACTCGTTCGCGCTGGCGCGCACCGTCGAGTACTTCCGCATTCCGCGCAATGTGCTGACCATCTGTCTGGGCAAATCGACCTACGCGCGCTGCGGCATCATCGTCAACGTCACGCCGTTCGAGCCGGAATGGGAAGGCTATGTGACGCTGGAGTTTTCCAACACCACGCCGCTACCCGCCAAGATTTACGCCAACGAAGGAGTGGCGCAGTTGCTGTTTTTCGAGAGCGATGAAGTGTGCGAAACCTCGTACAAGGATCGCGGCGGCAAATACCAGGGGCAGAAGGGCGTTACCTTGCCCAAGATGTAACCGATCCATTCGCACCCACGAAATTTTCAGATGACAGTCCGAACCCGTTTTGCCCCCAGCCCCACCGGCTTCCTGCATATCGGCGGCGGTCGCACCGCCCTGTTCGCCTGGGCCTATGCACGCCGACACAAAGGCACGTTCATCCTGCGCATTGAAGACACCGATGTCGAGCGCTCCACACCCGAAGCGGTCAAAGCGATTCTTGACGGCATGCAATGGCTGGGCCTCGATTACGACGAAGGCCCGTTCTATCAGATGCAACGCATGGATCGCTACAAGGAAGTGATCCGGACGATGCTGGCAGCTGGCACTGCCTACCACTGCTATTGCACCCCTGAAGAGCTGGACGCGATGCGCGAGGCGCAACGGGCGCGTGATGAAAAGCCGCGCTACGACGGCCGCTGGCGTCCCGAAGCGGGCAAGGTGCTGCCGCCGATTCCCGATGGATTGAAACCAGTGGTGCGTTTTCGTAACCCGCAAGATGGCATAGTCGCCTGGGAAGACGGCGTCAAGGGCCGCATTGAATTCAACAACCATGAACTCGACGATTTCATCATCGCCCGCTCCGACGGCACCCCGACCTATAATTTCTGCGTCTGCGTCGATGACTGGGATATGCGCATCACCCACGTCATCCGCGGTGATGACCATGTCAACAATACGCCCCGGCAGATCAATGTGCTGAGCGCGCTGGGCGCTACTTTGCCGGTGTACGCGCATCTGTCGATGATTCTCGGCGACGACGGGCAGAAGTTGTCCAAGCGCCATGGGGCGGTCAGCGTGATGGAATATCCGGCCGAAGGCTTTTTGCGCGATGCAGTGGTGAATTACCTGGCCAGGTTGGGCTGGTCGCATGGCGATGAAGAGATTTTTTCCATGCAGCAGTTTTGCGCATGGTTTGATCTCGATCACGTCACGCCGTCGGCCGCCCAGTTCAATACCGAAAAACTGAAGTGGCTGAACCACGAGTACATCAAACGCACCGAGTCGGTCGAGCTGGCGAAACTGCTGGCGCCGTTCATGGCGCATGCGGGGCTCGATATCACTGGTGGGCCTGACCTTGCCCGCGTAGCCGAGCTATTGCGCGAGCGCTCACCCACGCTGGTGGAAATGGCTGATGCGGCGCATTATTTTTATCGGCGCCCGCAAGCGGATGCCGCCATGCTGACCCAGCACCTGACTGATGCAGCAAAGCCGGCATTGGCAGAGTTGCTGCAGACCTTGCCTGCCATCGCCTGGGCCAAGGCCGAGATCAGTACCGCGATCAAGGCACAGGTCAGCAAGCACGGCCTGAAAATGCCGCAGCTGATGATGCCCCTGCGCGTGCTGCTGACCGGGCAGACGCAGACGCCGGCGATCGATGCGATCATGCACGTGCTGGGGCGCGATGAAGCGCTGGCGAGGCTGGCCACCGGGCGGTAGCCCCACAAATACGCGCCGGATCAGCTTGAATGGCAATGGGGGTTGGCAAAAGTGCCGCCAGCCCGCTATAATGCGCGTCTTCCATGTGGGGGTATAGCTCAGCTGGGAGAGCGCTTGCATGGCATGCAAGAGGTCGGCGGTTCGATCCCGCCTATCTCCACCACAAAATTGTTTCACATCTGTTGCTGACGAATGAGTCCCCATCGTCTAGAGGCCTAGGACATCGCCCTTTCACGGCGGTAACGCGAGTTCGAATCTCGCTGGGGACGCCATCTTCAGGTTTGCCGATGCGTCGTACGGATTGCGCCGGCAATGTCGCATGAGCGCGGTGCTCAGCCGGGTTTGATTGCCTTGCCCTTGCCCCGGTATTTCAGCGCGAGTACCGCGATATCGTCGGACTGCGGCGCGCCTTCGGCGAATTTCCTGATCTTCGCGTGCAGCGCGCGCACCACGTCGGCCGTATCGGTTTCCTCCATTCCCGCAACGCTCTCGCGCAGACCGCGCTGGGTGAACATTTCCTGGCGCGGGTTCATCGCCTCGGTAACGCCGTCGGTATAGCACAGCACCATGTCACCCCGCTCGAGCGCGATGCTGCCGGGCTGGGACGGCGCATCTTCCAGCACGCCGAGCATCATGCCGCCGGCGCATTCGGCAAAATCGAAGCCCGCGCCGGCGCGGCCGATCAGCGGTGCGTCATGCCCGCCGTTGCAATAGGCGAGCACGCCACCCGCAAGGTCGA
>JANMXS010000011.1:0-10609 GCA_031394335.1 Burkholderiales bacterium
ATCTACCTGATCCTCATCTTTGCGGTGCTGCTCGGATGGCTGCCGTCATTCGGCCGCGGAGACGTCACTGCGCTCGGCTGGTGGACGACCGGATTCCTGACCAAGTCCGGACTGAAAGCCATCATCCTGCCCTCGATCACACTGTCGCTGTTCGTGATGACGCTGGTGATGCGACTGGTGCGCTCCGAGATGCTCGAAGTGCTACGTACCGATTACATCAAGTTCGCGCGCGCCCGCGGCCTCTCCAACAATGCGGTGCATTTTGGCCACGCGCTCAAGAACACGCTGGTGCCGGTGATCACCATTACCGGCCTGCAACTTGGTGGTCTGATCGCGTTTGCGATCATCACCGAAAGCGTGTTCCAGTGGCCGGGCATGGGCCTGTTGTTTATCCAGGCGGTGCAGTTCGCCGACATTCCGGTGATGGCGGCTTACCTGTGCCTGATCGGTTTCATTTTCGTCGCCATCAATCTGCTGGTCGACCTGCTGTACTACGTGGTCGATCCGCGCCTGCGCGTGGACCGCGCAACCACCGGGGGCCATTGAGATGGGCGATATCCTGAAACGTTTTTTCGATGGCGACATCTGGTACAGCTTCAAGCGCAATCCGCTGGTCATTGCGGCCACCATCGCGGCGCTGACCTGCTTTCTGGCCTCGGCGTTTGCCGGCCTGGTGGCGCCGCATAATCCCTTCGATCTGAAGACTCTCAACCTGCTCGATGCCTTCACCCCGCCGGCGTGGATCGCGGCGGGCCGCGCGCAGTTCTTTCTCGGTACCGACGATCAGGGCCGCGATGTGCTCTCCACCATCATGTACGGCTCGCGGGTGTCGTTGCTGGTCGGTGTGGCCGCGGTGATGCTGTCGATGACCATCGGCATCACCCTGGGCCTGATCAGCGGCTATGTGGGCGGCAAGCTCGATGCCTTCATCATGCGCGTGGCCGATGTGCAGCTCTCGTTTCCCGCCATCCTGATCGCGCTATTGATCGACGGCGTGGCGCGCGCCGTGGTCGGTCGCGAACATCACGCGGAGATCGCGGTGTATGTGCTGATTTTCGCGATCGCCGCCTCCGGCTGGGTGCAGTACGCGCGCACCGTGCGCGGCTCAACCCTGGTGGAGCGCAACAAGGAATACGTGCAAGCGGCACGCGTGATCGGCCGCAAACCGCTGGCGATCATGTTCTCGCATGTGCTGCCCAATGTGCTGGGGCCGGTAATGGTGCTGGCGACCTTGCATGTCGGCACCGCGATTATTACCGAGGCGACCTTGTCGTTTCTCGGCGTGGGTGTGCCGCCGACCAAACCTTCGCTGGGCACGCTGATTCGTATTGGCAATGATTTCCTGTTCTCGGGCGAGTGGTGGATCACGGTCTTTCCGGGCGCGGCGCTGGTGATCATCGTGCTGTCGATCAACATCATCGGCGATTGGCTGCGCGATGCGCTCAATCCAAAACTGCGCTGATGGTGCCCCGATGACAATACCGCTGCTGCAAGTCAAAAACCTGCGCATCGAATTCCCGACCCGGCGCGGCACGCTGGTGGCGGTGGACGACATCAGCTTCGACATTGCCGCCGGTGACGTGCTGGGCGTGGTCGGCGAATCGGGCGCCGGCAAATCGCTGACCGGCGCCGCCGTGATCGGCCTATTGGAACCGCCGGGGCGCATCGCCGGCGGTGAAATCCTGCTCAATGGTCGGCGCATCGATAATCTGCCGTTCGAGGAGATGCGCAAAATTCGCGGTCGGGAAATCGGCGCGATTTTTCAGGACCCGCTGACCTCACTCAACCCGCTGTATACCATCGGCCGCCAGATCATCGAGACCATCGAAACGCATCTCGACCTCACGCATGCGCAGGCACGTGCGCGCGCCATCGAGCTGCTGCAGGAAGTCGGCATTCCGGCGGCGGATAAGCGCATCGATCATTACCCGCATCAATTCTCCGGCGGCATGCGTCAGCGCGTGGTGATTTCACTCGCCCTGGCGGCGAACCCGAAGCTGATCATCGCCGACGAGCCGACCACCGCACTCGACGTATCGATTCAGGCGCAGATCATCACCTTGCTTAAAAAACTCGGCCGCGAGCACGGTACCGCCGTGATGCTGGTCACGCACGATATGGGCGTGATCGCCGAAACCGCCGACCGCGTCGCGGTGATGTACGCCGGACGCATCGCCGAGATCGGGCCAGTGGCCGAGGTCATTCATCATCCGCAGCATCCGTATACCGTCGGTTTGATGGGGGCGATTCCGAGTGTGGGCGACAGCAACGAACGTCTTGCGCAAATCGACGGCGCGATGCCACGTCTCACCGCGATTCCCAAAGGCTGTGCCTTTAATCCACGCTGCACACGGATAAACGATGTCGGGGGGGCGGCGCCAGGTGAGCGCTGCCGAAGCGAGCGCCCTGACCTGCTACCGGCCGGCAAGACCATGGCCGCTTGCTGGCTGCATGCCAAAAATACGCAAACGGTATCCGCATGAGCGATCAAGGTGCACCCATGCGCGACAGCAAAATACTGCTCGACGTCAAAGACGTCGCCATGGAGTTCGACGTATCGAAACCATGGTTGAACCGCGTCATCGACGGCCAGGGGCGACAGATCCTCAAAGCGGTGGATGGCGTCAGCTTCACCATTAATCGCGGCGAAACCTTGTCCCTGGTCGGCGAGTCTGGTTGCGGCAAATCGACCATGGCGCGGTTGATCTGCGGGCTATATACGCCCTCACGCGGCTCGATCGTATTTGATGGCGTCGATATGGCCACGGCGGGCGCCAGCGAATTGCAGCAACTGCGCAAACGCTTCCAGATGATTTTCCAGGACCCCTATGCCAGCCTGAACCCGCGCTGGCGCGTCGGCAAGATCATTGCCGAACCGATTCTCTCGCACGGACTGTCGCAAGGCAGCGCTGCCCTGAAGAAACGCGTCGACGAATTGCTCACGCAAGTGGGCCTGTCACCACTGGATGCCGAGAAATTTCCGCATGAGTTTTCCGGCGGTCAGCGGCAGCGCATCTCGATCGCGCGTGCGCTGTCGTCGAACCCGGAATTTCTGGTCTGTGATGAGCCCACCTCCGCGCTCGATGTCTCGGTGCAGGCGCAAATCCTCAACCTGATGAAAGATTTGCAGCGCGAATTCGGCCTGACCTATCTGTTTATCTCGCACAACCTCGCGGTGGTATCGCATATTTCCACCCGGGTTGGCGTGATGTACCTGGGCCGTGTGGTCGAAATCGCCGAGACCAGGCGCATTTTCAATATGCCCTTGCACCCGTACACGCAAATGCTGCAATCGGCGATCCCGGATCTGAAAATGACCGGCAAGCCGCGCATCCCGGTCGCCGGTGAAGTGCCCAATCCGCTTGATCCGCCCAGCGGCTGCGCCTTCCATCCGCGTTGCCCGCATGCTTTCGAGCGTTGCAAAACAGAACGCCCCGAAATGATCAATCATGCCGAAGGCGGCCAGGTGGCCTGTCATGCGGTGGAAGAAAAACGTATTCCGATTCGATTAGCGGCCTGATGTCGATGGTCGCGCATATTAAAAAACGGTGAGGTCATGAAACTTTTTTTCGCCCTCTGGCCCGATGTCAGCACGCGCGAACATCTGCATAGCATGCAGGCCAGGTTGCTGCCGCTGATCGGTGGGCGCGGCACCGCGCCGAACACCTTCCATATCACCCTGTGTTTTCTCGGCGAAGTCGATCCCGCGCGGCTGAATATCCTGACTGCAATCGGCAGCGAGATCGACGGTCGGACGTTTGAAATGCAGATCAACAAGGTCAGCTGTTTTGAAAAAGCCAAGGTCGGCTGGGCGGGATCGAAGCAAGTCTCGCAGCCGCTGGTCGAGCTGCAGGCGGCGATTCAAAATGCGGTCAATGCAGAAGGCTTCGACATCGACCGGAGCACGTTCCGTCCGCATATCACCCTGGTGCGCCATCTGCCGCAGGCGTTCGAAACCATGTCGACACAGGGCGTCCGCTGGCCGGTCAGCGGTTTTTCGCTGGTGGCGTCCTTGCCGGATGCGGGCGGTGTACGCTATGAGTTGCTGAAAACCTGGGCATTAAGAGTTTGAGCATGGCTGGCCCGCAGGCGCAGCGCCTCAGCCTGAAACTGTCCGTGAAAAAGGGGACTTCCAAAAACCCCGTCGAGATGTTCCAAAAAAACGTAGAACGCCATTCGGCGCGGCTTTCGAAGCATTTTTGCTCCGAACGCCGCTCCCAGAGCGGACTTTGGCTTTTATGAAGCGGGGATCCCGGTGGGACGCTGCGCTAACCGACCTGCGCAGTTACGCGGCTTAAGACATCGTGCTTGAGGCATAGTGTTTAAGGCAATGTGCTTTCAATCCGGACAACAGCAGGAAATATTGATCCATGCGCCTGTTCTACGCCCTGTGGCCTGACGACACAACACGTATCCAGTTGGCCCAGCGGCGTAACGACGTGGTGCGCCTGTCCGGTGGCCGCCCGTCAACGCCGGACTCACTGCATATGACGCTGGTTTATATCGGCGAAGTGCCGGACACCCGATTTGACGAGGTGTGTGCCATCGGCGACCGCATGGTGCATGCCGGTTTTGACTATCCCGTGGATACCGCCGCCTGTTTCGACAGCGCGAAGGTCAGCTGGCTGGGCGCCGCCGAGCCGCCGCTCGGATTGTTCTCATTGCAAATGCATTTGCGCATCGCCAGCAACTCGGCCGGATTTACCATCGACAAACGCCGCTTCAGGCCCCATATCACCGTCGTTCGCGACATCGAACAGCCGTTCGATGCCATCGCCATCGAGCCGGTCATGTGGCGCGCCAACTCATTCAGCCTGGTGCATTCCATGATTGCCGATGACGGAGTGCATCATGAGGTATTGCGCGACTGGCCGTTGCGCGCGTCGATAGCCCGGTAAGGCGCCGCTATTTTTTAGGCGGGCTCGTGCCCTGAGTTGGATTGGGAGCGGCGCCCGGGCCCGCTTTTGCAGCCGACGCCTTGAGCTGGGCCAGCCAGGGCTTCCAATCGACCGGCCCATCATCGAAACGTTTTTTCAGATTCTTCAGCACGCTGGGCCAGGTCCTGGAAAAATAATCAAAGGCCTTGTCCCACTCGCCACCCTCGCCCCAGCCAATGTGATGGATGGTGACATCGGTCAAATCGTCGCCACGCGAAATAAAACGCACGATCACCACGCTGCGCTGCTTGCGCGCTTCCGGCAATGAGGGCGGCGCGTTCCAGGTGAAGCTCAACATTTTGCGATCCTGAAAACCGATGATGCGCATATCGTCGGCGCCGCGCATACCCGGCGCGGCCAGCGGGTTCATGTAAATCTGGAAAGGGCCATCGACGCGCAGCTCCACCTTGGCATCGGGCGCAAAGAAAGTCTTGATGCCCTCGCTGGTGGTCCACGCATTCCACACATCGGCAACACCGGCCTTGACGGTAATTTTTTCATCGATAGCACGTTCCTGGGCCTGTGTGACGTTGGCCAAAAATAAAGCGGCGAACGTGAAGCCGATGGCAGGCAGAAATTTCATGACGGCTCCTTGAGCGAGATTACTTCGATAGTACTGCGGCGATACGTCGCACCGCTTCCTGCAGGCGCTCGACGGTGTCGGTGTAGGCGATGCGCAAATGTTTTTCCGGATGGTTGATACCGAAATCACGACCCGGCGTCAGGGCCACATGCGCCTCCTGCAACAATCGGCGCGACAGCGTGAAGCTGTCATCCGCCACCGCCGAGCAATCGGCGTAAATATAGAACGCGCCTTGCGGCTCAACCGCAATCCTGAAACCCAGCTCCCGAAGCGCCGGCACCAGGTAATCGCGCCGCGCCTTGAATTCGCGGCGTCGCGCTTCGACGATCTCGATGGTGCGCGGATCAAATGCAGCCAGCGCCGCATATTGCGCAGGGGCAGAGGGCGAGATGAACAAATGTTGCGCCAGGGTTTCGAATTCACGCACATAGGCCTGCGGCACCACCGCCCAGCCGAGGCGCCAGCCGGTCATCTGGAAATATTTCGAGAAACTGCTGGTCACGAAAATATCGTCCGCGATCGACAGCGCGGTCGAGGGTTCAACACCATAAGTGAGCCCTTGATAAATTTCGTCGACGATCAAGGTTCCGCCGCGCGCCGTCACGGCCTGGTGAATGGCGCGCAATTCGGCGTCACTCACCAGTGTGCCGGTGGGGTTCGACGGCGTCGCCACCAAAGCCGCCGCACTGCGCGGCCCCCAGTGCGCCTCGATATGCGATGCCGTCAGTTGATAGGCGTGCTCAGGGCCAACCGGAATCGACTTGGGCACCCCGTCCATGGCGTGCACATAGTGGCGGTTGCACGGATAGCCCGGGTCGGCCATCAACACTTCATCGCCGCTGTTGAGCAGCACGCCCATGGTCATCAGCAGTGCCGCGCTGGAGCCAGCGGTAACGAGGATGCGATCCGGTGAAACGGTCACGCCGTATTTGGTTCGATAAAAATTGGCGATGGCTTCGCGCAGCGGACGCATGCCGATGGCCGAGGAGTAATACATGGGCTGCGAATTTAGCGCCGCGATGGCGGCATCGATGATCGGCTGCGGCGTACGGAAATCCGGCTCACCGACTTCCATATGAATGACGTCGTGGCCCTCGCGCTCAAGTGCACGCGCAGCGCTGGAAATTTCCATTACCTCGAAGGGGACGATGTTGGCCATGCGGTTGGCGAGGCGGTGGATGCGATTTTGCGTCATGCGGATTTCATTCGTTTCTGATTAATAGACGGCTAGTTTATTGACGCGGCGCAACAAGCGAGCAAAACCATAACCTGATCACCGTCCCGACCACAACGTACTTCCCCCTTTGCAAAAGGGGGAGAGCGAAGCGAGGGGGCCGAGGGGGATTTGCGGATGTGGCCAATTATCGACCACCGAAAATCCCCCCTCCGCCCCCCTTTTGCAAAGGGGGGAACCACATGCCTACTCATTCAACTCCTCCCAAACCCGCCCCACTCGCTTGATACTCACCGGATACGGCGTCCTCAACTCCTGCGCAAACAAACTCACGCGCAGTTCTTCCACCATCCAGCGATAATCGCGAATCTCCGGCTCCAGCTGGTTACGCACGCCCAGCCAATTCTGCCACAGCGGCCGTACTGACTTGAAGTTCTCCAGGTCGCGCTCCATCGCACCGGCCTTCGCCTTGTTGATGCGCATCGCGATCGCCTTCAGGTAGCGCGGGTAATGCAGCAGTTGGCTGCCACGCGTTTCGCGCAGGAACTCCTTGCCGAACAGCTGTTTCAGCTGGTCCTCGACATCGGGGCCAATATGTTCCCAGCCCTTCACATAGCGCTCGCCGAGCAGTTTTTTAATTTCGGCCACCAGCACCAACGATTCATCAATGGCCGCCGCCAGCGCCTGCGCATTGGCGACGACTTTGGACTTCATCGCATCGCGTTTGGCATTGAATGCCGAAGCATCGCGAATCAGCTCGGCCTTGTCATCGCCACTATCCACAAAGGTCATCGCAAACGCAGCAAAGGTCAGCTCGGCACTCAAAGCCGCCTGCGCATGGTTCTTGGCTTCAGGAAAAAAACTGGCGTACTGGAAGGCTGCGACCGGCGAGACCTTGATCGCGCGGTCAGCGAACTTGGCTTGCTCGGCCAGTTCGAGCATGAACAAGCGCGTCAGCCCGCGCCGATGGTTATGCAATGCCAGCAACGGCTCATCCATGATGCGAATCGCCACACTACTGCCGCCGTCGCTCATCGCCGGGTAACCGTCGTAGCGAATGCCGGATTTTTCAAAATTGATGGTCGGCGGCAATTCCGCCAGATCAGCCGGCCAACGGGTGAGGTCATCGCGCTCCATGCGATTGCTGTGCAGGGTCGAAAACACGGTGCGCGAGGCATCGGCGAATTGCAATTTGAGCGCGGCAAAATCACGCGACATCGCCAGCTCTTTGCCATCCGCATCGACAATGCGGAAGTTCATCAGCAAATGCGGCGTCAGACGCGTGAGGTCCCAGGCATCCTTCGGCGGCTCGATGCTTTTGGCGCGTTTCAGAAATGAAGTGATCGCGTCGGTCAGCGGTGCTTCGGCAGCCGACAAATCGCGCATGCCGTCCATCTTCATCAGGTACTCGATAAATTCGCTGACCGTATCCGGCACCGGCACCAACGGGCTGCGCAGGCGCTGCGGCAGGGTCTTGATCAGGGCGGCGACTTTCTCGCGCAGCATGCCCACCACCAGCCACTCAAAGCGCGCGGCAGGAACCTGATTCAGCACCGCCACCGGCAGGGTGATGGTGACGCCGTCCATCGGATGGGTCGGTTCGAAACGGTAGGTCAGCGGATAGGTCGCGCCGCGCGTCTTCAGCGATTTCGGGAACAGATCATAGGTAATTTCAGTGGCGGCACGACGCATCAACTGCTCGCGCGAGAATTCCAGCGCCAGCGGATTGGCTTTCTCGGCATCCTTGCGCCAGCGCTCGAAGCCGGCCATATTCACGATATCGGCGGGGATGATGGAATCGTAAAGCGCGAACATATCGTCGTCATCGATCAGCACATCCTGGCGGCGCGCCTTGGCTTCGATGTCCTCGATTTCCTTCACGTGCCGAAGATTGTTGCGCAGGAATTTTCCCTGGGTATCGACCTCGCCCGCCACCAGCCCCTGGCGAATGAAAATCTCGCGCGCCTCGACCGGGTTGATCGCGCCGTAGTGCACACGCTTGCGCGGGTTCACCACCAGGCCGTACAGCGACACCTGCTCGAAGGCCGTCACCTGCCCGCTCTTGCGTTCCCAGTGCGGCTCGAACCAGGTGCGCGTGACCAAGTGCGAACCCAACAACTCAATCCACTCCGGCTCGATCGAGGCCACGGTGCGCGCATAGACGCGCGTGGTCTCGGTGAGCTCAGCGGCCATCAGCCATTTCATGCGCGTGGCCTTTTGTGACGCATGCTGCTGCATGGCGCGCGGCAGCTGGAATTTGATGCCGCGCGTGCCGAGGTAATGATCACCCTCAAGGCCCTTGGTGCCGACGTTGGCGAGCAGGCCGGTGAGCATGGCGCGATGCACATTTTCATAGCGCGCCGGCGTGGAATTCAAATGCATGCCCTGCGCCGTGACCATCTCCGACAACTGCGAATGCACATCGCGCCACTCGCGCATGCGCAGCGGCGAGAGGAAAGTCTCGATCAGCATCTGGTCGAATTTGCGGTTTGATTTTTTGTGCTTCAACTGCTCTTCGTAAAACGCCCATATATTCACGAAGGCCATGAACTCGGATTGCGGATGCGCGAATTTTTCATGGGCGACGGCGGCTTCCTGCTGCTTGTCATGCGGGCGATTGCGCGGATCCTGCACCGACAGGGCCGAGGCGATGATCAACACCTCGGTGAGCGAGGCTTCTTTCTCGGCGGCGACCAGCATCCGCGCCAACGCCGGATCGACCGGAAACTTGGCCAGCGTTGAACCCAGCGGCGTCAGCGCCTTCTCGGCATCGACCGCACCGAGTTCAAACAACTGCCGATAACCATCCTCAATCATGCGCGCCGAGGGCGGCTCGATAAACGGGAAGTCGGCGATGTCGCCCAAGTTCAGCGCCTTCATGCGCAGGATGACGGCGGCCAAGGATGTGCGCAGGATTTCCGGGGTGGTGAAGGCCGGGCGTGCCTCATGATCCTCCTCCGAATACAAACGAATGGCGATGCCCTCGGCCACGCGCCCGCAACGCCCGGCGCGCTGCTTGGCTGAGGCCTGCGAGATCGGCTCGATCTGCAGCAGATTGATTTTCGAGCGCGGCGAATAGCGATTGATACGCGCCACGCCAGCATCGATCACATAGCGAATGCCCGGCACCGTCAGCGAAGTTTCCGCGACATTGGTGGCGAGCACGATGCGGCGTTGGCCGCTCAACTGGAACACGCGATCCTGCTCGGCGTTCGTCAAACGCGAATACAGCGGCAGGATTTCCAGATGCGCACGCACGCCCGCGCCCGGCGCATTCACGGTGTGCTTGCGCAGCGCCTCGGCACATTCGCGAATCTCGCGCTCGCCCGGCAGGAACACCAGCACATCGCCGTTCTGGCTTTCGTGCAGTAACTCGTCGACAGCGCGCACCACGGCATCCTCGATATCCACCGCATCTTCCGCCTCATCGAGAAAATGTTCGGGCCGATAGCGCACTTCCACGGGATAAGTGCGGCCGGAGACTTCGATGATCGGCGCGCCGTCGAAATGTTGGGAGAAGCGCTGCGGGTCGATCGTTGCCGAAGTAATAATCACCTTCAGGTCCGGCCGGCGCGGCAGCAGCTGCTTGACATAGCCCAGCAGAAAATCGATGTTCAGCGAACGCTCATGCGCCTCGTCGATGATCAGGGTGTCGTAATGGCGCAGCGCATGATCGCTATGCGTTTCCGCCAGCAGGATACCGTCGGTCATCACCTTGACGAAAGTGTTCTCGTCGGTGCGGTCGTTGAAACGAATCTTGTAACCCACCGCATGCGCGCCGGATTGCTTCAGCTCCTGCGCCAGGCGCGTGGCCAGGCTGCGCGCGGCGATGCGGCGCGGCTGGGTGCAACCGATCATGCCATTCATGCCGCGCCCCAGCTCCAGGCAAATCTTCGGCAACTGCGTGGTCTTGCC
>JANMXS010000012.1:0-2625 GCA_031394335.1 Burkholderiales bacterium
CCGACGGCCTGCGCACCAACGACGACTTCGGCATGTACAACGGCGCCACCGACCGCTATGACTGGAAGCTGCTCGGCACGCGCGAAATGTACATTCCCTACAATTCCTACAAATTGTCCGAGCTGGGGCTGAAGTACAGCGATATGCTGAAGCCGGGCCATATCAACCAGGATCTCGCACGTTACGAGTTGCATCGCGTGTGGGTGGTTGAGGGCACGTTGAAGCCGGGCACCAGCCATATCTATTCGAAGCGCACCTTCTATATCGATGAAGACAGCTGGGCAGTCGTGCTGATCGACAAATACGATGGTCGTGGCCAGCTGTGGCGCTTCGCCGAGCAGCACAGCGAAAACTGGTACAACATTCCGATGTGGTTCGGTACGGTCGAGTTGCACTACGATCTGCAATCGCGCCGCTATATCGCGATGGGCCTGCGCTCGGAAGAAAGCAAGATTTACGAACCGATCAAGCGCACGCCGGCAGACTATACGCCGCAAAATCTGCGGGGGTTGGGTACGCGCTGATCACCGCGCAATCGTTCACTGTCGAACTTGGGGGCAACCACGCAGCTATTCCGGCGAGGTTGTCCCCAAGCCGTTTCCGGAAGTCGTTTCCACGGCAATACATCAGCTTGCAAGAAGGTCGGTCCATGAATCTCAAAACGCTTTTCTCATCGTTGCACGCAAGGCTTGGTATCACGCTGATTTGTGCGTCGGCAGTACTGGCGGCATTGCCGGCCGCTGCCCAAATCAATCCTGCGGTATTGCCTACCGTGGGTCCGCTGTCGGCGAAGACCATGTCGCAGCTGATGCTGACCGACGGTGCGCGCATCGGCAACCGCGTGGTCGCGGTCGGCGATCGAGGTTATGTGGTGTGGTCGGGCAACAACGGCGAGAGCTGGGAGCGGGCGCAGGCGCCGGCCAACCTGCCGATGCTGAATGCGGTGTTTTTTACCGATGCGAAAAACGGCTGGGCGGTCGGTCACGATGCAGTCATTCTGCATTCGGTCGATGAAGGCAAAACCTGGACGCAGGCCTTTTCCGCGCCCTCAGAGCAAAAACCGTTGATGGACATTCTGTTCGTCGACGCGAACCGGGGTTTCGCGGTTGGCGCCTATGGGGCATTCTACGAAACTGCGGATGGTGGCAAGACCTGGAACCCGCGCAAAGTGGAGGATGATGACAAGCACCTCAACAGCATCATCAGGCTGGGTGAAAACCGCCTGCTGATCGTCGGCGAGGCCGGCACCATTCTGAAATCCGACGACGCCGGCAAATCCTGGGGCAAGGTCGTATCCCCCTACAAGGGCTCGTTCTTCGGCGCCATCCAGGCGATGGATGGTGCGGTCCTGATTTTCGGTCTGCGCGGACGCATTTTTCGCAGCCGCGATGACGATATTAAAGACTGGACGCAAGTCGATAATAAGTCTACCGCATCAATCATGGGCGCCACGCGGCTGCCGGACGGCGCCCTGGTGCTGGCCGGGCTCGCCGGTACGGTGCTGGTGTCGCGCGACAACGGGCAGTCGTTCGTAACGCTGCCGTCCAAAACAACCAAGGCTTTTTCCATGCCGTTGCTCGGTGCGCCCAATGCCCTGCTGTTGCTGGGCGAAGCTGGCGCGCGCGATGTGCTGCTGCCATCCGCTGCAGGAGCGGCAGCGGCGGCAAATAGTCCCGCGACGCCTACCAAAAAATAAGTCGCAATTTTCCTCCCGGTCGACGCCACCTGAGCGAGCGCACATGCATATCCAAAAATTTATCGAGAAATTTTCTGCCCTGATTTTCACCCGCCGAAAAATGTGGCTGATCATCTTCGCGCTGATGACGGCCGTATTCGCGTTCTTCGCCAGCCAGCTGCGCGTCGATGCCGGCTTCAACAAGATGGTGCCGCTGAAGCACCCGTACATGAAGGTCTACAAGGAATACGAAACGGTGTTCGGCAGCGCCAACCGCGTGGCAATTGCACTTGTGCAAAAGGATGGGGACATCTACAACAAGGTGTTCATGGAGAAACTGAAAGGTCTCTCCAACGAGGTCTTCAACCTGGATGGCATCGACAAGCCCAGCGTGAAGTCGCTGTTCACGCCCAATACGCGCTTTATCGAAGTCATCGAAGAAGGCTTCGCCGGCGGCAATGTGGTGCCCGCGACCTTTCAGGGCAGCGACGAGGATCTGGCCATCGTGCGCGGCAATGTGCAAAAATCGAACGAAATCGGCCGCACCGTGGCAACCGATTTTTCCGGCGCGCTGGTGGTAGCCGGTTTGCTGGAGATCGACCCCAGCACCGGCAAGAAGCTCGATTATTTCAAGGTCGCCAGGCAGCTTGAGGAATTGCGCGCCAAGTATGAGGGGCCCAACCATACGGTGCATATCATCGGCTTCGCCAAGGCTACCGGTGACATCGCCGACGGTGCGCGGGGCGTGATCATGTTCTTCGGCGTGGCGTTCGCCATCACCGCGGCGCTCATGCTGTGGTTCGTGAAGGACGTGAAGCTCACGCTGGTGGCGCTCGGCGCCGCACTGATGCCGGTGCTGTGGCTGCTGGGCACGCTGCCGGTGCTGGGCTTCGGCATCGATCCGCTGTCGATCCTGGTGCCGGTCCTGATCTTCTCCATCGGAGTCTCGC
>JANMXS010000013.1:0-9333 GCA_031394335.1 Burkholderiales bacterium
CAGCGAGCCCAGACTGGTGAGCATCAGCACCGGCATGTCCTTCAGCGTGGGATGGGTGCGAATGCGGTTGAGGATATCGAAGCCGTTGGCGTCGGGCATCATCACATCCATGATGACGATATCGGGGAACAGCTTGATGCCGTCAATGATGGCGGCGCGGGTTGCGGCGTATGACACCTTGAAGCCATTGCCTTCGAGAATGCGGCCCAGCAGGGTGGCGGTGACTTCGTCGTCTTCCACCACCAGTACCGTCTGCGGCGTACCGCGCGGCTTGCGTTTGGGCGCGGCCTCGTTGATACGCACGAAATAGCCGTTGCTGGTGAGCTTGGATTCGCCAATCACCGCTTCTTCCGACAGCGTCTTTTCCTGCTGCGGCGTCGGACGGGGCTCTTCAACCTTGGTGGCGGGATTGAAGAGTGCAGTGAAATCAAGATCAAACGGGTCTTGATCGGAATCGGTCTTTTTGGTCATGGTCGTGGTCGTGTCCGGCAGAATTCAGCAGAAAGTCCAACAGGAAAAAACATGGATATAGTTTACCCGGCATGGTGCCGGTTTGCCGGCAGGCTGATTCAAGCGCTCGCGGCGCCAACACGCAAGCGGACGCTCAGGCATTCACATCCACCACAATGCGCCCGCGCACGCTGCCCGCCAGCACTGCGGCTGCCTTGGCGATCACATCATTCAGCGGAATGACGGTAGTGATCCGGTCGAGCTTGGCGCGATCGAGATCGGCGGCGAGCCTGTTCCACGCCTCCAGGCGCATCGGCATCGGCTGGTAGACGCTGTCTACACCCGCCAGCACCACGCCGCGCAGGATGAACGGCATCACCGTCGCCGGCAGGTCAAAGCCCTGGGCGAGGCCACAGGCCGCCACCACACCACGATATTTGGTTTGCGCACAGGCATTGACCAGGGTATGTGAGCCCACCGAGTCCACCACCCCTGCCCAGCGCTCCTTTTGCAGCGGCTTGCCGGGTGCGGAGAGGAGATTGCGGTCGATGACGTCTTTGGCACCGAGCGCTCTCAGGTAATCGGCCTCGTTCAGCTTGCCGGTGGAGGCGACGACCTCATAACCCCAGGAAGACAGAATCGAAATTGCCACACTGCCGACGCCGCCGGAAGCGCCGGTGACGAGGATCTGGCCCTGTCCCTTGCTCACGCCATGACGCTCCAGCGCCAAACAGCACAGCATCGCTGTGTAACCGGCGGTACCGATCGCCATCGCCTGTTTGGTGCTGAGGGCCGCAGGCAAGGGCACCAGCCAGTCGCCCTTCAGTTTGGCGCGCTGCGCCAGGCACCCCCAGTGCGATTCACCGACTCCCCAGCCGTTGAGGATGACCTTGTCGCCCGTCTTCCAGCGCGGATCGCTGCTCGTCTCCACCACGCCGGCGCCATCAATGCCCGCCACCAGCGGCCAGGTGCGCACGATCGGCGATTTGTTGGTGACGGCCAGGGCGTCCTTGTAATTGAGGGTGGAATAATCGATGCGCACGGCCACCTCACCCTCGGGCGGCAGGCGGGTATCGTCGATGGTTTCAACGGCGGCGTGGAAGCCGGCATCGGATTTGGAAAGCAGCAAACCTTTGAAGGTGGTCATGGTCGTTTCCGCTTGAGGATTAAACACCAGGGCAAGATGGCGCTGAGCACGATATCAGTTGATTTCCAATACGGCCGGATTGTCCGCCGAGGCGTGTTTACGTGAAAAATATTCGCGCGATTGCATCTCGCGCAGTCGCGACGCGGTGCGCGCAAATTCGGTCGAGACCATCATGCTGGCGTCGCCGCCGGTCTTGTTGCTGACCGAAGCCGCCGTGCTGCTCGTGACGCGATCATCGATCACCAGCCACTCGGGCTCGGCCTCGGCGCTGCAAATCAGTTTCACGCGCTGATCGTAGAACACATCGACCAGCCAGGTAAAGCGTCGCACCACGTCGGCGCGGTTTTTGGCGTGCAGCTGGGGAATACCGGAGACCAGCACCGTGTGGTACTGGCTGGCAATGGCCAGGTAATCGAGCTGCGAGCGCGCCTTCACGCACAGCTCGTCGAAGTTGAACCAGATCACGCCCTTGGCACGGCGCAGATAAGCCACCTCGCGATTGCCCAGGGTGATCACGCCGTTGGCCTTGTAGCTGGCCTTGGACATGGCCTCGAAGGCGCGCGCCAGCGCCTGCTCGGCAGCTTTGCTTAGCGGCGCGTGATAGACCGGAATCGATTCGAGGATGCGTCGGCGGTGATCGCGATTGCCGGCAATTTCGATCACTTCGAGTTCAATTTTCAACAGCTCGATGGCCGGCAAAAAACGCGCGCGCTGCAAGCCATTGGGATACAGATCGTCGGGCTGGTAATTGGACGTCATCACCAGCACCACACCCTTGTCGGTCAGCAGCTCGAGAAGGCGGCCGAGGATCATGGCGTCGGCAATATCGCTGACGTGGAATTCATCGAAGCAGAGCAGGCGCAGCTTGCGCGCGATCTGGTCGGAAATGACTTCCAGCGGATCCTCGGTGCCGGGCAATGCCTGCATCCCGGTTTGAATCTCGCGCATGAATTCATGAAAATGCACGCGCCGTTTGCGCTTCAGGGTGCAGACGTTGTAGAACGCGTCCATCATCAGCGATTTGCCGCGCCCCACGCCGCCCCAGATGTAAAGTCCGCGCGGCGGCTTCTTGCCGCCGCCAAAGTTGGTGACCAGACGGTTTACCGGTCCGGCGCGATATTGCCGATATTTTTCCAGGTCGTTGTGCAGACGTTCAAGATGCTGCAGCACCGCGAGCTGCGCAGGGTCGGACTCGAAATCGCTGGCCTGCGAAAACTTCCAGTACCACTCCAGCGGGTTGGAGGCCTCGATCGATTCGGCGTCGCCGGTTTCGCCGGAAATATTGGGGAGTGATTTGGGCAACGACGGGCTCATTGCGCAGATCCAGCATTGGCGCGCTTTTCCAGGCAAAAATGGCTGGAAAGGCGCGCCAATGCTTGAGTTTGACTAATTGTCAACAGATTCATTTTCACGCAACAGGCCCGACTGCGCTCGCAACTTCACATCGCACCATCACATGTTCAAGGTGCGTTTATCGACCGCCAGCGCCGCTTCACGCACCACTTCCGACAGCGTCGGATGGCCATGCACGATGCGCGCGATATCTTCGGAGGCAGCCTTGAATTCCATCGCCACCACCAGCTCCTGAATCAGCTCGGAGGCATGGGCGTGGATGATGTGGGCGCCAAGAATGCGATCGGTCTTCGCATCAGCGATGATTTTCACAAAGCCGCCGGTCTCCCCCTGACCCTGCGCGCGGCCATTGGCCATGAACGGGAATTGGCCGGTCTTGATCGCCACGCCTTCCGCTTTCAACTGCTGCTCGGTCTTGCCGACCCAGGCGACTTCGGGCGAGGTATAGATGATCCACGGGATGGTATTGAAATCGATATGCGGTTTCTGTCCGGCCAGCGTCTCGGCGACCGCCACGCCTTCGTCTTCCGCCTTGTGCGCCAGCATCGGGCCGCGCACCACGTCACCGATCGCATAGACATTCGGCAAATTGGTTTTGCAATGATCGTCGACCTCGATGAAGCCGCGCTCGCTGACCTTGAGGCCGACGGCGGCGACGCCGAGATTGTCGGTATTCGGCACACGACCCACCGAGACGATCAATTTGTCGCAATCGAGTTTCTGTTCCAGCCCCTTGTCGTCGGTGTATTCCACGCTGATGCCGGATTTTTTTTGCGTGACCTTGCCGATTTTTGCGCCGAGCCTGATGTTCAGGCCCTGTTCCTTGGTGAAGGCTTTCCAGGCTTCCTTCTGGATCGATTCGTCAGCCACGCCGAGGAAGGTGGGCAGCGCTTCCAGCACAGTGACTTCGGCGCCGAGGCGGCGCCACACGCTGCCCAGCTCCAGGCCGATCACGCCGGCGCCAATCACGCCCAGGCGCTTCGGCACTTCGCTGAACATCAGCGCGCCTTCGTTATCGCAGATATTGACATTGTCGACAACGATGCCGGGCAGATGCCGCGCCTTGGAGCCGGTGGCGATGATGACGTGTTTGGCCTCGACGATTTCCTTGGTATCGCCCGCTTTTTCGTTGCCTGAGACTTCGATGGCATAAACATCGCCGCCGGAAACAAATTTGCCGAAGCCCTTCAGCCAGGTGATCTTGTTTTTGCGGAACAGGAATTCCACGCCCTTGGTCATCTTGCTGACGATGCTGTCCTTGCGCGCCTGCATCTTGGCGATGTCGACCTTGACGCCCGCCACCGAGATACCGTGGTCGCCAAACTTGTGTTCGATCTTTTCGACATTTTCCGAAGATTCGAGCAGCGCCTTGGACGGAATGCAACCGACATTCAGGCAAGTGCCGCCCAGCGCCATCTCGCCCCTGGGATTTTTCCAGCCTTCGATACAGGCCACCTTGAAACCGAGCTGTGCGGCACGCACCGCTGCAATGTAGCCGCCGGGACCGGCGCCGATTACCACGACATCAAATTGTTGGGACATGATTTGACCTATCAGAAAAAATTACGACAGCCACACCTTCGCCACATGCACACCCAGCGCCGCACAGAATCCCGCCACCAGCGGCGACGTGCCCTTGAGCAGAAAGGGCGGATGCTTGACCAGTTGCGTCATCCATAGCGTGATCGCGACGGCCAGCCCGACGCCGATCGATACCGCGAAATGCTCGCTGATGTAATGACCGAGAAACTTGGCAAAAAATACCGTCAAAAAACCGGTGAGCAAAGCGCCCACCACGATAAAGAAGGCCTTCCTGAGGAGGATGGCAGGCTTCCATTTTTTTCTCGCCATGAACCGCGTTTTTGAGCGCGTAGCGATCAGATGTCCAGTAACAGGCGTGCCGGATCTTCCAGCGCCTCTTTCATCGCCACCAGCGCCAGTACCGCTTCGCGGCCGTCGATGATGCGATGGTCGTAACTCATCGCCAGGTAGTTGATCGGGCGGATCACGATTTGCCCGTTCTCCACCACCGCGCGCTCCTTGGTGGCATGCACGCCGAGGATCGCCGACTGCGGCGGGTTGATGATCGGCGTTGACAGCATCGAGCCGAACACGCCGCCGTTGGAAATCGAGAAAGTGCCGCCGGAGAGATCCTCGATGGTCAGCTTGCCGTCCTTGGCTTTTTGCCCGAACTCGGCGATTTTCTTTTCGATGCCGGCGATCGACATCTGGTCGGCGTCGCGCAAAATCGGTACCACCAGGCCGCGCTCGGTGCCGACCGCGATACCGATGTCGTAGTAGCCGTGATAGACGATGTCATTGCCGTCCACCGAGGCATTCACCACCGGATATTTTTTCAGCGCGTGTACGGCGGCCTTGACGAAGAAGCTCATGAAACCCAGCTTCACGCCGTGCTCTTTCTCGAACTTGTCCTTGTAGGTGCTGCGCAGCGCCATCACCGGGCCCATGTTCACCTCATTGAAGGTGGTGAGAATGGCGGCGGTAGCCTGCGATTGCAGCAGGCGTTCGGCAATGCGGGCACGCAGGCGCGACATCGGCACGCGCTGCTCGCTGCGATCGCCCATCGGGATCACGACTGCCGGCGCGGCAGGCTTGGTGGCAGCCGGTGCAGTAACACCGGAAACCTTGTTGACCACGTCTTCCTTGGTGATGCGACCACCGCGGCCACTGCCGGAGACAGAGTCTGCGCTAACGTTATTTTCGGCGGCAATCTTGGCGGCGGCGGGGCTCATCGTGGCGGACGCTGCTGCCGGCGCGGCGGCGACTGGCGCGGGTGCCGATACGGCTGCGGGAGCGGCGGCGCCGACAGTCGCTTTGGCGTCGGTATCGATAGTCGCGATCACTTCGCCGGCAACCACGGTGCTGCCATCCGCCTTGAGTATCTTCACCAGCACGCCATCGGCAGGTGCGGGCAGCTCCATCACCACCTTGTCGGTTTCGAGGTCAATCAGATTCTCGTCGCGCTTGACCGCTTGCCCGACTTTTTTGTGCCAGGCAACCAGGGTGGCTTCAGAGACAGATTCGGACAGGGTGGGGACTTTGACTTCGATTTGCATTTTCTGATTCCTTATTATTCATTACGGCCTCGTGCAGCTTGTGCTCTGCTTGCTGACGCGGCTCGCGATTTTTCGGGCACTATTTTTTTGCGGCCACTTCCCAGGTCAACGCGGCATCAATCAGCTCTTTCTGCTGCTCATTGTGTTTGGCCAGATAACCCACCGCCGGCGAGGCCGACGAAGGACGCAAGGCATAGCTCAGCGTCTGCTCGGGGCGCAGATGGCGCTGCAGGTAATGCTGGATACGATGCCAGGCGCCCTGGTTGCCCGGCTCCTCCTGCGTCCACACCACCGATTTCGCATTGGGATAAGCGGCGATTTGCGCGGCGAATTCTTCATGCGGGAAGGGATAGAGTTGCTCGATGCGGATCACCGCGATATCCTCGATCGCGCGCTTCTGGCGTTCGGCGATGATCTCGTAGTAAACCTTGCCCGAGCAGGCGATGATGCGCTTGACCTTTTTCGCGTTGAGCTTTTCAACCTCGCCGATGACGACTTCAAACTTGCCGTTCGCCAATTCATCCAGCGACGAGGTTGCCTCTTTTTTACGCAACAGCGATTTCGGCATCATCACGATCAGCGGCTTGCGCATCTGCCGCAGCGCCTGCCGGCGAATCATGTGGAACAGCTGTGCCGCAGTGGACGGCACCACCACCTGGATATTGTGCTCGGCACAAAGTTGCAGATAACGCTCCAGGCGGGCGGAAGAGTGCTCCGGCCCCTGCCCTTCATAGCCATGCGGCAACATCATCACCAAGCCGCACAAACGTGCCCATTTCGATTCGCCCGAGCAGATGAATTGGTCGATCACCACTTGCGCACCATTGGCGAAATCGCCGAACTGCGCTTCCCAGATCACCAGCTCGAACGGCTGCGCGCTGGAGTAGCCATACTCGAAACCGAGCACTGCTTCTTCGGACAGCAAGGAATCGATGACGACAAAATTCGCCTGTTTTTCCTGAATGTTTTGTAGCGGAATATAAATGCCCGAATCCCACTTCTCGCGATTCTGGTCGTGCATCACCGCATGGCGATGCGCGAACGTGCCGCGACCGCAATCCTGGCCGCTCATGCGCACCGGATTGTTGCTGGCGACCAGCGAAGCGTAGGCGAGGTTTTCGGCCATGCCCCAGTCCAGCACCTGCTCGCCGCGACCCATCTTGCGGCGCGCTTCGAGCAGTTTTTCCACCGACATATGGCATTTGAAATCGGCCGGGATTTCGGTGAGGCGCTCGGCGTAAAACTTGAGCTTGTCCATGGGCACGCGGGTGTCGGCCTGCTCGCGCCAGTCCTTGCCCAGATAGGGCGCCCAATCCACCGCCAGCGGCGGCTTGATGCCGTAAAGAATCTTGGTATTGGTGCTCTTGCCGGCATCGAGACGCGCGCGGATATTGGTGACCAGATCATCGCCGTGAGTCGCGCCAACGGTGCCTTCTGCAGCCAACCTGTCCGCGTAAAGTTTTCGCGTACCGGGATGCTGGGCAATCTTTTTGTACATCAGCGGCTGGGTGACGAACGGCTCGTCCTGTTCGTTGTGGCCGAGCTTGCGGAAACAGACCATGTCGATGACCACGTCCTTGCCGAACTTCATCCGGTATTCGAGCGCAATACGACCGACCATCAGCACCGATTCCGGATCATCCGCATTCACATGGAATACCGGCGCCTCGATCATCTTGGCGATGTCGGTGCAATACAGCGAGGAGCGTGTATCGCGGGTGTCCGAGGTAGTGAAACCGACCTGATTGTTGACCACGATATGTACCGTGCCGCCAGTCTTGAAGCCTCGCGTTTGCGACAGCGCCATCGTTTCCATCACCACGCCCTGCCCGGCGAACGCAGCGTCGCCATGGATCAGGATCGGAATCACTTCCTTGCACTCGATATCGCGACGGCGATGCTGGCGTGCACGCACCGAACCTTCCACCACCGGGTTGACGATTTCCAGGTGCGAGGGATTGAACGCCAGCGTCAGATGCACGCCACCGCCCTTGGTCTGGATGTCGCTGGAAAAACCCTGGTGGTACTTGACGTCGCCGGAGCCGAGTCCGCTGGCGTGTTTACCTTCAAATTCGCTGAACAGATCGGCTGGCAATTTGCCGAGGCTGTTGACCAGCACATTCAGGCGGCCGCGATGCGACATGCCGAGCACTACTTCCTTGGTGCCTTTTTCACCGGCACTCTGGATGACATCATCCAATAGGGGGATCAGCGTCTCGCCGCCTTCGAGCGAAAAACGCTTCTGGCCGACGTAGCGCGTGTGCAGGTATTTTTCCAGCGTTTCGGCGGCGGTCAGGCGCTCCAGCAGAAACTGCTTTTCTTCCTTGCTGAGACGCGGTTGCGACTGCGTCGATTCGAACTGGCCCTGAATCCAGCGCTTCTCCACCGTCGAGGAAATGTACATATATTCGACGCCGACGTAACCACAGTAGGTTCGCTTGACAGCCTCGACGATATCCTTGAGCTTGGCCTTTTCGGCACTGCCGGCGATGCTGCCCTGCCAGGAACCGAAGCCGAACTCGGTTTCCAGGTCAGCCTGCGTCAGGCCGTAATACTCAAGCTCGAGTTCCGGCACCGGCATGCGCTGGTTGCGCTTCAAAGGGTCCAGCGATGAATGGCGAGAGCCGAGTACGCGATGCGCGCGAATGAACTGCAACACCTTGAACGACTTCTTGTCGTCGGTGCTGGTACCACCGGCCACGTTCACGTAGGCGATCCGTGTCGCGCCGCCCAGCTTGGCGCGCTCGGCAAAGGCCTCGATAACAGGTGTATGGGCTACGTCCTTGGCGACATTGCCGGCCACATTCGGCAGCGAATCGAATTGCTTGCGCCAGCCTTCCGGTACCGACGCCGGATCAGCCAGATATTGTTCGTACAGTTCTTCAACATACGGCGCATTGGCACCAAAGAAGAGGGAAGACTGCTGGTATTCGCGCATCATGGTGGTTACCTCGTTTGACTGTGCTGCGGTTTCGCGCCGACTGATTTCTGCAGTTGGAAATTATTTGCGATTTTTACTTGCGATTTTTACTTGATATCGCGACGCGTGGCACCGACGTAAAGCTGACGCGGGCGACCGATCTTGTATTCCGGGTCGGCGATCATCTCGTTCAATTGCGCGATCCAGCCGACGGTACGCGCCAGCGCGAAAATCGCGGTGAACAGCGGTACCGGAATGCCGATCGCTTTTTGCACAATGCCGGAGTAAAAATCGACGTTCGGATAGAGCTTGCGGCTGACAAAATAATCATCTTCCAGCGCGATCTTCTCCAGCGCCATCGCCAGCTTGAACAGCGGATCGTCCTG
>JANMXS010000014.1:0-13589 GCA_031394335.1 Burkholderiales bacterium
GACCTGCTTGGCTCTGACCTGCGGGTGGGCTCATGCGCTGGTTGATACCTTGGAAGCTGGCGCTGGCAGCGCGCGAGGCAGAAGAAAAAGCATGCACTGATCCCGTAACGCTTCGTGATCAGGACGATTGAGCAGCTCAACGGAATTTGCCGCACAGTTGCTCAAAGTTTTCTTATAACAAATCCTTCTAATAACCTGAGAAATATCATGTTGTTGTGAATGGCTCCCTGGGTTGGACTCGAACTCGCGCGTAACTAGCTGAGCGATAAGGTGGTTTTCGTTCACGCTGCAAGAGTTACCCCCACAAGTACCCCCGTAACGCATGCGCTGGGGTGGCACGAGCTGAACCGGCGTGACACCCCTTGAATAAGACTATTTTTGAGACGTTTCCGTGATGAACTTTTCGGCCTCTGGCGCGGCTCGCTGCTGATAGACAGTTGCCCTTCACAGCTACTAATGAGCCGAACTTGGTAATCGGCGCGCGCGCAGTGGGGGCCAGGACTGACTGGCGGATAGGCCAGCGCCCGGCGTCGATGCCCCTAGGCGCGGACTGAGAAGCAATCGATTTGCGGGTCCGCCCGTAGAGCGTTAGAATGTACTTACCGATGTAAGCACAGATGGAGCGTTCACATGACTGAGAATGCTGCCCGCGCCAGCCAGTACAACGGCAAAGTGACGCCCGTTGGTAATTCCAAGGGCATCCGGCTCGACGCGGCGTTTTTCAAGGCTCATCCTGAATTCAGTGGCGCAGTGCGAGCCACCGTACTGACCGATGGCCAAGTGCTGCTGTCGGCAGCGCCCAGGCGACGCGCTCCACGTGCCGAGCAGCTCATCGATCCGGTCATGCTTGGGTTTCTCAGGTTCTTGGAGGAACAAATGACACGTAATCCGGCGTTGATCGAACCCGTTGACGGGGTGCAGCTCAAACGGATAGGCAAACTCGTGGCCGGCGTCAAGGCCGATTGACTTTCGCGCTCGCCCTATGATCAAGAACAGTTGGCAACTCTTCTACTTCAAACCCTTCAAAGCTGCGCTCGATGAGCTGGAGCGAGCTGTCACAACACTCGCTCAACGCGATCCGACCCGTTACAAGACTCACCCAAAAACGCGATTGCTTGCTGCCCTTTACCGGGCCATCGTTCACATCGTGCCCACCAATCCCAACCACGCCGACTTTAGGTTGGGTAAGAGGTTGGGTGCCGACTACGGCAACTGGCGGCACGTGAAGAAAGGTATGCCGGATCGTTACCGTCTTTTTTTTCGGTTTGCATCCAGCCCCATCAAGGTCGTCGCATACGTTTGGTTTAACGACGAGCACAGCTTGCGGAGGGCCAAATCTAAAACCGACGTTTACGAAGCCTTTCGGCGCATGCTGTTGAGGGGTGAAGTGCCAACTTCAATCGAGGATCTGCTCATGGAAAGCCGAAGCGCGTAGCGCGCCAACTGGGCTCTCTTTGCGGTTCGCCATTGTCGCTGATGCTTTCGAGTCGATCCTGGCACTAAGATTCGCCTGGCCGTCGATTAGCGGCTCATATGCGAAAGCTAACCATTTGCCAAAGCTGTACCCTGTCGCCGCAAGGCGAATTAGAATTATTCGCATTAAATGGGCTTAGACTGCCGACCATGTTGTCATTGCACTGTCTGCGGGCGCTGGTCGTTCTCGCTGTTGTGGCGGGTCTTAGCTCTGCGCCCCCAGTGCAAGCGGCGGTGTCCGGCGAGGAGGCCAAGGCCAAGCAGGCGTGGCAGTTGTTCGACTACGTTGCCATCGACTACGGCGGTGCGGTATCGAATGGTGCAGTGCTCAACGCGTCAGAATACGCCGAGATGCAGGAATTCGCCGCCGTCGCCGAACGTCAACTGGACGAGTTGACGCGTCGTGACGCCACTGGCGTGCTGCAAACCCAGGCGGCAGACTTGCGCAAAGCGATCGCCAATAAGGCGGACCCGGCTGCTGTGGCGTTACTCGCGCACGGTTTGGCCAGCGGCGTACTGAAGGCCTACCCCTTTGCCGTCGCGCCCGCCGCCGCCCCGGATCTGCGTCGCGGCGCCCAGCTGTTCCAATCCCAATGCGCCACCTGCCACGGGCCGCTGGGTCATGGCGACGGCCCACTTGCCGCCAGCCTGGATCCGTTGCCAACCGCGCTGTCGGAGCACTCACGAGCACGCGAGCGCTCGTTGTTCGCGCTGTTCCAGATCATTAGCAACGGAGTCAATGGAACCGCAATGCCCAGCTTCGGCGCACTGCCGGAAGAGGACCGTTGGGCGCTGGTGTTTTTCGTGGGTACCTTGTCCTATAACGCGGCTGATAAAGCCGCAGGTGCCAAGATTTGGCAATCCAGCACGAACGTACACCGGACGATGGCGGGGCTGGATGCACTGACGCAAACCTCGGAGCACGCACTGGCGGAGCGTCTCGAGGCATCGTCGGCGAGATCCGTTACCGCCTACCTACGATTTAACCCGCAGGCACTAACCACCAACAAGCCGAGCGGCATTTCGATTGCGAAGACAAGACTCTCACAAAGTATGGACGCCGCGCGTGCGGGCGATCGAGCGACAGCGGTAAAACTGGCCCTTGCGTCCTACCTCGACGGCTTCGAGCCTGTGGAGCCGGCATTGGCCACGCGCGACCGCGCCTTGTTTGAGAGGATTGAAGCCGGCATGCTGGCGTATCGCGCCCAGGTGGCCACTGACACCATCGAGGACGTCCGGGCGTCGGAGCAATCGCTGCAGCGTCTGCTCGACCAGGCGGACAAAGTGCTTTCGCCCTCGGCACACGACGATGCCGCAGCGTTCATCGGTGCCTTGACGATTCTGTTGCGCGAAGGCCTGGAAGCGCTACTGGTAGTTGTCGCGATGTTGGCCTTCCTCAAGAAGGCGGAGCGGCAGGACGTGCTGGTCTACGTTCACGCCGGCTGGGCGGCCGCGTTGGCTGCGGGGGGTGTGACCTGGGCCGCGGCGACTTACCTTGTTGACGTGAGTGGCGCCAGCCGCGAGTTGACCGAGGGATTCTCGTCGCTATTCGCTGTCGTTGTCCTGCTCGGTGTGGGCATGTGGATGCATAAAAAGAGCGTCGCCGATCATTGGCAGGAGTACCTCAAAGAGAAAATGTCTTCGGCGCTGAACAAGCGTGCCGCCTGGTTTTTGTTCTCGCTGGCCTTCATCGCGGTGTACCGCGAGGTGTTTGAAACGGTGCTGTTTTATGCTGCGCTGTGGACCGAAGGCAACGGCTGGTCGCTACTTGCCGGCCTTGCGACGGGTGTGGCACTGCTGGGCGTGCTGGCCGCAATTCTGTTGTACACCAGCGCGAGGCTGCCCATCGGCCAGTTCTTTGCGTGGAGTTCCTTACTGGTCGCAGTGCTGGCCGTGGTGCTCGCTGGCAAGGGCGTCGCCGGGCTGCAGGAGGCGGGCTTGATCCACACAAGCCCGGTAGCGATCCCGCGCATCGATATCCTGGGCATCTACCCCAGTTGGCAGACACTGTTGACTCAAGTCGCCGTGCTGCTTGTGGTCGTAGTGACTTTCGTACTCAACACACGGGCGACTACGCCAGAGAAAGGGTCATTTGTGAACAAGCGTTGAGGTTTGACCAGGATTCCAGAATAAACGGCCTCAATGTCTGACCAGGCTTGACGAAATATTTTTCGGTGTGAAAGTCCAGTCGTCGACGACGCTCATCTCTGCAGCAACTAATGAATGCAGGCAATAGGAGGCACCGGCTGACACGTCCTGACTTGGGCTGAAGCGATGCATTGGGTCCAGCCTAGGAATCGAATTGCAGAGCGCTGAGTAAGAAGATCTGAGAAGTACGTGGTTGCTGCATGCTCAGATGGTCAACAGTGGACGCCGGACGCTGGTCAACACTCGCCGGTTAACATGCCTGCACTCTGCAAGCGCGCGCTAGCCCACAATCGGGTGGCAAATCGGGTGGCATGGCTGACTCCGGGAGCGTCGAATATGAGCCTGATGTCCACTCTGTCCTCCTCACGGCGCGCCCCCTTTTGGGCGTTCCGTTTACCGGACAGATTACGTGCTACAAGACCGGACAGATGATGAGCTACCTGCACTTCATTACAATTCGATTGACTACTCGATAGTTATATTTTAGTATAACACTAACGAATAGGGCGGGCCATGCATACAACAAAACTCCGCAAAGTAGGTGGCTCAATTATGCTCGCCGTGCCGCCCGCAATTCTTGAGATATTGCACCTAAAGGCCGGCGCCACCGTCGGCGTCTCCCTCAGTGGCGGCCGCCTGGTCGTGGAGCCGCAGCCGCGGCCGCGCTACACGCTCGCTGAACTCCTGGCGGCTTCGGATTATTCCCAGCCGCAGCCGCTCGAAGAACGCGAATGGGTTGACGCTCCGGCCGCTGGCCGTGAGCTGATATGAAGCGGGGCGATATCTACCTGGTATCGCTGGACCCCACGGCAGGCCGCGAACAGCGCGGCGTCCGCCCCGTACTCATCGTGTCACCGGCTGAGTTCAATGCGGCAACTAAATTACCTGTGATCCTGCCCATCACGAACGGTGGCCAGGTCGCTCGACGCATCGGCTTCGCGGTGCCGCTTTCCGGTATCAGAACGACCGGCGTCGTGCGCTGTGACCAACCACGCGTACTCGATCTTCATGCGCGTAACAGCCGCAAGCTTGAAAGTGTGCCGGCACCGATCATGGAAGAGGTCATGGCAAAGCTTGCGCCCATTTTTGAGTGACTCATTGGAGAATATTTTGAAGATTCAACCTGCCAATGCTTCATCCTACTTACGAGGTATGAGCATGCGGCACGACTCAGATATAACCTCAAAGCCTTTTTTATGACCTGAAGGAGCCGGAGCACACTACCGGGCGCTGGTTCATGAACTTCGAACCGGAGCGCGTGCCAATCAAAAACGCATGCTGGCGCTTGATGGGTGGGGAAGGCATTGTTTGAATCAAGTTCCTCGGCACGCATCAGGACTACGATCAAACCGAAGTCACATAAGTAAATCATCGCCGCTGACGTCGAACCGATTGGCATCGATGCCGATCATCGTGCCGCGCTCGCCATCGCTGAACACCTTTGGTGTGCAAAGGGCGGCATGCCAATGGAGCAATGTGCGATTGTTGTTCCGCCGCTGACAAAGACACTGAAGTGAACGGAATTTCTCCACAATATTATGTTGGACTTTACAGTAGTTAAATTATTTAACCAATTTAAATATAAAGATATTGGCTCCCTGGGCTGGACTCGAACTCGCGCCTAAATAGCTGAGCAATAGGGTGGTTCTCGTTCGGGCTGCAAAACTTACCCCCAGAGGTATTCCCATGGCCTTTGCGCTGGGGTGGCGCGGGCTGACGCGGCGTGACGCCTGCTGGATCAGGCTATTTTGCGGCGTTTCCTTGATGAGAGTGACCGCGAAATAAGAATAGCAATTTGTCTTGGCCCTGTGCCCCAGCCCCTCCGTGCGCAATTCGCAGTGCGCCATTTGCAGTTTGACATGCGGGTACATTGTAGCTACATTGTACCGAGTAAGCGTTCACCACTGTTGGCGCGTTAACTTGGAGTCAAGATGCTGTTGAGCCTCAAAACCACCGATGTCCGTTCACGCGTTGAGCCAGAGCTCAAGGATCGCGCCTCGAACGTATTGGCCGAATGTGGTCTGAATCTTAGCGATGGTATTCGATTGTTCCTCCGCCAGGTGGTCGCTCAACATGGCCTGCCTTTTGAGGTCAGAACACCCAATGCTGTCACTGTGGCTGCCATGAGGGAAGCTCGGTCAATACGCAAACCGCGTTTCACGCGCGCACAGGATCTCTTCGATGAGCTTGAAAAGACCAGCGCAAGAAAAGCGCGCAAGCCTGCCAAGAAACAGCGATAGAATTCGCCAATTCGCGAAAGACTGGGAGCGGCTGAGCCATTCTGGTCGTTACAATATGCGTCACCTCAAAGAGGTGATGCTCTTACTGATCGCCAACGACGGCCCCTTGTCGGCAGAGTATATGGATCATGAGCTGACTGGGCCGTGGAGCGGGTTTCGCGAGTGCCATATCGGTGGCGATTTTCTGCTGATCTACGAATTGCGCCAGAATGGTTCGCTTGTCTTTACTCGCGCTGGAACGCACTCGGATCTATTTAAATAGTCAACGACTGGCGCAACTGCTGAATAATGTAACAGCGCTGAACTCAAGGAACGCTAGGTACCGTTGAGAGTCACATTATATTGGAATTTATAATAGATAAATATTGTACTCCTTTGAATTATAAGGAAATGGCTTCCTGGGTTGGACTCGAACTCACGTGTAAGTAGCTGAGCAATAAGGCGGTTCCTGTTTACACTATAAAAGCTACCCCCAGACGTACCCCCATAACTCATACGCTGGGGTGGCACGAGTTGAGGCGGCGTGACGCCTGCTGGATCAGGCTATCTTGTGTAGTCCCGCGACGGACCTGCCAGCGAAAATAAAGTAGCAAGCCCCCTTGGCCCTGTGGTCAAGCCGGATCGTGTCACCAGCGAAGGTAGCTCAACTTTTTGTCCAGGTTTGTGGCCCGTGATCTGTACGGTACACGGTAGCGCCCCAGAGGAGACGCTGCTAAGGGCACTGACGTAAGGATACTTGAACCGTGCACAGGTTTGTGATACCATGATATCATTATAATCTGGACCGGGAAAATCTCCAGTGGCACAATTCGTGGTGCGTAACCTTGAGGAGGACATCAAGACGCGGCTGAAGCGGCGCGCAGCGCGTCACGGCCGGAGCATGGAGGAGGAGATCCGGCAGATTCTTCGGAATGCTGCCAAGGATTCGAGCCGGCCGATTGCCAAGCTCGGTTCCCGAATTGCCGGGCGGTTTAGCAGTTCGGGGTTAAAGATAGATCTGCCTGAGCTGCGTGGACAAGCGGTGCGTCCGGCCGAATTGAAGCCGTGATCATACTGGACACGAACGTACTCTCGGCCCTGATGCGCGAGGTACCGGAGCCGGTGGTGGTAACGTGGCTGGATCGGCAGCCGGCTGAGTCCGTGTGGATCACGACTATTACGCTGTTTGAATCACGATTTGGGTTGGCGCTGCTGCCCAAGGGCAAGCGACGGCAGGCGCTCGAAGTGGCCTTTGAACAATTGTTGATGGACGACCTGGAGGGACGGGTACTGGACTTTGATCAAGCTGCGGCGGAAGCGGCGGCGTTGCTGGCAGCGCAGCGTCAGCGAGGTGGCCAGTCGATTGACATGCGCGATACGCAGATCGCCGGGATTGCTATTTCACGGCGCGCGAAAGTGGCGACCAGAAATGTTAAGCATTTTGTGGATTTGAGCGTTGAAGTGATTGATCCGTGGACAGCGAAGTCGTGAGGGCCAGTTCAGCACATGGAGAATGAGTTGCAGCTGGCGGGCTGGCGCTGGGTTCAAACGATCACTTGAGTACTCGAGAGCATCGCGCCGACCTCAATACTTAGACATTATTGGGGCGGGCGGATCGCGCTTCGCTGAGGACGCAGGGGAACAGCATTTCCAGCTCGCGTAATTCCAAGACTACAACAACCAGTGCCGCTCAGGTGATGCCGTTCAAGGCGGTCATACAACTGAAAGATCAGCAGCTCAATGTCGAGGGTGGGCGGTTTCCGCTCGCAGCGGGTATGCAGCTCAGCGCTGAGATCATCGAGGACCGGAGAACAGTGTTGGAGTACTTACTATCCCCTGTTCAACGTGTCTTCAACGCGGCCGCAAGGGAGAGATAGGCACGCATGCTCAGCGTCCTGAACTCAACCCTGATTTGTACTCCGCGGATACTGTTTGGGTTGAGCCGCGACGGTCTTGGTACTCAGAGGGCTGCGGCAGTCAGCGCAAGCGGTACGCCGCGCTTCGCGCTTGGCCTCTCGAGCGTGATTGCGGCGTTACTTGTCTTGACGGGAACCTTCGAGCAGATTATCGCGTTGGCTGTGGTGCTATTCGTGTTCAACTACATTTCAGCCTACGCGGCAGTGTTCGTGCTGAGACGCCGCGAGCCGGCTTTGCCGCGGCCGTACCGCGCGTTCGGCTTTCCGTACTCGACGGCCGTCGTCCTGCTGGGTTCGGTGCTGTTCCTGGTCGCCGCCGTGGCAGCGGACCATCGCTCGGCGATCATTGTGGGCGCGCTGCTTATCGCCTCCGCGCCGGCCTATGCGTTCGTCAAGCGGCACCAGCGTATGGCGCAGGGCAACCCCTGACGCTTCTGGCCATGACCTGCCTAATAGCAGCCGGCGGCGTCAAACAACCGTTTTTGCCGACTCAATGCTTAGTCAAGGCGTGAAGTTGTGCGCGCAAATACGAGGGGGCCAGCCCGGGGTTCATACGTGACCGGACAGATCTTGCTGCGTCTACGTGCTTAAGGCGGTTAGTTGACCACTCGGGGGCTTGCTTCCAGGGCGGCTGCACGAAGCTGATGGCTTACCTGGAAACGAGCGTCGTGAGCTATCGGGTGGCTCGCCCCAACCGCGACATTATCGTCGCCGCCTGCCAGGAATCTGCGCGGCGGTGGTGGAAACAGGTGAGGCCCAATTGATGTCGATTGTCAGCGAGCAAATCAATCGCCTGCTGGCTCCGTAGGAAAAGTTACCCGCATTCTTACTTATTACTCCACTTGATCGGAGCCCGGCCGGTTCGAACGCAAAGTCTCATCTGACTTTGACGTGCCTCAAAACCTGGCTGTCGCCAATGTGGTAGTATCAGGTCATACCAGTTTCTTAGGTAGGCAAACATGGCACGTTCAAGCACCAGCCGCGTGGTAAAGAAGGCGATCTCGTTGCCGTCGGACTTAGCCAGGTTTGCAGTAACAACGGCGCGCGACGAAGGCAAAAGCCTGAGTGCGGTGGTGCAGGATGCCATGCGCGCTTACCGGCTGTCGCGGTTACGCGAGGAGTACGGCGCGTTGCAGACATTCTGGTCGAAGCGTGCGAAGGAGCGCGGCATTTTGACCGAGAAGGACCTGTCCCGGTACGTGGACCGAAAAAGTTAAGTGCCCAGGGCCGTGCGCGTCGTTTTTGACAGCAACGTGTTGATCTCAGCGCTGACCCTGCCAGGCGGGCAGGGTGATCGCGCGATGTCCTCGATTCTGTCGGGGCATGCCACCCTGGTACTTTCCAAGCCCATCCTCGATGAAGTACTCAGGATATTGGGTTCGAAATTCTCGCGTAATGCCGAGGAACTGGCTCGCGTTGCGGTATTTCTCGGTGATCTAGCGGAATGGGTCGAGCCGCGCATGACGTTGGCGTTGCTAAAGGATGAGCCCGATAACCGCATCCTCGAATGTGCCGTGACAGGCAAGGTCGCTCTAATTGTCACCGGTGATCGAGCAATGCTCGAGCTTAAGAATGTCGAGAGCACGGAGATTGTTACGCTGCGGGCGTTCCTCGTCCGCTCGCCCGGTACGGTACCGAACTGATTAGTGACCGGCCCATTTCTTTTGGTCCGATTTTTTATAGCGGATCAATTTCTGAGTATCAGAAAGTACAATAACTAAATATCGTAGTCATCTGAATTAGAAGAATAATGGCTCCCTGGTTTGGACTCGAGCTCACGCGTAAGTAGCTGAGCGATAAGACCGTTCTCGTTCACGCTGCAAAAGTTACCCCCAGAGGTACCCCCGTAACGCCTGCGCTGGGGTGGCGCCGGCTGAACCGGCGTGGCGCGCGCTGGATCAGGCCATTTTGGGACTGTCGATTGATGCGTGTACCAATGAACTCAGTAAATCGCTTCGGGCGCGCGTGCTATCCCATCCATTGCCGGCAAGCGGTGTTTTGCGATGGGCCACGCAAAAAAAAGGGTGACAAGGCCGCTGACAGCAAATCCACGCGCATCCGCTGATTCGATGGTGCCCCGCCGCCGCGGCAACCGGGCTGGAGCCGCACAATATGCTGATCCAAGAGTCCTCGGTAGACTCGACGCCATTGCCATGTCCTGGCGCCTGCTGAGACGTAATGGAGTGGTTGCGGATTTGGCAGCAACCAGAGCTGGGACTATTTCTGGCCACCTATGCGGTCTGCCAATATTCCCGACCACCTGATCTTCAACATCGTCTGGATAGCCAGCGTCGTCGAAAGAGCGCCCCTGAGAACGTCCATACCGGTAAACTGAATGCAGTGACCACCGAACTCGACGTACTCAATCGCGTCAGTGCGGGCCTGACTGCCCAAGGCCTGCCGTTCATGCTGACGGGCTCCTTCGCGTTGGCACATTACGCAACACCACGTATGACCCGCGACATCGACATTGTTGTGGCGCTCATGGTCAACGACGTTGGCAAGCTGATCCAGGAGTTTGGTAACGACTTCTATGTGGACGCTGACGCTGCTCGCGCGGCAGCACAGTCGGAACGCTTGTTCAACATGATGCATTTCAGTAGCGGCATCAAGATTGACCTGATCGTGCGCAAATCGTCGGATTATCGAATGCTGGAGTTTGAACGACGGCAGCGCGCCACCCTGGGCATGGTGAACACCTGGATTGTCAGTCGCGAAGACCTCATACTCTCAAAACTGGTCTGGGCCCGCGATGCGCAGTCTGAGATTCAGCGCCGCGACGTCAAACAGCTGCTTGGGGCCGTCATTGATCAAGACTACTTGCTGTACTGGGCGGGCGCGTTAGGTGTGCAAATGTTGTTAAAGGAGTTGCTTCCATGAACGACACCTCGGTCGACATGGAACGGATGGTGGTGGCCCGCTACGCCGCCATGACCTCTCTTGAGCGCCTGTCCATCATGGCCTCCATGCGCGAAACGGCTATTGCCATCATCGAAACTTCGCTCCCTCCCGATCTGACACGCGAACAGCGGCGCTACTTGGTTGCGAAGCGCATGTATGGAAACGAGCTCCCCGAGGCCGCTTTGCTTGCACACGCAAGCTATCTTCCGCCAGAATCTCGCGCTTGAAGCACTTTGTTTGTGCGAAGCCAATGGTGGGCAATCAGCCACGACATCACCCGACCACGGGCCTGCCAATTGTCAAATCCGCAGCAGGAAGCCTGCGATGCTGTCCCAGATCTGTGTCGTCGCGACCTTCATGATGCCGGCGTCAACGACGACAAGTTCCGCCCACCCCACGGCGAGGTACCGATCGACAGACCGTGTGACCCCCACGACGTCTGCGCTGGGGTGGCACGGCCTGAAGCGGCGTGGCACCCCATGGATCAGGTTGGGTGGCTCTATGATAGGTCATAGCACGCATCACCAGTGAGTGAATGCATTTCAATGAGCGGGAACTGAGCCAATCGAAACAGCGGCGCAGGAGCGACCTCAGGGGCCCGGTGTCACTGCACCTCTGCGCAGTTCTCTGCGCATAACCTTTCCGGTCGTCGTCATTGGCAGGCTTGCCACAAACTCAATCTCTCGCGGGTATTCGTGCGCGGCCAGCCGGTGACGTACATGCTGCTGCAATTTGGCACGCAGATCATCGCTCGGCACGTGGCTATCGTTCAGCACGATGAAGGCCTTGATGATCTCGGTTCGGGTAGCGTCGGCGACGCCCACGACAGCGACCAGCTTCACGGCCGGATGACGGAGCAGGCAATCCTCGATTTCCCCCGGCCCTATCCGGTAGCCGCCGCTACTGATCACGTCGTCGTCACGCCCGACGAAGCGCAGGAAGCCATCCGGATCCACCTCGCCAGTATCCCCCGTGAGCAGCCATTTGCCACAGAACTTGTCGCGCGTGGCGCGCTCGTTCTTCCAGTAGCCGAGGAACATCACCGGGTCTGGTGCCCGCACCGCAATGTTGCCGAGCACTCCCGGCGCGCAGGGATTGCCAGTCGCGTCGACGACCGCGACGCAGTGGCCAGGCACCGGGCGACCCATTCTCCCGGGCTTCGGGTCCATAAGCCGCCCGGCCGAGGAGATCACCATGTTGCACTCCGCCTGCCCGTAGAACTCATTGATTGTCAGACCGAACGTCTCGCGCCCCCAGTCCAGTAGTTGCGCGCCGAGCGGCTCGCCGCCACTTGCTATGCTCCGCATCGCGTAGGACCACCGGTTCCGCGGATTGGCAACCGCCCGCATCATCTTGAGCGCCGTCGGTGGCAGGAATGCGTTCCGAATTCCGAGATCGGCAATCAGCTGGAAGGCCGCCTCGGGGTCGAACTTTGCAAGGCGGTGCGACACGACCGGCAGCCCGTGATGCCAGGCCGGCATAAGCACGTCATACAGGCCGCCGATCCAGGCCCAGTCTGCTGGGGTCCAGAAGCGGTCGCCGGCTGCGGGCAGAAAGTCATGCGACATCTCGACTCCCGGCAAATGCCCCAACAGCACCCGGTGGGCGTGCAATGCTCCCTTCGGCGGCCCAGTCGTCCCGGAGGTATAGATGATCAATGCAGGATCGTCGGCAAGCGTGTCTACCGGGGTGAATGCACTGCTCTGCCGCGCCAGGCCGTCATCCCAGCTTGTGTCGGCCGGCGACCGCGGCCCCGTCACCAGCACGAATTTGAGCTCCGGAAGCGCGGGCCTGAGCGTCCGTATCTTCTCCGCCCCGGCGGCATCCGTGATGACGGCCCGCGCCCCACTATCACGGAGGCGATATTCGAGTGCCTCGACACCGAACAGCGTCGAGAGAGGCACGGCAATCGCTGCCATCTTGTATGTGGCGACATGCGCCACCGCAGTGTGCGGGTCCTGCGGCAGCATGATCGCGACACGGTCGCCGGGCTGCAGCCCGAGCGCAGTCAGCAGATTCGCCGCCTGATTGGAGAGTCGGGCGACGTCGGTGAACGAGTACTCCGACACCTCTCCATTGGCGGCCTTGTGGATCAGCGCGGTTCGACCCGGCTCGTGCGCCCATCGGTCACATACGTCGACGCCGATGTTGTAGTGTTCGGGGATCAACCAGGCGAATGTGTCGGCCAATTTCTCGTAGGATGTTGATGGAGTGAGCATAGCGTTAATGCCTTAGTGTAGCTCCTGCGTATCCGACGCCCGCCTATCAGCGTCGTGCACGGCCTGACGGTCCTGCCGCAGCAACACGACGCCGGCCCGTGTATCGGTCGGCACACCATTCGCAAGCGCCATCTTCCCATTGACGAAGACGTGGTGTATTCCAACCGCGGGCCTCGTGGGCTGCTCGAATGTCGCCGAGTCGCGCACCGAGGCAGCATCGAACACACAGATGTCGGCGTACTTCCCGACCGCCAACTTCCCCCGGTCTGGCAACCCAAAATGATGGGCTGAGAGGCCAGTCATCCGATGGACCGCACTCTCCAGCGTCAGAACTCCCCGTTCCCGCACGTACTGCCCAAGAACTCTCGGAAACGTGCCCCACAGACGCGGATGCGGATGCAGATCCTCAGGCAGGCCGTCCGAGCCGATCATGGCTTCGGAGGAGCACATGATTCGCGTCACATCGGCTTCGTCCATCAGAAAGTAGACGGCGCCAGCGGGCTGCAGCTTCGGTATGGCGTCGGCGGGCGTGCATCCGAGCTCGAGCGCTATGTCGTCCAGATACCGGGCACAGAATTCCGGGTGTGGATCGCACCAGGTCACCAGTGTCCTCGAAGACTGCGCGACAAGGTCGTCGATCAACACTGTCGACGCGGCCGTGTAGGGATAGACATCCCACGCAACGTGTTGATGCTGCCGCGCCTCATCCAGCA
>JANMXS010000015.1:0-15231 GCA_031394335.1 Burkholderiales bacterium
TCGAGCAAGCCCTTGCCTTGGGCGACATAATCGGCCCAGGTCACGCGCTCGATGCGGCCGCCCGACTGGCCACACTCACGCCGGTCGAAAATAATGCACTGATAATTTTTGGCGAGATGATCGAGCGGTTTGGTCTTGGCATACACGCCCAGCGATGACCACTTCTCCAGCGTGGCGTCAAAGCCGCCTGGCGAAAACATCAGCAACGGCGGCCCCTCGCCGAGGACTTCGTAACGTGTGTTGATGCCGTCGATGATGGCGAAAGGCATAGGGTGTCCTGATCAGTATTTGATTTGTCGCGCGGCGCGCACATCTTCGCCCAGTGCTACGAGCGCGTCGAGCGTGGTCTTGGCAACATTCGCATACGTGCCCGGCTTCTCGATGGAATTCGCCGCATAACCGATGGCGGCATGCGCCATGCGCACGCGGCCATCGAGCCACGGTCCACCACCGAAGCCACCGATCACCGGCACGCCCACCGCGCTGACCACGGCCGGACCAGCGACCGGGCCCGAGTTGGTGAAATCGAGCAGCACCGCGCCGGCTTTTTCAAGGCGCTTGGCCTGCTCGACAAATTTTGCGGTCATGCCCTCCGGCACCTGCGCGCCGGGAGCAGACTGAGCACTGTAGGGTATGCCGAACTCCAGCGCGGTCTGCGGGGTCAGGCCAAACTGCGCCCATACCGGAATACCGGCGCGCGTGATCGCAGTAACAGCCTCGGGAAAATTGGCGGCGCCGTCTAGCTTGATGATGTCGGCGCCCGCTTCTTTCACCAACCGGATCGCGGCGCGCACTGCGGAGTCCACGCCTTCCTGCAAGGGACCAAACGGAAAATCGCAGCTCACCAGCGCGCGCTTTACACCACGACGCACCGCCTTGCAGACGATGATCATTTCTTCCATCGTCACTTCCAGCGGATTGGCATGGCCCCAGAGATTGACGCCCACCGAATCACCCACCGACACGATATCAACACCGGCACGATCGGCGATTTGCGCAATCTGGTAATCCCAGGCGACCACGCCGAAGATTTTTTTGCTGTCGCGCTTCATCTGCTGCAGCGCGGGGATGGTGACTGCCGATTGTTTTGAATCCATGGGGCTCCTCGTTATTTTTTGTCACGTCGGGAATTACAGCGCCTCGCCGTCTTTCAATACACCAGCCGCGCGCAGCGAGGCTTCCAGCCACTTCGGACGAATACCCTTGCCGGAAAGAATATCGGCGATGCGTTGCTGCTCATCGGCTACTTTTTTGGCCGCGAGCTCAAGCATCGATTCGGCTTTTTCGCGCTCAATCACCACCACGCCATCAGCGTCGCCCACTACCAGGTCACCCGGACTGACCGCCACACCACCGCAGGAGATCGGCCAGTTGATGCGGCCCGGCACATACTTGGTCGGCCCATTCGGGTTCGAACCGACGGAGTAAACAGGAAACCCCAACGCCAGCAATTCCTCGGTATCACGATGCGCGGCATCCAGCACCACGCCGCCCAAGCCGAGCTTTTTACAGGCATTAAGCATGATCGAGCCCATCAGTGCGCAATTGCGATCGGCCTTGCCATCGACCACCAGGATATCGCCGGGCTTGGCCATCGCCATCGCGGCATGGATCATCAGGTTGTCACCAGGACGAATCTCGATGGTGAACGCCGGGCCGCAGAGGCGTGTGGCGGCCGACAGCGGGCGAATGCGGCCATCGACGGTGCCGCGACGGCCGGCAACGTCGGCGAGGATTGACGCGGCAAATTTGGATGCCTTCCGCACCACGTCCGGCGAAACGCGTTCAAAGTCGCGGCGGATATCAGACAAATCAACTGGGCTGCTCATGGGGCGTCCTCGTAAAAGTGTTGCTCAGGAAAATTTCTTGGCAGCATGGCCGCGCTTGGTCAGCAAGGCATCAAGCCGCGGATAAACCTTGCGCGCATTGCCTTCAAAAATCTTGTAGCGCTCGGCTTCTGTAAGGGCCGTGACCTGATCGATATAGCGCTTGGTGTCATCAAAAGGAAAGCCATTCTCCGGATCGATTCCCGGCACCGCACCGAGCATCTCGGAGGCAAACAGGATGTTGTCGATCGGTATCACCTTGGTCAGCAATTCGATGCCCGGCAGATGATAGACGCAGGTATCGAAATACACGTTTCGCATCACATGCTCGGCCAGCGGTGTTTTCTTGATGCTCAGGCACAGGCCGCGATAGCGGCCCCAGTGGAACGGCGCCGCCCCGCCGCCGTGCGGAATGACAAATTTGAGCGTCGGGAAATCCTTGAACAGATTGCCCTGGATCAGCTGCATGAAAGCAGCGGTATCGGCATTGATGTAATGCGCGCCGGTGTGATGGAAATTCGGGTTGCAGCAGGAGGTGACGTGAATCATCGCCGGCACATCGAGCTCGCACAATTTCTCGTAGATCGGATACCAGTGCTTGTCGGTCAGCGGCGGGCCGGTCCAGTAACCGCCGGAAGGATCGGGATTCAGATTGACGCCGACAAAGCCCAGCTCATTGACGATGCGCTCCAGTTCCGGAATGCAATTTTTCGGCGACACGCCCGGCGATTGCGGCAACTGGCCGACGCCGACAAAATTGTTAGGCAGCAGCGTGCACAGGCGATGGATCAAATCGTTGCTGATCGTGGTCCAGTGCCGGCTCACTTCCTCCGTACCGATGTGATGCGCCATGCCGGCCGCGCGCGGCGAAAAAATAGTGAGGTCACTGCCGCGTTCTTTCTGCAGTTTCAATTGCGGCGCCACGCTGGCGATCAATTCTTCATCGCTGATTCCCAGGTCGAGTGAAGCGGGCTTGCGCGCCGGATCGGCCAAGCCCGCAAGCTGCTTGTCGCGAAATACATGCAACGCCTTCGGCTCAGTGGTGTAGTGGCAGTGGGTGTCGATGATCATGGAATAAGAGCCTGTAGGTGGGGCAATGGAATGAAACCTGGTGCATGGTTGGAGATATTCGCCGCACAGGCATCAAACCCCGCCTGCAGTACATCCTTGTTCAGCTTGCGACCAATGAACACCAGACGGCTGCAGCGCGTCTCCGCAAGCGCCCAGTCATTCTGCAAATCGCCTTCAAGCAACATATGCACCGCTTGAAATACCAGACGCCGGGGTTCGTCCTTGACGTCGATGATACCCTTGGCGCGCAGGATATCCTGGCCTTGTGTGGCGACCAGCTGCGTCAGCCATTCGCTGACCCGATCGCGATCCATCGGCGTGTTTGCGGTGAGCGATATGCTGAGGATGTCGCTGTCGTGCTCATGATCATGTGCAGTGTGCTCGTGCTCGTGCTCGTCATGAGCATGTGCGCAATGCTCGTCGTGAACATGGCCGGGCTCGCCGTGCATGGCGTGATGATCCACGACAAGAAAATCGGGCTCCAGCGAAACAATACGCTCCAGCTCGAAACCGCCCCGCCCCAGCACCGCATCCAGCGCAACATTGGCACGCTGCGCTCGGTGAATCGGCACCAGCGGGTTGATTGTTTTCAAACGCGCTTCGATGACGCGCAACTCGTCGACGGAAACGAGTTCGGTTTTGTTAAGCACAATCTGATCGGCAAAGGCGATCTGTTCAACAGCTTCGCGACTGTCGGTGAGGCGCAGCAAAATGTGTTTGGCGTCGACAACCGTGGTAACCGAATCGAGTACGGTACGTTCCTGCAAAAAATGATCGACGAAGAAGGTCTGCGCCACCGGGCCGGGATCGGCCAAGCCGGTGGTCTCGATGATGATGGCATCGAACGGTTTTGCGCTATCGGCTTGCCTCGACAGCAGGCTGTGCAGGGTGCGGATCAAGTCGCCGCGCACCGTGCAGCAGACGCAGCCGTTGTTCATCTCGAACAGCTCTTCGTCGGTGTTCAGGATGAGGTCGTTGTCGATGCCGATTTCGCCGAACTCGTTGACGATCACTGCATAACGATGACCATGGTCTTCCGACAGGATGCGGTTAAGCAACGTGGTTTTGCCGGCGCCCAGATAGCCGGTAAGAACCGTGACAGGGATGCGCGCACTCATCGAGGATCAGAAACCGATATCGGCAGCGATAAGTGAACGATGCGGATTACAGCCAGGGCATCAGCGAAGCGTGGATCACGTCCGGCACGCCTGCATTGCCCACCGAGCGAATGGCGAGGTCTACATCCTTGAGCGCGAACCGGTGGGTCGTGACTTTTTCCAGCGGAAAGCGCTTCGATGCCAGTTGCTGCAAGGCGAGTTCGCAGGCGCGATAGCTGTGACCGCGCGCGCTTTTGAGCGTGATAAATTTCACCGTCATTTTGCCGATCGGGAAATTGGGGAAGTCACCCATTTCGCCCTGCACGACCATGGTGCCGCCCTTGCGCTTCAACGCCTCGATGCCAAGCGTGATCGGGAAGGTGCCGGCGCCTGCGGTGCAATCGAGCACTACATCGACGCCACGGCCACCGGTAATTTCCATGATGCGCGCCAATGGGTCTTCCTTGTTGACGTCGATGATGAAATCGGCACCAAGCTGCTTGGCGACTTCCATGCGCGCAGCATCTTTCGAGGCGCCAGTAACAATGATCAGTGCGGCACCCGCCTGCTTGCAGATCACGGTCTGCGAGAGGCCCTGTTGACCGGGGCCCTGGATCAGCACCACCGAGTCATAGCCCACGCCACCGTCGAACAGCGACCATTCAATACCGTTGGCCATCGGTGTGACCAGTCCAGCCAGTTCAGGCGTAACGCCATCCGGCACCTTGTGCACCACTGCGTTCCACGGCAGATACACGTACTCGGCAAAACCGCCCCACAAATGGTGTTGATTGTTCGAGGTGGTGTAGCCATAGCGGCGGCTATCGGGGTTGGAGCGCCAGTCGGTGTTTTCGCAATGGCGGTATTCGCCCTTGTGGCACCACTCGCATTTCATGCAGGCCACATAGTGCTCGACAAATACCAGATCGCCCTCCTTGAAACCCTTGCGGCGGGTGAACTCGCGACCAGCCTTGGCGATATAGCCGATATTTTCATGGCCCATGATCACCGGGCCATCGCGCAGCGGTTCCTTGTACATCTTGACATCGGTACCGCAAATGCCGGCGACTTCCATCTTCATCAACGCGCTGTCATCGGCGATTTCCGGCATCGGGAACTCGCGGATTTCGATCTGGCTGGGTCCAGTTTTTACCGCTGCTTTTACTTTTTCCACTGTTACGTTCCTAAATGGTTATTTTTGATTTTAAAGAGCACGCACTCGCTGCCAGCCCGGCTTTCAAACAAGCTTTACCTGCGCTCAGACCGACGATTGTGCAACACCTTCGCGCGCCAGCAGTGCATCTTTCGCGGCGTCTTTGAATGCCACACCGGCAGGCAATACCACCGCCGCCGAGCGTACGCGTTGCGCGGCGGGATCAATCGCCGGCGGCGGCGTGCCCTTATCACGCAGTGCCTTGGCGGCTTTCATCAGGCGGTGGCGCGCCATGATAATGCCGTTGTCGGTGGACACCAGATTTTCCTTGGTGCGGTCGCAGATCGGCCCCATGCTTTCCTGCAAGGACGCGTCCTGCATGCCGATACCCTCGATACCGCTGAAGGTGACGCCGGCTTTCTGCGCCACGCGGTCCATCAGGTAATCGTTGTCCTTGTTTTGCAGCGGGCGATAGTTTTCGTCGACCGCCACATGGATGCCCTTGCCGGCTTCCATCGCGCCGCGTTCTTCATGCGACAGCGCGCGCACCGGATGATAGTCGAAGCTCCACGCCCAGTTATTCTCGTCATCGATCGGCACCCAGAAATGACCGTGAATCGGGTGGTCGCCGCGCGGCGGCACCATGGTGAAACACGGCATCACCCAAGGCGTGATGCGCCAATAATAACTACCCTCTTCCGCATTACGCCGGGCACCGATATACAGGCCGCCATCGCTCTCGACGACTTCGAACACCGGCTTGCGGTCGTTCAGATTGTACTGATTGCCCTTGGCGCCCTTGAATAGCGGATCGGTATTCAAACTGCCGCTGTGCAGAAACGAGACGTGGCTGGAGTCGATCCCGCCTTCCATGGCTTGCAGCCAATTGCATTCCTGAAAACGCTTCGAGGTATAGCTTTGCGCTGAAGGCACCGTCGCAAATTCAAATTCGGGGAACGGCGGCTGATGTTCGGACGGCCCCATGTATACCCAGATCACACCGCCGCGTTCCACCATCGGATAGGACTTCAATTTGATCTTGTTGCAGTAGCCGCTTTCTGCAGGCTCTGAAGGCACTTCGATACAGTTTCCGTTTACGTCATATTTCCAGCCGTGATAGGGGCAGCGAATACCGTTTTCTTCATTGCGGCCGAACCATAGGGAGACGCCGCGATGCGCGCAGAACTCGTCAACCAGGCCAAGTCGTCCCTGCGTATCGCGGAATGCAACCATGCGCTCGGACAGCAGTTTCAGCCGTACTGGCGGGCAATCCGGCATGGGCAACTCCTGCGCGAGCAATGCCGGCAACCAGTAGCGGCGAAACAAATCGCCCATTGGCGTACCAGGCCCGGTCTGGGTGACGAGAATATTCTGTTCAGGTTTCAACATTGGAAAATTACCTCCAGATAAAGCGTTTTGTCGCGCAGCAACCCGTTCGCCTTCACCGTTCGAATGCCATGAAAATCGACGCTTGAATTCGGCATCCGGAACAGACACGGCCAATTGTTCTTTTATATGGAACATCGTTCCTTTTTAGCTGGTTTACGTTATCATTTCTGCACTGGCGGTGTCAATTTGAAGCTGCAAAATAGCCAATAAATTCTAACAGTCCCAAATGACAATTCCGGCATAATTCCGCTCTGATTACGCCCTCATTCCAAGAACTATGAACGATTCTTCCGCACTGCTCGAACTTTGTCCGACAACCGATGTTCCCGAGGGCGGTGCCCTCAAGGTAGAAATTGCCGACCTGACCCTCGCCGTGTTCAACCTCGGCAATCGCTTCTATGTGACCGATGACGCTTGCACGCACGGGCCAGGCTCGCTGTCGGAAGGTTGTATCGATGGTGAGGAGATCGAATGCGATTTCCACAACGGGGTATTCAATATCCGCACCGGCGAAGTCGCTGCGCCGCCGTGCATGGTCTCGCTGCGCACCTTCACGGTGACTGTGGCCGAAGGCAAGGTATTTATCGACCCTGCCGGCAATCCTCTCGCCTAGCGTCCTCTGACGGCTCCTTATTCGGCGAAGCCTTCCAGGTCAATGCCGCACTCCTTCAGCGCTTCAACTGCCTCCACGAACGCGCTATTGGCCGCCGGTACTCCCGCATAGATCGCGGAATGCAGGATCACTTCCTTGATCTCGTCCACGCTCAGTCCGTTATTCAGCGCCGCGCGCACATGCAGCCTGAACTCGTCCCAGCGTCCCAGCGCGATCATCATCGCCAACGTCATCAGCGAGCGGCTGCGGCGATCCAGACCTGGCCGCGACCACACCTCGCCCCAGGCGTAGCGGATGATGAAATCCTGAAACTCCGCGGTAAACGAATTGCGCTTCGCCTGGGCGCTTTCCACCCACGCATCGCCAAGCACGGCACGCCGTACTGTCATGCCCTGCTTGAAGCGTTCTTTGTCATCCATGATGGGTCTTTACTATTTGAGAAAGTCGTTGAGCACGCGGTTAAATGCGACGCGACATTCGATGTTGGAGAGATGCGCTGCAGGTAACAATTCAAAACGGCTGCCGGAAATCGCCTGCGAAATTTGCTGCGTCAGTTGCGGCGGCGTGGCAGGGTCGGCATCGCCGGCAATGACCATCACCGGCAGTTTGATTTTACCCATCCCATCCCTGACATCGAAATCACGCACCGCAACGCAGCAGGACACATAGCCTTCCAGCGGCGTGTCGATAATCATGCGCTTGATGGCGTCGACGGTATCCGGCTCGCGGCGAATGAAATCGGCGGTGAACCAGCGATGTGCTACACCATCAGCGATGGCCGACATGCCGTTCTGGCGAACGGTCGCAATACGGTCGTTCCACAGTTGTGGTGGCGCGATTTGCGGCGCACTGTTGGCGACAATGAGGTGGCTGATTCGCGATGGCGCATGCATACCCAGCCACAAGCCGATCATGCCACCCATCGACAGGCCGCAAAAACTTACCTGCGGCAATTCAAGCACATCGATGATGGCGATTGCATCATCGGCCAGATCTGCGATCCGATACGGTCCGGGCGTAATCACCGAGCCACCATGACCGCGCGTGTCATAACGCAGAAGGCCAAAATGTTCGCCGAGTGCCTGCACCTGCCCAGCCCACATCTCGAGCGTGGTACCGAGCGAATTGGAAAACATCAGCATCGGCGCGTCGCGCCGGCCTTCGATTACGACATTGAACACGCCGCGCGACGTGCTGAGCATGGCCATGGTCAGTTCATCCTGTATTCACGCATTCATGACCGGCGCTGATCCAGCCAGGCCTGTGCTGCACGCGCCGCCGCGTCGATGCCATCGGCATGGCTGAAGATGGCGGCCATGCCCCCAGCTCCCAATTGCCGGGACAACTCGGGCGCGGCCGCAACCCGCTCGGCCAGGGTGCCGCCACCAGTACGTACTTGATCGCAAAGATGTTCCACCGCCTGCCGCGCAGCAGCTTTACTGGAAATCCTTGCCAGCGCTACCGTGAGCGCTTCTGCGGCTACCAGTCCGCCACCGCTCTCCAGATTCAGTCGCATGCGCTCCGGCGAAAACGCGATGCTGCCGGCAATATCCGCCGTCGCGCAGGCACTGGCGTGCGCAAGTGCGGCCATTTGCGGCAGTGCAAACCATTCGCCATGCCAGGCTCCGGCGGCGCGTTCGTGTTCGTGTATCGCACTGCTATAGAGCGCAGCGAGCAGGCCACCAACATTGGCCGCTGCCGCAACCGGCACCAGTGCGCGCACCGGATTGCACTTGTTCGGCATCGCCGAAGAGCCCCCCGCGCTGCTCGCGCTTTCAACCGCCTCACCGACCTCGGATTGCATCATCAACATAAGGTCCTGCGCCAGCTTTGCGCAGGCGGTCACGGCTATCGCCATGGCCGCACCGATAGCCATCATGCGATCACGCTGCGCATGCCATGTCATGGTTGGCGCCTTCAGGCCAAGGTGCACAGCAGCAGTCTGTCGGATCGCCGCTGCGTCGATGCCCATCACGCTCAAGGTGCCGACCGCACCACCCAGCTGGAGGGCAAATGCATCCTCATGCAGACCTTGAAGGCCCAGCCGTGCACGTTCAATGCCGTGCCCCCAGATCGCCAGCTTGTAGCCCAGCGTGATGGCTGTGGCCTGCTGCAGCAAGGTGCGCGCGACCATCGGTGTACGCAAATGCTGGCGCGCGAGTTGCGCCAGCCGCGATTCGGCTGTCATCAGTTGCGCGACGATCAGATCACTGGCCTCGCGTAGTTGCAGGATCATGGCGGTGTCGAGTACATCCTGGCTGGTGGCACCCCAATGCACCCAGGCGCTGGCGGCAGGATTTTGCACGTTCACGGCCTGCGTCAGCGCGCTGACCAGCGGTATCGCCGCGTTGCCTGCAGTGCGCGCCGAATTCAAAATCATGTTTGAATCAAAACGATCAGCGCGACAGCAGGCAACAATGGCGTCGCGCGCAACGGTCGGCACCACGCCGACCGCGCACTGTGCCACCGTCAGGGCCGCTTCGAAATCAAGCATGCGCTGAACGCGCCCCTCCACCGAAAAAATCTGCTCGATTTCGGGCGTTGTCAGCAAGGGTTCAGTGGCGGGCAAGCGTGTCTTCCGGAAAAATCAAAAAAAACCGTTTCGTCCTGGCCCTGCAGGCGTACATCAAATCGCCACACGGCGGGATCACTGCCCGGCTCACGCCGCGCTTCAAGGGTGGCGCGGCGATTTGGCGGCACCTGGGCCAGCACCGGGTCCTGCGCATTAAGTACATCGCCCGCAAAATAAATGCGTGTCACCAGAGGCTTCAGTAGCCCCCTCGCGAACACCATCACGTCCAGATGCGGTGCCTCGCTGCCACCATTCGCCGCCGGCACCGCGCCCGGGTATAGCGTCGTGAAACGGAATGTTCCAAGCTTGTCGGTACTTGCGCGACCGAATCCGGTGAAACGGGAACCGGATCTCGCCTCGGCACTGTCCGCGACATAGCGACCTGTCGCGTCAGCCTGAAAAATCTCGAGGAAGGCATCGTTGACCACACTGCCTTCCGCATCCAGCACTTTACCTTCGAGGATGATTGGCTCGCCGGCCGTGCCTGGCTTGGCGATGACTTCATCACCCGCATGAATGAGCGCCTCCAGAAAAAACGGGCCAACGGTTTGCGAGGCTGAACGCTGCATGGCTATTTCTCCATCGGGGTTGCGCCATCGCCGCGCAGAACAATGTCGAAACGATAGCCCAGTGCCCACTCGGGCTCGGTCACTTCCAGATCAAAGGTGGAGATCAGCGCGCGGCGGCCCCGTTCATTCGGGACAGAATTGAAAATTGGATCCAGGGGCAGCAACGGATCGCCGGGGAAATACATCTGCGTCACCAGCCTCGACAGATAGCCCATGCCGAACAACGAAAAGTGAATATGCGCTGGCCGCCAGGCATTGGCATGGTTGCGCCAGGGATAGGCGCCCGGCTTGATGGTCACGAAACGATAGGCGCCGTTGGCATCGGTCATCACGCGCCCGTTACCACTGAAATTCGGATCCAGGGGCGCGCTGTGCTGATCACCCTTGTGGGTATAGCGGCCAGCTGAATTGGCCTGCCAGATTTCGATCAGGGCGTTGGGAATGGGTTTGCCATCTTCATCCATGAGTCGGCCGGCAACAATGATTCTTTCGCCCTGTGGCTCAGCCGCATGCTGGCGGGTCAGGTCCGCATCCTGCGGCTTCACGTCACCATAACCATAGACGGGCGCGCGCAAAGAAGCGATCTGCTTCGGCATCGATACCAAGGGCTCGCGCGGTGAGCGCAGGATCGTGCTTTTGTAAGCATCGGCCTGGTAAGGCGGATCAACTGCCTCATTGGCCTCAGATCCAGCAAGCGGCGACCGCTTTGGAATCGACTGCATGACGTACTCCGTAGGGCTTCTGTTTATGACGCGCTGCCAGCCAGCACATATGCGCTTGAATTCCTGCATATGGAACAGCATTTCTCGATGAAAAAAGTATACAACAGCTGCCTGAAACTACTTCACTCGATTGCGCATCATGCGGCAATGCGTCGCGCCTGAACGACGCGCTTCACAATCAGGAGTCCGCTCATTGCAACAGGATCAGTCCGGTCCCGGCGACGCCAAGACAAGTGGCGATGAGCGTGGTGGCGGTCAGCCGTTCCCGGGTGCGGAAAATCCACAGCGACAAAAAGATGGTGATGAATACTTCGATCGATGAAATCAGCGCCACGCGAGACACGGTGCTATGACTGAGCGCCAAAAAATAACAAAGTTGTCCGAACGAGGCCAGCGTGCCGGTGATATAGAACCACAGGTTAAATCGTGTAAACGCGTTGGTTATCGCGGTGCGATAGGACGGAATGGCCAGCGAGGCGAGTAGGTAAGCGCCAATGCCGGCGAGTGCGCCCACCACCGTACCCAGAAACGGATCAGGAATGTAGTTGAGCCCCTGCTTGCGGGCAAGATAACCCAGCGCATAGGCGAACGCGGAGATGGGGCCGTAGACCAGGCCCAGATCGAATAGCTTTGACGACATGGTTGCCGCTTCACCGCCGGGTGCTGCGGCAGGCACGCCAGAGCGGCGCCAGGTATCACGCGCCAGAAAAAGAAAGCTGAGGAAGATCAGGATCATGCCGGGGATCATCCACCCGCCCAGACTTTCACCCAGCACCAGCGCACCGAGTATCACCGCGAAAAATGGATTCAGCCGTTTAACTGTCGATGCACGCATGGCGCCTAGCGACTGGACTGATGCGAACAGGAATACGCGTCCGACGAAGGCAGTCAGCACACCCCCCAGCGCGAACCACGCGAGCCCGGGGATATTCAGGCTCTCCGCAGCGGGCATGCGACCCAGGACCAACATAGCGATAGCGGCTACCCCGGCGGTGAGCAGTATCGACAGGAACGCGCCGTTATCCGCATCTCCGGACGTGCTGCCCCGGGTGATGGTGACATTGGCGGTGGCGAAACAGAATGCGGAAAGCAGCGCAAAAAGTTCACCCATGCGCGCGGCTGGTGCCGGTATCTGCGGCAGCGGTCGTGGATGGGGTGCGGTTAGCGGTCATGCTTCGACACTTTCAGCCCGGGAGTTGTCTTGCCCATATCAGGCATCAGGAAAATGAACAGATTGGCGATGACGATGGTGACAGCAAGAAAATAAAAGGTCGACATCAGCCCGTATTTATCGGCGAGAAAGCCGCCAATCAGCGGTGACACTGCCGACCCCGCCGCCTGCACCGCGAACAGGATGCCAATACTGGTTCCGCCCATGTTTTTCGGTGTCGATTCGAGCAGCCATGCCTGCAGCACCGGCCGAATCGCGTACAAGAAAAAACCGAGCACCGCGATGAAAAACACGAATGCGGTACTGCGTCCGGCGAACGCCATAAACAGCAATACCAGCGCTGTCATGGACATGCTGACCATAATGATCTGGCGACGCCCCATTTTGTCGGATAGATGGCCAGAAATCGGCGACGCAGCGAAACCGGCCGCCTGCATGGCGAACATGCACAGGCCGACCAGGAACGGGTTGTAATTCATCTCGTAAGCCAGGAATACCGGCAGGAAAGTCAATAAAGCATTTTGCGTCATCGCGCGGAACGCGGAACTCATCGACAAATAAATCAAATTGCGATTTTTCAGCAGTTCTTTCAAGCCGCCGAAATATTCCCTCATGCCTTGCCCCTGCTCCGGCGCATCGGCGGGCTTGTTGTTTTTTTTGCGACCGATGGTGATAGTGCCAAGAAACACCATCAGCAGCCCGGACATCAGCAAGCCTGGAATCACATTCACAACCACAATCTCGCGCCAGGTGAGAATGGTCAGCAAGCTGCCGATCACAAGCGGTGCCAGCGCGTCGCCGATATTGCCGCCCATGCCATGAATCGACAGTACCAGGCCCTTGTTCTCCGGATATTTATTTGCCAAGGTGGGTATAGCTGTCGGATGCCAAAGGTTATTGCCAATACCGACCAGGGACATGCATAGCAACAGCATCGCGTAGTTATGGGTAAAGCCGATCAGCAGATAGGGAAAGCCAACCCAGAACAGCGACAACGCCATTAGGAAACCTTTGCGACCCACCGTATCAACCACCATCCCGCCGGGTACGTTGGCGATTGCCCCGGCCGCATACTGGCAAGTCATCACCAGTCCGATCTGGCTGTAGCTCAACCCCAGTTCCTTGCCGATCAGCGGTAGCAACAAATAGAACGTCGCCGGATACCAGTGGGTAAGACTGTGTGCGGCGGTGATAATCCAGACATCGCGAAAGGATTTTTTTGGCGCGGACTCTGGCGAAGCGGTAATCGCGGTCATGTCAGGCTTTCTTGACGCAAAATAGTGGTGGCTATCGGCTAATAACCCATATCGTAATCCGCCGGACGGCTTGCTGAGAAGCGTTACATTCAGCTATCTACATGCGGAACGCGTGTTCCCCCCGGCAGCACGTCTCGACGGTTAATCACGAATATCCTGCAAAAACCATTCAGTAGGAATTTTGCGCCCTTGACCAGACTTTATGGCCGCCTCATAAACCGCTCCAGCTACCGAATAAAACTGTGCACCCTGGATATTGCCTCGTTCGGAATAGGTAATCTGCGTCTCACTGCAACGACCGGCGGCGCAACCGGTCAGCACGTCTGCGTACATCACCTCAGTTCCGCGCGAGCCGACCCGACGCGCGGCCTTGCCACCTTTAACCGTTTTCCACACCGGGTGATCCGGCTGCGCGACGTAGCCTAAAAATTCGTCCGCTGTGCCCAACTCGGGCCGACCGACCGGGGCTGGCGACACGCCGAGGCGGAGTACGACATCGAATCTCGCATCCGCAGCGGCGTCAGGCCGTCCGCCGATTGAAATCACGTGCATACCGGGTTCCAGCCATTCGCCGCGAATGACCGGCTCGACCGAATCGGTGCACGCCGCAAGTAAATCAGTCCCCGCATACACCTCGCGCGGATCCGCGCAAACGTCTATTTCGATGGAAAACTTTTCGCGCATTTCTGCCGCGAAATGTTCGCGGTTGGCAGGCGTCGGGCTGTACACCTTGATGTGCCGGATATCGCGCACCTCCAGCAGCGACTCAAGATGCGCGCGCGCCATTTCTCCCGATCCCAACATGCCCAAGCTCGTGGCATCCTTGCGCGCCATGATGTCGGTGCCGATCGCGCTATCGGCCGCCACGCGCATATGCTGCAAATGGCCATCGTTAATGAACGCCAGCGGCACCGCTGTTTCAATTGACGTCAGCAAAATGAATCCGCAATAGAGGCCCGGCTGCTGCGCGAATTTTTCCTGGGTGCGTACGCCGTTGTATTGCTGCTCGACCAGCACATCGGATTTCATGCGAATCGCGAAATAGCCGCGGATCGATCCTCCCTCCATACTGCCCCACTGATAAACATGGTCAGGTTGCCGCGTCGGCACACGGATATCGATGCGCGGGCGACATACCGCATCTCCCTTCGCCAAATCGTCATAGGCTTGTCGCAGCGCCTCACGCGTCATGCGCGGCGTGAGCAATCGCTTGACGTCATCGTTGTTTATCAACAGCACGGGTTAGTCTTCGTGGTTGTAATTGTCTTCCAATTGGCGCGGTACAAACTCCGCCGCACCCGGCGCCGACTCTTTGGGTTTGGAGATCACGCGCTTCTGAAACAACATATTCATGAACATGTACATCGGCTTGCTTTTGATCACCAGCGCGCGCGCCGGACGATGCAAGTCCGCATTGAAGTGCTGGTGCACGCAGTTGGCGTTAACGATCACGGCGTCACCGGCTTTCCAGTCATAACGAACGCCGTCATGAATCTCGTAACCAGTGCCATCGATGATGTAGAACGCCGCTTCGTTGACGTGGCCGTGCTTGCCATTGCGCCCGCCCGGTGCATATTCTTCAAGATGAATATGCAGGGTCTGCGTCATGCCGTCTGGCGGTTCCATGAAATGCTTGCTGTAGGTCTGCGGACCGTCCTGCAGCTTCAACTCACGCCCCTTGACCACCCGAGGCACGGAACGCAGCCGCTTCAGTTCATCCTGCAGGTTGTAATGTCAGGAGATCGCGCGGAGAAAGGTGCTATCTTTGCTACTGAAGTGGTGAGATTCGCGG
>JANMXS010000016.1:0-10433 GCA_031394335.1 Burkholderiales bacterium
GTCAAGATCGTGCAACCGGCGGACGCGGGCATCGTGCAGGAAATCCTGGTTCACGACGGCGAGGCGGTGCAGGCGGGACAGGTGCTGATGCGCATGAATACCCAACTGGCCAAGGCCGACGAGCGCACCATCAAAAACGAGCTGGCCTTGAAATCGTTGCAACTGCGCCGCATCGATGCCGAGCTGGCCGGGCTGCCGCTGATGCGTCGCGCCGATGATAGCGGCGAGCTGTTCCGGCAAGTCGAGGCCCAACATCGCGACCGCCGGCAATCCTATCTGGATGCTCAGGCGCAGCAACAGGAAGCGCTCAAAAAATCCCAGCATGAGTATGCTTCCGCCCGCGAGGTGCTGGCCAAGCTGCGCGAGGTGACGCCGATTCTCCAACAGCAGGCGGAGGCGTACGCCAACCTCGGCAAGGAAGGCTTTGCCGGGCAACTGATGGTGCGCGACAAACAACGCGATTACATCGAGAAGGCCGGGGACCTGCGCGCGCAGGAATCAACGGTAGCCAGCCTCCAGTCGGCCATCGACCAGGGCAATAAGCAGCTGAATCAGATTTCATCGAAATATCGCAGCGAATTGCAAAATGAGCGCATCGATGCCGAAGGCCAGCACCAGAAGCTACAGCAGGAATGGATCAAACAGGAGCATAAGAGCGGACTACTTGAGCTTAAGGCGTCGCAGGGCGGCATTGTCAAGGATCTGGCCACCCACACGGTGGGTACCGTGGTGTCGCCGGGCACCGTGCTGTTATCGATAGTGCCGGAGAACGAGCCACTGGTCGCCGAAGTGATGGTCAGGAACGACGACGTCGGCTTCGTGTTTCGGCAGCAAAAGGTGAAGGTCAAACTGGTGGCGTACCCGTTTGGGAAATACGGCATGCTGGACGGCGAAGTGAGCCATATCGGCCCGGATGCCAGCGATGAACCGCCCGCAGCCAAGGCGCAGAACAAGGACAACGCGTCATCTCCAACCCTCACCTACAAGGCGTTGGTATCCCTGGATAGCCAAGTGTTAGCGGCGCAGGGTAAAAAACTCAAGTTGGTTCCGGGCATGCAAGTGATTGTGGAGATCAATCAGGGGAAACGCACGGTCATGGAATATCTGCTGTCACCAGTGCAAAAGGCGCTGCATGAGGGTGGGCGGGAACGATAGCCATAACGGGAGCGGGAGCGATAACGCGAGCGTCTGCAGGTCGCGCGTGTCTGACGATTTCTACGCTACGGCTAGCAGCGCCGCGACGCCATGGGATATTCCGGAAAGTCGTGGCCCAACTGTCATGACTTGCCGGATTTAACAATAAACGTTAGCGCGGCAGGCGTCTTCACAAGTTCATCGTTTTCCCGCCGCGCCGGATGCTTTCGCCGCCCTGCCCTGCCCCAAGCCCAGGCTGTTGACCATGACGCGGAACACTTCGGTGTTGTCCATGAAGCCCTTGAATTGCTCGGAGCCGGGGCCGATCGCGGTGAGCACGCCGTCGTCCGCGGTGTGCACACCTTCGGAGGCCGCGCGCGAACCGGTCTTGGGCAAGTTGCCGATCAGCGAAATCGCGCCGGCCACGTCCTGATATTTCGGGTTGGCCACAATATTGCCCTTGTCGTCCTTCACCGCCGGGGTGAAAGGCTCGTCCAGTTTGGGGCGAAAGGTTTCATAGTGATCGGGCGCATTGGTGTAGAAGATGCCGAGGCGTCGCGACACATCGAGCGTCGGCGGATAACCGTTGGCATCGGCCGGTGGATAGTTGGGGTAGCCCGCTTCCTCGTAAACGCCGACCTTCTCGCGCATCTCGCTGCCCTTCTTTTCGTCGTCGATGGTGCCGACCAGGGACATGCCATGGGTGTGATCGGGCGTGACGATGATCAGGGTGTCGTTGCGTCTGGCGGCGAAGTCCTTGGCGATCTGCACCGCATTCGACAGCATGATGGTGTCGTAGACGCTGCGTTCGCCATCGAGTCGGTGGCTGAATTTATCGATCAGCCCGGCCTCGATCATCAGCACGAAGCCGTCTTTGTTGCGCGACAGCACCTCAAGCGCTACGCGGGTCATTTCGGTGAGATCGGGTTGATCGGGGTACCGATCGACTGTGCCTTTTTTCAGGTACAGCCGGTCCAGCGCGCCGTCCATATTTTCCGGATGAAACATCCCCAGTAGACGTCTGGTTTTGGGGTTTGCCGCTGCCGATTTCATCTCGGTACCCGTGCCGGCAAATGCATAGCCATCGGCCTTGAACAGCGCCAGCATATCGTTCGTATCCTTGCGCTTTGAACCGGGCGCTTTGCTGGGCAGGAAATAGGCTGAGCCGCCGCCGAGAATCACATCCGCGCCGCTGAAAAACAGCTGCTCGGTGATGATTTCCTTGTCGCCACGGCGGCGCGTATGCGCGAACATGCCGGCCGGGGTGGCGTCCTGAATTTCCGCGTCGGTGACAATGCCGACCGACATCTTCGTTTTGCGCTTGATCAGCTCGGTGATGGTTTCAACTTTGGGATGCGCCAGATTGTCCTTGTTGCGCGCCACATAAACACCCAGAGCATTGACGCTGGATTTATGGCCGGTCGCGTAGGCGCTCATCGAATTGGCGGAATCGGTGATGATTGAATCGACACCCGAGGTGCCGATCAGCGCCATATGCGGCATATCGTCGAACGACAACTTGCCCAGGTATTTGCCTTCCCGGATGCCCTTGGACATGATGCGCGCGGCGGTTCGATTGGCCACCGTCATGCCGTCACCGATAAACAGGATCACATTCTTCGCCTTGCGCGGGCCGGTCGCGAACACCTCCCAATTTACCGTCATGGTCTGCTTGCCGTCGGTAGCCACCACTTCGTAACGTCCCGGTTTTCTGATCACGACATCGCGCAATATCAGCGCCGAGGCCTTCAGCTGCTCTTCGTTTTCAATGAAAGTCGCCGTTGCTCCCAGCGCCTTGGCATGATCGACACCATTGACGGTGACCTTGACCTTGGCAGCATCGACGATCTCGTCGAACTCGACCTTGAAATCGAATTTGCTGCCGACCAGAATGTCGGCGCGGTCGATCGGAAATATCGCAGCAGCGAATGCGCTTGAAGCCGCCGAGGAAAATATCAGGGCGCCGAGTGCGGCGATGAAGGGATGTTTCATGGCTAATCCTCAGGAGATCAATAGGCGAGCGGTCAGATCGATGTGTCCAACTGCAACGACAAAGATTACCCAAGCAATATGACGATCTCATTGCAGCTCGCGTGCGCGCGGCGCGCTGGCGGATTCACGGATAAACTTTCACTTCCATGCCATTCATCACGGAGGCGCCATGTTCCTCGGGCTACGCACCACCATTTATCAGGTCAACGATCTGCAACGCGCCACCGGCTGGTACACAAAATTGATCGGCCATGGGCCGTATTTCAATCAACCGTTCTATGTCGGCTTCCGCGTCGGCGGCTATGAACTCGGCCTGATTCCCGATGGCGATGGCGCCACTACTTACTGGGGTACCACGGATATCGACGCCGAATTTGCGCACGCCATCGCCAGCGGGGCAACGCCGCATTCAGCGATCAAGGATGTCGGCGAGGGCATCCGTGTGGCCAGCGTCAAAGATCCGTTCGGCAACATCGTCGGCCTGATTGAAAACCCGCATTTCAAAAGCGAACATGCGCGCTAGCCGCAAGGCAAAATCCGAGCTGCAAGAAATCCCCGGCGTCGGCCCGTCGATCGCTGCGGACTTGCAGAGCATGGGCATCACCCGCGTCGCGCAACTGAAGCGACGCAGCCCGGAAGCGCTGTATAAAAAATTATGCGAACTCAGCGGCGTGCGACAAGACCCCTGTGTGCTCTACACCTTTCGCTGCGCGGTGTATTACGCCTCGAATGCGACGCATGATGCGGAGAAGTTGAAGTGGTGGAACTGGAGGGATGCGGCGGGTTGAATTTATGTAGAACGCCATTTGGCGCGGCGTTTGGGGCAAAAATGGCTGGGAAGGCGCGCCGAATGGCGTTCTGCACCACTGAAACTTCCAAAACTGACCCATTTTTCGCCCAGTAGCTTCGCCAAGATTCTGATGGCCGGGCATAGCGACTCGCAATGGGAGTCTGCTTGCATCATCCCCTGATCGGGCACTTGACAAACGCGTTGACAAGGCAGAAATTGGTCAGGCAGGTCTGGGTTTCAAGCACAAAAAACAGGTTTTTCTAATTATCATTTGGCGCGCCCCATTGCCGCATTCATTGCGGTCGGCAAGTTTGTATTCCGGATATATGGCAGCGCAAGCGGCACAACCAGAACAGGAGTTGTCATGTCTTTCCAACGCAAGCAAACTTCCCAGCAGGGCATCGGCCACCAGGACGGTGAGGTCGGCGATTCAGCCCTGGATGCCGTTTCCGGCGGCCAAGGTGGCCAGCCCGTACAAAAAATGGACACCATCGTGGTTACCGCCAAGCGGATACCCGCGAATACCGCCGCAGTCCAGAAAATGGATCCGATCGTGGTGACGGCGACCAGGCTTCCACCGGACCTGAGCGGCACGCACGTGGCATCGGCGGGCGCTCGAGGCAAAAAACCCTCATAGCGCCTGATCGTTCGACCGCTGTCGAGCAGGCGGGAATTCACGCCTGCTGCCGCTTGAGCATGGCTGCGAACAGGCCCTGTCCGGACGTTAGTTGGTGGAATGTGCCCTGCTCGACCAGTTTTCCCTGATCCATCACCAGGATCCAGTCGGCATTGCGTATCGTGCTGAGCCGATGCGCGATCACCAGACGGGTGCAATTGAGAGCCGCCAGGCTCTCTTGAACTGCTGCCTGCGTTATGTTGTCCAGCGCCGCGGTCGCTTCATCCAGCAGCAGAATACGCGGCTGGTTAACCACCGCGCGCGCAATGAGTATCCGTTGGCGCTGTCCGCCGGAAAGTGTACTGTCGCCATCGCCAACTGCGGTATAGATTCCCATCGGCATGTTTTCGATGTCGTCTTTCAGGCCGGCAATTCGCGCCGCTTCCCAAACACTTTCCACCGGCAAGTTGCTTGCGCCCGCGATATTCGAATACAGATCGCCGGGCCACAGGCGCCCGCCCTGCAACACCGTGCCAATGCGGCTTCTTACATGGCGCGTATCGAGGCCCGCCAAATCATGGCCGTCGTAGCAGATGGAGCCGGTCGTCGGCTGCTCGAATCCCAGCAACAAACGCAACAGCGTGGTCTTGCCCGATCCACTGGCGCCGACGACAGCCACAAATGAACCCGGCGAAACCGTAAAGCTGACGTCTTCAAGCACGGCGGGGCCGTCCGGATAGCGAAACCCCAGATTGATAATCTCGATGCCGCCGATCGGGTCGTGCCGCTCGTTGCGCTTGCCTGCGGCATCGGGCAGCGTTTCGACAATCGGCTTGGCGCGCTCCCAAACAGGCAGCAACTGAACGAGGTCGATGGCGGTCGTCATCAGCCCGTACAGGCCGCCTACCAGGCTGAACAGCGCCGCGTTGAAGGCGATGAAGTCCCCCGTGGAAAACCGGCTGCCGGACGCATGCGAAAAACCGCCCAGGTTTCCCATCGAGGCCGCGTAATAAACGAACAGCAACATGGCCGGCATCAGAATATTGAGCGCCAGCAGTTCGGCATTGGCGAGAGATTCGCTGCGAATATGCAGGCGTCGGAACTGCAGGAAACGGGTAGTCCAATTGACGAAGGCGCGCTGTTCCGAAGCGCTGGTGCGGATTTTGGAAATGCCCGACAGATACTCGAACACCAGCGATTGCAGTTTGCCGCCCAGCTCCTCGATCCGCCTCGCCAGCTTGAGGCGCGCAAAACCAATCAGCCCGGAAACCATGAACAGCAATACCACGGCGATCAGCACCACGATGGTCAGGCGCGTGCTGTACCAGAGCATCAGTGCGAAATTCCCGGCGAGAAATACCGAGGTCAATATCGTGCCGATCGTCGAGCCGGTTACCGCGTGCTGGATGGAATTGACGGCCGCCATCCGCATCGACAGGTCGCCGCTCGAGAAACGGCGGAAGAATGCCACCGGCAGTGAAATGACCCGATCCAGCATCGCCGCCTGCACGCTCAGGCCGGCGCGCGCCTCGATGCGCAATACCGCCACCGTACGCAGCGTATCCAGCAGCAGGACCGACAAGCCCGCCACCAGCAAGCCGACCACGTATTGCCACAGCTGGAATTTGTCATGCGCCGGAATCACGCGATCGATAATCCTGCCGCTGATCACCGGCACCAGCATGCTCAACACGCCCGCCAGCAAACTCGCCAGCAACAGGATGAATACATCCTTGCCCTTGCCTTCGATGCCGAAACCGATGACATCGAGCGCCGACAGCTTTTCCTTGGGAAAGGTGCGATAAAACGTATAGGCAAAGGGCGACAGCCGATGCGCGATCGCCTCCGTCACCCAGTCACCCGATGCAATCCCCTTTATCGGCCGGGCGGAATACAGGTGATAACCGGATACCGGGCCCGGCAGCAGCGCCACCCAGTGAGGATGCTCGCCGGTCGGCAATTCATTTTCGGACAGACGCGCCAGCAAGGGCCCGCCTTCTTCATGCCACCAGGCGCCGTCCAGAAGTACCCGCCGCGCCCGCGCGCCCGAGGCCTCGGCCAGCATCTCGACGGTTTCACCATCGGCGCTTTCATCGGCCGTCGCCACACGCGAAGAGACGAAACGCACTTGACGCGAATATTCGAGAAACCGGCACGCGGCCAGCAGGCCATCGCCTTCATCGTCAGCGGGCCCGCGAGCACCGAATTCTCCATCGGGCGATAGCCCCTTGGAGATCTCGCCCATGGCAGTGGCAAAGTGCGCCCCGTCGATGCGTTGCTCCAGCGCCATCCGCTGCACCTCACGAGCGTCGGCCGCTTGAGCGCGCTGGTAAATCTGTTCGAGCACTATCTCGGTAAATGCCCGCAATCGCAGGTGCAACACCCGTGAATCCTGCGTTGCCGGTCCGATCCGCAGCTCGGTCGCCTTGCGCCGTGCCGCCACCCAGGCTCCCCTGGGGTCGACGTCGCGCATCACCGCTTTCATCCACTCTTCGATGCGCGTCTTGGACAGCGCATCCAGCGCATCCAGACTGGCCGGCATGGCGCGGCGAACCTGCGCGCCGGGCGCCGGCACGCAGAGCAAACCATAGCCGGGTGGCAGGCCGGCGGAAATGCCGACAACGGCGCAACCTTGCGGCACGTCGCACACGAAGCGGCGCGGCTGCACCAGTGCCGTGTCGCCGTTTGAAGCGAGATAAAGCATGGCGTTGCCCGTCTCCAGGTACCAGACCGAATCGCTGTCGTCAGCCCAGAACGGGGTCATGTCTATTGCAACCCGGTGGCAGCCAGGCGCGCATACAGGCCACCCTCGATCTGCATGAGCGAGTCATGGGTGCCGCGCTCCGCCACACGTCCGCCGTCGATCACGATAATCTCATCGGCATCGCGCACCGTCGACAGCCGGTGCGCCACCACCATGCAGGCGCATCCGCAGCGGCGCAGATTTTCCTCGACAATGCGCTCGGTGGTGGAATCCAGTGCGCTGGTGGCTTCATCCAAAATGAGGAGGCGCGGGTTGCGCACCAGTGCCCGCGCAATCTCGAGGCGCTGACGCTGCCCACCGCTCAGGTTGCGGCCGCCTTCGTCGATCATTGCGTCGTAGCCGCCACTGCGACTGACGATGACATCATGGATGCAGGCTGCCTTGCAGGCCGCAACCAGGTCATCGTTGGACACCGTGGAATCCCACATGGTGAGGTTGTCGCGGATCGTGCCATGGAACAGGAAAATATCCTGATCGACAATCGCCACCGAGGCCGCAAACGCGGCGCGCGAGTACGCTTCGCGCGGCTTGCCATCGAACAGGACCGCGCCTTCCCAGGGCTGGTAGAGGCCAACGACCAGCCGCGACACCGTGGATTTTCCGCTTCCCGACCCGCCGACCAGCGCCACGCGCTGTCCGGGCAGAATACGCAAGTTGAGGTTGTCGATGACCGGCGGTTCGTTACGATTGTAGCCAAAACGGATGTCGCGAAGCTCGAGCTCGCCGCGAAGCTTTGCGGGCTGCACATCGGCCGCTGCGGCATACAGCGATTCCACCGGATAGTGGAGCACATCTTCAAGCCGCGCCAGGTCGCCGCGAAGCGTCTGCACCTGCTGGGTCAGTGACAGCAGGGCATGCGTGGGCGCCACGAAACCGGCCAGCAGCGTTTGATAGGCGACCAGTTCGCCGACCGTCATCTGCCCATCGATGATCCGCATTGATCCCAGCGCCAGGATAGCCAGGTTTACCGCCAGGCCCAGCAAGCCAGGCACCTGCCCGAGCGTCAGTCCGATACCCTGCGCCTTGACCGAGGAGTTGATGAATTGTGTCTGCAGTGCGATCCATTTCGAGAACAGGCCCCAATCCTGTCCAGCGGCCTTGATCGTCTCGATGTTGCTGAGGCCGTTGATCGAAGCGCCGGACAGGCGGCCCGCTTGTACCGACATCTGCTGGGACAACTCGGCAGTGCGCTCCGAAATCATGCGCCACACCAACAGCTCCAGCCCCACGGCCACCACCGCGATCAGCGTGAGCTGCGGCGAGTAATAGAACATCGCGAACAGGAAAAAACTTGCCGTCAGCAAGCTCAGCAAGACCTGGCTGAGCTCGCTTGACAACGTCTCGGCCACCCGTTCATTCAACCCGACCCGCGAAGCGATTTCACCCGCTGAGCGCTGGGTAAAAAACTCCGCCGGCAGCCGCAGCGTGTGCCAGAAAAACCGGCTCGACAAGTCCAGCGCGGTCCGCGCATGGACACGGCTCAGATAGCGGGCCTGGAGCCAGGAGAGCAGCGCACGCACCAGCGCGGTTATGGCCATCCCCAACAGCAGCGGCGTCACCATGCCGTCCGCGTGCGCCACCAATACGTCGTCGATGAAACGGCTCGACAAGATTGGCAGAACAATGCCGGGCACCACCAGCAAAAGCCCCAGCAGCACCAGTATCGTCACCGCATACTTCATTGAAGAAAAATATTGCCGAAGCGACTGGACGACCGATGGCCGCGCACCCGCCGGCTGAAAATCGGGACCCGGTTCGAACATCAGCACGATGCCGGTAAAGCTGCGGTCGAACTCGTCCGCATCAACTACCCGGCGACCCTGTGCCGGATCGTTCAGATGCGCCTTGCCGTTCTTGAATCCCTCTACCACCACAAAGTGGTTGAAGTTCCAGAAAATGATGGCCGGGAGCGCGATCGAGGCGATCTCGGTCGGCTCCTTGCGATAACCTTTGGCGACCAATCCATGGAGCCTGGCCGCACGCAACAAATTGCTCGCCTTGGTTCCGTCGCGACTCACCCCGCATTCGACGCGGAGTGCTTCCAGCGGCACATGGCGTCCGTAGTACGCAAGAATCATCGCCAGCGATGCGGCGCCGCATTCGACCGTCTCCAGTTGCAGGATGGTCGGGGTGCGATGCAGGCGGGTATTGGCGGGACGGGAAGGCGGGACGCTGGATAACGCAGCTGCGCTCACAGAGCGCTCGCAATCCAGGCCGCGTATGCCGCCACCAGCACTACCAGCACCGGCAGCGCAATCCGCACCCAGGGGCGGTATGAAACGAGAATCAGTCTTTCGTCGAGCTGGTTTGGCGATGACAGGCGCTCCAGCGCCGCTTTGCGAAACAGCTGATTGCGCGCGGTGATCATGCGCGATCCATCATCCCGCGAGCCGTCTCAGCATGCGATCGAACCGCGCCCCGGCGACATGAAAGGTATCGAGAAGATGTTCATTGAGCTCATCCTGCGCGTGGGGATCGGGCATCGCCTGGCCGTAACCCATGCGCATCGTGGTGTTGCGCATACGATCGGCCAGAAAAATGCAAAGGGCAAAATAGAAGTGCGCGGCGAATTCGTGATCGGTCGCAAGCTTGCCGCGAATCACGTCATCGGCAATGCGAAACAAGGTGGCATCCATCGCCACCTCGACCGATACGGTGGTCGGCGCCGGATCCACCAGCGACATTTCGCCGACAATTTCACCGCTTTCGAGGGACGCAATCGGCACGCCGGATGCGGTGCGAATGACGAGTTGCCCATCGAGCACAATATAAAGATGATCCACGCGTGAATCGTGCTGAATCAATACCGTACCCGCTTTGACGTGAACCCGCTCGCCGGCTTCGGCAAGCCAGTCAACATCGCTGTCCGTCATCTGGCTGAATATGATGAGTACCTTGCGCATTGACATCCATTTTTATGGTGGCCGGGCAAGGGCAGGATAGTTGATTTTACGGTGGCGGTAAAGCAAGCGGGTTCGTGGCTCGTCACGCCAGAGACGGTTCGCATTGAATGCGAAGCATCATGCCGGGGAGCTGATTTGGTAGAACCCGAAAGATGTTGCGGCCGGAAGGGAGATGTCAATCCGGCGAAGGCCGGCGACGACCGATTTGCGCAGATCGCCATTTGGCGCGGTGTT
>JANMXS010000017.1:0-8353 GCA_031394335.1 Burkholderiales bacterium
GGTTGAGCAGTTCAGCGCCTTGGTGAAAAGCCTGAAGCGCAACAACCCGAACAATGCGGTGATCACCGCCGGCGACCTGGTTGGCGCCACACCGCTGCTGTCCGCGCTGTTCCAGGATGAACCGACCATCGAGGCCATGAATCTGATCGGCATCGATTTTCATGCGGTAGGCAATCACGAGTTCGATTACGGTATCAAGCACCTGAAACGCTTGCAGGCGGGCGGTTGCGCCACCAATGCCAAAACCGGGCAGGCCGATTGCGCTGGACGCGAACCTTACAAGGGCGCGAATTTCCCGTTCCTGGCCGCCAATGTGGTCGAGACGGGTACCGGCAAGACCATCTTCCCGCCGTATGGCATCAAGGAATTCGAAGGCATCAAGGTTGCGTTCATCGGCATGACGCTGCAGGGAACACCGGCCATAGTGCGGCCTGGTGGCACGGCTGGACTGGAATTCAAGGATGAGGTCGCAACCGCCAATGCCTTGATCCCTGAACTGAAACGCCAGGGCGTTGCCAACGTCGTATTGCTGCTGCACGAAGGTGGCGTGCAGTCGGGCGGTATCAATGATTGCAGCGATTTCAGCGGCAAGCTCAAGGATATGGCCGAGCGCCTCGACCCGGCGATACAAATCGTGGCGACTGCGCATACCCACCGCTATTACATCTGCGAATTCGGCGGCAAGCTGGTGACCAGCGCCGGCAGCTACGGAACCCTGCTGACCGAGATCGATGTGATCATCGACCGCAGCACGCAAAAAATCATCAGCAAGCGGGCGAAGAACATTGTTGTCGACCCCAGGGGCGCGAAGGATCCGTTGCTGACGGCGCATGTCGCCAAATATGCAGCGCTGTCCGAGCCGCTCGAAAATCGTGTCGTCGCCCGGGTGCAGGTGGAAATCAACCAGGCCGCCAACGCAGCAGGCGAATCGACACTGGGCAACTTGATCGTCGACGCACATCTGTTTGCCACCAACTCACCGGAAAAGGGGGGGGCAGTGCTGGCGTTCAATAACCCCGGCAGCCTGCGCGCGCCCATTCTGCCGGGTGCAGACGGTGCAGTGACTTATGGCGCCCTGTTCCGCGTGCAACCGTTCCAGAACGATCTGATCGTGATGACTTTGACCGGCAAGCAACTTAAAGATCTGCTCGAACAACAGTTTGGTGCGAATGTAGGCGAGCGCCCGCGCTTGCTGGGCGTTTCCGCTGGTTTCAGTTATGCCTGGGACGCCGCACGGCCACGTGGCGAACATGTGCTGGCGGAGTCGATGAAGCTGAACGGTGAACCGGTGCGCGCCGAGCTTCAGTATCGCGTTGCCGCAAATAGTTTTATCGCCGGTGGCAGCGAGGGCTATACCGTTTTCCGCGATGGCGCCGACCGGCAGGTTGGCGTACTCGATCTGGAGGCCGTCGTTCAGTTTCTGTCGGCTAATTCACCGTACTCGCCACCGCCGACAGGTCGTCGTCTGTTGCGTCTCAATTGAGCGCTTGCGGCAAATGCATCGCAGTTCTATCCACGCTTCAAGCTGTGTCATTTGTGCAACAGGGCGCAGGTGTTTTTATTGGCGCTGGTCATCGTTAACTTAATGTTCTGTCACTGCTTTTGTTGCTAAGTCTTTGTGTTGATTGCGTTAGTACACGCTTGGTGAGGCTTGGCTCAAGCCGAGCGCTTCGCAGTAGGTCATGAATCCGTCATAATCGCGCGTTACAAAGCGATGTCCGCTTCCGAAGCGGCATGCGGAAATGCTTGGAGCGCGATCGTGCAACAGGCTGACCGCTTGTCTCTTGCCGGCTGTTACGCACATCCGGCAACAACGTTTTTTCAGGGAGCCCCATGAAAGGGTGGAACGAAACACCGCGCCGCAAAGCCCGCATCGAAATCATTCCCATGATCGATGTGATGATGTTCTTGCTGGTATTCTTTGTATTGATCAGTCTGAATGTGATCCCCGCCAAGGGGCTCAAGGCCAATATTCCGAAATCGTCGACCGCGCAGGATTTGCTCGCCCCGGTTCGAGTGGTGATTTCAATTCCGTTCGAAGGCCCCTTGATCATCGACGACAAGCCAGTGCCGGATATGAATGAGGTTCCGCGCATTCTCAAAGGCGAGAGCGCCAAGGCCAAGCCCAACCAGAGGTTCATCGTCATCATCAACGGCGAGGACAATGTGCCCTTGCAGAAGCTGATCGATGTGATGGATGTGGTCAAGGCCGCCGGTTTCGATACCGTGACGATCGCGGCTAAAAAGAAAACGGCCTGAGCGCAATTCAACACCCCATGGAATTTTTTTATAAATTTCGACAGTGGTTATCCGGGCCGCCGGCCATCATCGTCGCCATCATCGTGATCACCACACCGATCACCAGGGTGGTTGAGCGTTTGCTGCCTAAAGATCTGTTCGAAATGCCGGTCACGCTGTCCGAGCCGCCACCGCCGCCACCGCCGCCCAAACAGGTACAACCGCAACCGCAGGAAGTGCAGCCGCTGATCGCGCCGCAGGTGCAGGATGTGATCACCAAGGAAAGCGTGGTGATCGAATACAAGCCGGCACCGCCTGAGCCTGCCAAAGTGGTCGAAACGCCACGTATTGAGCCGCCGCCGATGGTCACCGGAACCGGTCCGAACATCGGGCAAATCCAGGCAGGCTATGAAAGCAAGATCAAGGGGTATCTGGAATCGATCAAGCGTTATCCGACCAGCCGTGAAGCGCGTATCCAGCGCCCTACCGGAAGAGTCGGTTTGTGGATTGAGGTCAATCGGGACGGGACGCTGAAAGATGTCGGCGTCGCGAAAACTTCGGATTTCATCATCCTCGATAATGCGGCACTGGCGACAGTGCGCCAAGGAAAATTTCCCCCGTTCCCGGCGGATACCTATCCGGGAGAATCGTATCGTCGCTTCACCGTCACTTTGGAATACAACCTCGAACAGCCCAGCTAAGGCGCATTTTTTGATTCGCAATTCGTTTAATCCACACTCATAGGGGACCACCATGAAATTACAACCAAAACTTCTTGCACTTGCCATCGCGGGCATGTTCGCGTCCGGCGCGGTCTACGCCCAGTCGGCACCTGTTGCAGAAAAAAAGGATGAGAAAAAAACCACCGAACTGGGCACCGTCAGCGTGACTGGCGAAGGCGACAAACTCGGCGCCGGCACCATCATCCAGGAAGAAGGCACCAAGGCGCGCTCGACCGCCACCAAGGCCTCGATCGAAAAACAGCGTTCCACCTCGAACCCGTTCCAATTGATCCAATTGCTGCCAGGTGTGAATACCTCCAGCCAGGACGGCACCGGCCTGTTCGGCGGCGCGATTCGTGTGCGTGGTTTCAACTCCGACCAGATGGGCTTCACGGTTGACGGCGCGCCGGTCAACGACTCCGGCAGTTTCTCGATTTTCCCGCAGGAATATGTCGATGCCGAGAACCTCGAAGAAGTTTTCGTTACCCAAGGCTCGGCCGATAACGAAGCCCCGCATGTGGGTGCGACCGGCGGCAATATCGGTATCGTTTCCTCCAGCCCGTTGGATAAACCCCGCCTTCGTTTCCAGAGTACGTTTGGTCAACTGCATCTCTCCAAGCAATACCTGCGTTACGACACGGGTTTGATCGGCGCCTTCAAGGCCTATTTGTCGTACTCCAAAGCGCGTGTGGATAAATGGAAAGGCGTAGGCAGCGCGAACCGCGACCATATCGATTTCAAGGCCATGTACAACCTCGGCAAGGGCTCCAGCCTGCAGGCGACGGTTCTGTATAACGATGCACTTAATAACAATATTCGCAATGCGTCGTTGAAAGAAATCGCGACGCGTGGCCGCACGTTTGACTACGCGAGTACCTTCATCCCTGAACGTACCCCTGTGACCGGCACCGCTCAAACCCCGCCAGCGCGCCCCGATGGCTACTGGACAACGCCGGTCAACCCGTTCCGCAATGCCGTCATTACCGCAAAAGGCTGGTTTGCGTTGACGCCGGCGCTGCGCCTCGATATCGAGCCGTACTACTGGTGGGGCTTCGGTAACGGTAACGGCACCAACCCGACGATTGCCTCGCTTAAAGAAGGCAGCGGAACGGCCAAAGTAATCGGCAGAATCAACAGCGATGCCGATTCGCTGGATACCGTGTCGGTATTCAGCTCCAGCGTGACCCAGACCCAGCGACCGGGAGCCACGGTTAAGTTGAACTGGCAATTTAACAATCACCGAATTGTCGGCGGTTACTGGTATGAGCGCGCACGCCATCGCCAAACGCAGCCTGCCGAAGCGCTTAGCCCCGATGGAACCGTGCAGGACTATTGGCTGAAGAATGAACCGCAACTGATACGTTATACCGACGGCACCCTGTATCAGGGCCGCAATCAGTACACGATATCAACGGCGGACTCGTTCTTCATCCAGGACACCATTTCCCTGCTGAACGACAAGCTCGTCGTCATCCCGGGCGTGAAGACCCCGCGTATCAAGCGAGACTTCACCAACTATGCAAACAGCGGCTTTAACCAAGGTGGCGATTACAACATCGTTCGGACCTACACCAGCACCAATCCGAGCCTTGGCGTGCGTTACAGCATTACCGACTCTTCGCAGTTGTTCGGCAATATTTCAAAAGGCTCGAAAACGCCAGGCAACTTCATTTTCGGGGGGGCCTATCGTGCCGCGACCAATACTGTTCTGGTCAACGATTCGGTGAAGCAGGAAACCTCGGTTAATATGGATTTGGGCTATCGTTATCTGTCGGACAGTTTCACCGCATCGAGCACGGTATTCGCGACCCAGTTCAAGAACCGCATTGCACGCTCGTACGATCCTTTGACAGCAACAGCAACAGACACGAACGTTGGTGATGCAACCATTCGCGGCCTTGAACTCGAAGCCGGTACCAAGCCGTTCATGGGCTTTAGCGTTTATGGTTCACTGACGTATACCAAGTCGACCCTCAAATCGAACCAGCAGATAGCGCTACCGACGCCAACGCTGACCAATCTGTTGCCCACTTCAGGCAAGGAGTTTCCGGATACGCCTAAGTGGCTTTCAGGCCTGACGGTGCAGTACACAAATGGGCCGTTCCTGGCAGGTTTGTCGACGAAATATACCGGCGCACGCTTCTCGACTCTGGTCAATGACGAGAGGGTTGGCGGTTATACCATCTCCGACCTGAACATGGCCTATCGCTTGCCCAGGATTGAGGGGCTCAAGAACATCACCCTGCGTCTGAACGTATCCAATCTGTTCGATACCAAGGCGCTGCTGTTGAATGCGGGTAGCGGAACGCAGTTCACCAATAACGCCCAAGCACTTCCAGGCGTGGTGGCGGGTACGGGTAGCACGGTGTTCTACTACATTGGCGCACCGCGCTTCACCAGCGCGTCCATCACCATGGATTTCTAAACATAACGTCGTCAAGCAATACGGACACGGCCTCACGACCTTCGTGAGGCCGTGTCTTTCCAAAATCATTCCATGAGCGCTTTATGAATAATGAATTGCTGCATAACATCGCGTTCTATGCCCTTTATGTAGGCGCTGCGGTCGCCACCTTTCTGATCATCGAGCGGGCGATTTTCTACTTTTCGACGGCCAAGCACGCGCGCCACCTGGTCGCACTGACCGCTGATACCAATATCGACAAATTGTCGGTTGAAGAGCTGGCAAAAGATCGTGTGGCCTCCAACGCATTGCGCGAGTTTCTCGCCGCCAAGCCATCCCTGAAAACACATACCGACGTTGAAGATGCGGTGGAGACCGTCTTCATCGTACAGCGCGCACCCTTGTCGCATGGCCTCTGGCTGCTCGACACCATCGTGACCGCGGCCCCGCTGCTCGGGCTGCTTGGTACTATTCTCGGCATTATCGATACTTTCGCGGTGCTTGCCATGTCGGGCGTTTCCGACCCCGGCGCGGTGTCCAAGAGCATCGGTACCGCGCTTGAAGCTACCGCGCTGGGCATTGGTTTGGCGTTATATGCGATGGTATTTTTCAACCGCTTCAACGAGCAGGTTGAACGGATCAACGACTTGCTCAAGGTATTGTTGCTGCGTGCTGCGATGGAGCATAAATAGACCTCGGCCAGCATCAAAGTCCGCTCCGCAAAACTGCAAGGGCCGTTCGGGCAAGCCGGGCGGCCCTTTCATTTGCCGCGCAATGCTGGCGCGAAGCGGGCACGGGTATAATTTAGCCCGTGAAACAACTTGTCCTCGACCTCATCCCCGCGCCGCTTCCGACGTTCAGCAATTTTGTCCCTGGCCGTAACCGCGAAGCCCTGGAAGCCAGCAAGGGCGCGGTGTTTGGGGCATCTATCTGCAAAGTCCTCTATCTTTGGGGGGTGCCGGGCAGCGGCAAATCGCATCTTGCGCAGGCGCTGGGCGCCACGCCCGCAACCCGTCTGCTGAAACCTGCTGACATAGGTGGCCTCCGGGCCGGCGTTACCTGTTATGCGCTGGACGATGTGCACGGGCTGAATGATCAGCAGCAGATTGCCTTGTTCAATCTCATCAATCTCGTCAGCCAGCCCGGCAGCGCGGGTTGTGTTGTCGCCACCGGCAGCATGGCGCCGCGCGATTTACCGCTGCGCCCCGAGCTGTCCAGTCGGCTGGGCAGCGGGCTTGTCTTGAAGTTGCATCCCTTGAACGATGCCGAAAAAGCCGAGGCGCTGCGTGCGCATGCGCAAACCCGCAGTTTCACCCTGCGCGACGACGTGATCGCCTATTTGCTGCGTCATGCGCGGCGCGATATGGCCTCGCTGATTTCAATTCTCGATGCGCTCGACCGCCATTCGCTTGAGACCGGTCGGGAAATTACCCTGCCGATGCTTCGCGCCATCGCCCAACCCTAGGCTCAACCCTCACTACTTTGATGTCCATGAACCTCGCATTGTTCGATCTCGATAACACGCTGCTACTCGGCGACTCCGATCACGCCTGGGGTGAATTCCTCGTTGAAGAAGGGCTGGTCGATCGCGGCGAATTCTGCCGCAATAATGACCGCTTCTATGCGCAATACCGCGCCGGCACCCTGGATATCAACGAGTATCTGAGGTTCGCGCTGGCAGTGATTGCCGGCAAAGGCGACGACACCCTGGCGCCGCTGCATCAGCGTTTCATGCGGGGAAAAATCGAGCCGATGATCAGCGCGGCATCGCTTGCCCTTCTGCAAAAACATCAGCGCGATTTGTGCGCGATTGTCACCGCAACCAATGCGTTCGTGACCCGGCCGATCGCCGCGCGCTACGGCGTCGCTCACCTGATTGCTTGTGAAGTCGAGAAAATTGATGGGCGCTATACGGGTGTATCGACAGGCGTGCCCTCGTTTCGCGAGGGCAAGGTGACGCGGGTGCAACAATGGCTCGCCGGGATGAACAAGTCGCTCGCCGATTTCGACAAAAGTTTTTTCTACAGCGATTCTCTCAATGATTTGCCTTTGCTGGAAGTGGTGAGCCACCCGGTGGCGGTCAATCCGGACGCCACGTTGCGCGCGCACGCAGAGGCGCGCGGCTGGCCGATCATTTCCTTGCAGCAAGCGGCGGCTACAGTGGATATAACAGCGTGATCAAAAAATTAATCCAGAGGGTGTTCGGCGGTGCCGGCGCCAGCAAATCGTCGGGCAAGACGGGTGCCGCCCGCGTTTACACGCAGCCTGAACATGGTATCGACCGCCGCGATATTTCAGGTTCTGCGCTGCGCACTTGCGAAGGGCTGCAAGCTGCCGGGTACGACGCGTTTGTAGTCGGCGGCGCGGTACGCGATTTGCTGCTGGGCCGTCACCCCAAGGACTTCGACGTGGCTACCAGCGCAACACCGGAGCAGGTGCGCGGTGTGTTCCGCCGCTCGCGCATCATTGGCCGCCGCTTCCGCATCGTCCACGTGATGTTTGGTGCTGAGACCATCGAGGTAACCACCTTTCGCGGTGCTGCCGCGGATACCGAGGCGCTGGCGGATGTCGCCAAGGATGTTGATGATGGGGCTCCTGAAGAAGCGGCGGTGGCCGAAGAGGCGCCCGACGAGATGGCCCGCCGTCGTCGCCCGCGCGATGCACGCCGCGACCGTCGCCGCGATGCGAAGGTGGAAAACACCCAGACCTCGCACGCCGATGAACACGGCCGCCTGTTGCGCGACAATGTGTTCGGCAGTCAGGAGCAGGATGCGCTGCGCCGCGACTTCACCATGAATGCGCTGTTCTACGATCCCGAGCGTGAAGAAGTATGGGATTACGCCAAGGGCGTTGCCGACATCCAGAAAAAACGCGTGGTGATGATCGGTGACCCACTTGAGCGTTACCGTGAAGACCCGGTACGGATGCTGCGCGCTGCCCGTCTGGCCGGCAAGCTGGGGTTCACCATCGACGCCGCAACCGAAAGGCC
>JANMXS010000018.1:0-2244 GCA_031394335.1 Burkholderiales bacterium
TCTACGCCTTTGCCGCCAGTTGCGCGGTACTGCTGGCTCTGTGGCTGCTGATCGCTTTTGACCTCATTTTTTCCGGACGGGCATAACACGTGTTCAATAAAATCCTGATAGCAAATCGCGGCGAGATCGCCTGCCGCGTCATAAAGACCTGCAGACGCATGGGCATCCGCACCGTGGCGGTTTTTTCCGAAGCCGATGCGCACGCTGAACACGTCAAGCAGGCCGATGAAGCCTATTTGCTCGGCGGTCCGCGCCCGGCGGATTCCTACCTCAAGGGCGCGGCCATCATCGCCATCGCGAAGCAAAGCGGCGCGCAGGCGATACACCCCGGTTATGGTTTCCTGTCCGAGAACAAGGATTTCGCACGCGCCTGTGAAGACGCCGGCATCGTCTTCATCGGCCCGACGCCCGAAGCCATCGAGAAGATGGGGTCCAAAAGCGCCGCCAAGGCGCTGATGCAGACCGCCAAGGTGCCGGTGGTGCCCGGCTATCACGGCGACAATCAGGACGCGAAATTTCTCGCCAAGCAGGCGGATATCGTCGGCTACCCCCTGCTGATCAAGGCGGTCGCCGGCGGCGGCGGCAAGGGCATGCGTCTGGTTGAAAAATCCGAAGAGTTCATCCCGCAACTCGAAGCCGCGCGACGCGAAGCGAAGAATGCTTTCGGCAATGATGATGTGCTGATCGAGCGCTTCGTGCTCGGCCCGCACCATATCGAGTTCCAGGTGTTCGGCGATACGCATGGCAATTATGTGCATCTGTTTGAGCGCGAATGTTCGATCCAGCGCCGCCACCAGAAAATTCTGGAAGAAACGCCCTCGCCGTATCTCGATGAAAACATGCGCAAGAAAATGGGCGATGCCGCTGTTGCCGCCGCGCGCGCCATCGCTTATCGCGGCGCGGGTACCATCGAGTTCATCGCCGGCGAGGATCGCGAATTTTTCTTTATGGAGATGAACACGCGTTTGCAGGTTGAACATCCAATCACCGAAATGATCACGGGTGAAGACCTGGTGGAATGGCAATTGCGCGTCGCGGCCGGCGAGCCGCTGCCGTTGCGGCAAAAGGAAATCATCACCGGCGGGCATGCCATCGAAGTGCGCATCTGTGCGGAAAATCCGGCCAATGATTTTCTGCCCGAGACCGGCCGTATGCAGGTGTTCGCTACGCCAACGATCATCGCGGATGATGATGTGCGCCTCGATACCGGGGTAACGTCGGGCGATGAAATCAGCGTCTACTACGATCCGATGATCGCCAAGCTGATTACTTGGGGCGCGGATCGCGGCGAGGCGATTCGCCGTATGCAAGGCGCGCTGGCAGAGACCGAAGTGATCGGCGTCAAAACCAACTTGGGTTTCCTGCAGCAGCTGGTGCGGCATCAGGCCTTCATCGACGGCGAAACCGATACGGGATTCATTGCGCGCCATCGCGAAAAATTGATGCCGGATGAACGCAACACGCCGGACGCCGCGCTGATCGCCGCCGCATTGCGCGAGTTGGCGCGTGAAGAATCGACGGCAGGCGATGGTGTCTGGGATAGCAAGTCCGGCTGGTGGCTGAATCGCGGCGCCACACGCACGTTGGAGTTTCATACCGCCGGCGATGAAATTGCCGCGACCGTTAATGTCGATACCCTGGCCGTCGGCAAAGGCCGACAGCTGCGCATTGCGGATCGCAGCTATCACCTGAGTCAATCATCGGTAATCGGCGACACGGTGCGCTTCACCGCCAATGGCGCCGCGCATGCCGCAACGGTGCTGGCAGCAGGCGATGAATTCGCGGTGCTGCTGGCGCACAGCCGCCATCGCCTGCGCCTGGTCGATCCCTTCCACTTCGAGGCCAGCGAGGACGTCAACACCGGGCGCCTGACGGCGATGATGCCGGGCCGCGTGGTCAAGGTGATGGCCGCGGCCGGCGACAAGGTCAAGAAGGGCCAGGCCCTGATCATCATGGAAGCGATGAAAATGGAGCACACCATCGTCAGCCCGCGCGAAGGCGTGGTTGAGCGCGTGGCGTTTGCGGTCGGCGATATGGTGCCGGCGGATGCGGTGTTGTTTGCGTTTGCGGAAGGGGAGTAGACATCGCAGGTAATCCTGTCAACTTCTAAAAACCCCGTCGTCCCGGCGTTGGCCGGGACCCAGTCCATCCAAGTATTTGAATCAACGAAGGGCTGGATTCCGGCCTACGCCGGAATGACGAGTTTTAAGTACATATTTAATTTTAATTCGCGCAGATCCAGCA
>JANMXS010000019.1:0-3019 GCA_031394335.1 Burkholderiales bacterium
CGCGGATCGTCAGATTGTCGGTGGGACGGTGATCGATGTACAACTGTTCCACCGCCATTTCACCCTTGTCACCCGCAGAAGCAATGGCATGCTCGTTCTCCAGCTCGGCGGCGAACTCGGTTTTCTCGTTGAAGCGATGGCCGACACCGATCACAAAGCGACGCACATCGGCCTGCGTTTGCGAGCTGTCGCGACGCGGTCGGTTGTAGTTGATTTCGCCATAGCCAAACAGGGTGGTTTGACCGCTGGCAAACGATGCCATGCCGGGCAGCGTCACGGCGGCGGGCGTGGCGGCAGTTTGCACAGGAGTAGGCGCGGGCGCCGCCAACTGCGCGGCTTTTTCACGCTCCTTGTCTTCCTTGATGCGCTTCAATTCAGCTTTGAGCGCTTCGATCTCGTTGCCGAGTTTATCGAGGCGCTGCAGCAGTTCGGTTTCGCCGGCAAGAGCGCCGGTGCTGGCGGAAGTCGCCGTGAACAGGGCGGCGATACAAAATGCAAGAGTGGTTTTTTTCATGGGGGTTCTCGAAAAATAATCAGGGTCTATCAGGGGTTGTTACGGTTTGAAACCATCGGAGAGCGTGTTCAAAAACGCCAACATCGTTATTTCGGCATTGGTCAGCGCGGGCGCCGCTCCGGCTTGCGCTTTTACGCCGGTATCGACGGGCTTGCCTGGATTTTTGGTGAGGCTCGGTTTGCAGCAAAATCAATGCGTTGCCACGACTTCATACGTTGCAGCTATCTTTTAGATGAGAACGCTTCTTGTTAACATCTTAATGCATATTGAGAATAATTCGCAATAACAATTTGCCTTCAATTGGATTTTTATTGCGGTAAGCCCGCTGTCTGTTGTGGTTGCCGCCGATATTTCAGCGGCCGTGACGTTACGGTTTGAACGGCGAGTTGTTCCTCGCCAATAGCGTGTGAGACGCGCGTGTGAGACGTGCGTGGCGGTGCAGTGGGAATTGACTTCTCGTATTCCTTACTCTAAAGTAAGGAAAATAGGAGATCAATACCATGACTACCGCAACGGTCACCAGCAAGGGGCAGATCACGATCCCGTCCAACGTCCGCCAAGCGCTTCAGGTCGAGGCCGGCGATCGGGTGGAATTCGTCGAAGTCGACTCTGGCCGGTTCGAGGTTGTCGCCGCCACACGCTCTATCAGGGAACTGAAGGGCATGTTTGGCAAGGCGACAAAGCGCGTGTCGCTTGAGGAAATGAACAAGACGATCGCGGATCGGGGCGCGGCGGCACGATGATCGGCCTGGACACGAATGTGCTGGTGCGTTACATCATGCAGGATGACGCGAAGCAGTCGCCGAAAGCGACCAGGCTGATCGAGTCGTTAACCACCGATGCGCCAGGATTCGTGTCGCTCATGTCGATTGTCGAGCTGGGGTGGGTGCTGTCGTCCGCCTACGGGCTGACTCGCCAGCAGGTGACACAGGCGCTTGAGCTATTGCTACGCACCAAGGAAGTCGTCATCGATCATGCCGACCAGGTGCTGAAGGCGTTGCGCGTGTTCAAGGCGAGTTCGGCAGATTTTGCAGACTGCCTGATTGAGCGGAGCGCTGCAAGCGCAGGCTGTGATCGAACCATGACGTTCGATGTCGGGGCGGCGAAAACCGCCGGCATGACGTTGATTCGTTAGGCCACCTGAACCCGTGCGTTGATAGCGCACTAAAAATTATCAGCAGCCACTTTTTGTCGGCGTCGCCTTTTAGCTTCATGCGTCAAGCATTACCGCCGCTCAATAGCTCCCAATCGGATTCCGCATCACGCCAATCCCGTGGATTTCCGTTTCCATCAGATCGCCATCCTTCATGAACTCCGGTGGTGTGCGCGCAAAGCCGACGCCCTCGGGTGTGCCGGTGGAAATGATGTCGCCGGCTTCGAGTGTCATGCCTTCCGACAGATCGTGAATCAGGCGCGGGATCTTGAAGTACAGATGCTTGGTGTTCGACTTCTGCTTAACCATACCATTGACGCGGCATTCCACATCCAGCGCAGTCGGGTCGAGCGCATCGGCGGTCACGATGCACGGCCCCATCGGGCAGGTGCCGTCGAGGCTCTTGCCCTTGTGCCACTGGCCGCCATGGCGGCGCTGGATATCACGCCAGCTCACATCGTTGATCACGGTGTAGCCGAAGATATGTTTCATCGCATCGGCCTCGGCAATGTTCTTGGCCGTCGTACCGATGATGACACCGAGTTCGACTTCCCAGTCGAGTTGCGTGGATACCTTGTCGTCGGTGGGGATCACGTCGAAGGGCCCATTGACCGTGGTTGGCGTTTTGGTAAAGAACACCGGGTACTGCGGCAGCTCGCGGTTGTCCTTGAGCATATTGCCGCCTTCCGCAAAATGATCAAGATAGTTCCAGCCGACGCAGAACACGTTCTTGGTTGGGCGCGGAATGGGTGATTTCAGCAGTGCTTTGGTAAGAGAGATTGGCGCGGTAGTTGGCTTGGCTTCAATCTCGCGCAACAGGGCCATCACCGGCTCGCCGCCGTTGATGATGTCGAGCATGGTCGTGACTTTGAGCGTGCTACCGCGCGCGCAGGCCTCCTTGACGATGTCCAGCACCTGGTCCTTGGCGATCTGGATGCCGGTGAAGAGGTCATTGGTGTTGAGGGGTTGGTAGGTGACGAGGCGCATATTGTTTTCCTGGATTTGAAAAAGGCAGGGCTGTAGTGAACGAGTTTTTAGATATATTTACGACGCAGTACTTCCCCCTTTGGAAAAGGGGGATTGAGGGGGATTGAGGGGGATTTTATTCGGTTACCGATCAATGACCATCTGAAATCCCCCCAAGCCCCCTTTTTCAAAGGGGGGATGTGTCTTCCGCAGTCGGTAATGTCATTCGCATATTCGGCGCATGAAAACTTAATAGCCTCATAGCGCTTATCCAAATTTTGCTTCGAGATTTTGCAATGGATGCTGAGCAGGCGACCATTTCGGCGCGAAGAAGGCGTCAACCATCGCGGGTGTTACCTCTGCAAGCGTAGCGGGATTCCAGCGTG
>JANMXS010000020.1:0-7319 GCA_031394335.1 Burkholderiales bacterium
CTGATTTTCGCCACGCGCTCGGCGAGCGATCCCGGCTATTTTTTCAGCGGGCACGGCGCCGTTATCGCCAACAAGGGTGGGCTGACCGGCGCCTGGGTGGCCGATTTCCTGTTCGGGCTGTTCGGCCTGTCCGCCTGGTGGTGGGTCGGGCTTGCGGTATTCGCGGTGATGCGCCTGTTCCGCCGGGTTGAAACCTGGAGCGTATTCGATCGCCGCAATATTGCGGTTGCGCTAACCGGCTTTGCGATTCTGCTCATCGCCTCCAGCTCGCTCGAAGCCCTGCGCTTGCATTCCATCAAGGCGGTGTTGCCAAACGGCGCGGGTGGCGTGATCGGCAACCTGCTCGCCGGCGGTATTGCGAAAATGCTGGGCTTCACCGGCGGCACTTTGCTGTTGATGGCGGTGGTTGCTGCCGCGCTCAGCGTGTTTTCCGGGCTGTCGTGGATCCGTCTTGCCGAGAGGGTCGGCGGCGGTATCGAATGGTTGTTCATCTTCGCCAAAGGCAAACTCGACGCCAAGCGCGACCGCGCCGTGGGCGAGCAGGCGATGATCGAACGTGAGGAAAAGGTCGAGGAGTTCAAGCGCATCATTGAGGACCATCCGCCGATTCGCATCGAACAGACGGTCACCGAGATTCCGCAGTCCGAGCGCGCCAAACGCGAAAAGCAGGCCAACCTGTTCGCCGATCTGCCCGATTCGCCGCTGCCGCCGATTTCGTTGCTCGATCCGCCTGACGCTGTTATCGAGCGCCCCGGTGCCGAGATACTCGAGTTCACCTCGCGGCTGATTGAACGCAAGTTGATGGATTTCAATGTCTCGGTCAAAGTGGTTGCGGCCTTTCCGGGCCCGGTCATTACGCGCTACGAGATTGAGCCGGCGGTGGGCGTGAAAGGTTCCACCGTGGTCAATCTGGCGCGCGATCTGGCGCGGGCGCTGTCGGTGACCTCGATTCGTATCGTCGAGACGATTCTGGGCACCTCGCATATGGGGCTCGAGATTCCCAACCCGCGGCGCGAGATTGTGCGTCTCTCGGAAATTCTCGGTTCCGCCGTTTACGGCGATATGTCGTCGCGACTTTCGATTGCGATGGGCAAGGATATCGCCGGTCGCCCGGTGGTGGCGGATCTGGCCAAGATGCCGCATGTGCTGGTGGCCGGCACCACCGGTTCCGGCAAGTCGGTGGCGATCAACGCGATGATTCTGTCGCTGGTCTACAAGGCCACCGCCAATGAAGTGCGGCTGATCCTGATCGACCCGAAGATGCTTGAGTTGTCGATTTACGAGGGCATTCCACATTTGCTGGCGCCGGTGGTGACCGATATGAAATATGCCGGACACGCGCTCAACTGGTGCGTGGCGGAGATGGACAGGCGCTACAAACTGATGAGCGCGGTAGGCGTGCGCAACCTCGCCGGCTACAACAGCAAGATCAAGGAAGCCAAGGACAAGGGCGCGCCCCTGCCGCATCCGTTCTCGCTGACGCCAGATACGCCAGAACCGCTGGAACCGTTGCCGCTGATCGTGGTGGTGATCGACGAATTGGCGGACATGATGATGGTGGTCGGCAAGAAAGTCGAAGAGCTGATCGCGCGACTGGCGCAGAAAGCGCGCGCCTCCGGGATTCATCTGGTGCTGGCCACGCAACGGCCCAGCGTGGACGTGATCACCGGCCTGATCAAGGCCAATGTGCCGACGCGGGTGGCCTTTCAGGTGTCATCCAAAATCGATTCGCGCACCATCCTCGACCAGCAGGGCGCCGAGGCTTTGCTGGGGCAGGGCGATATGCTCTATCTGCCGCCGGGATCCGGTATCCCGCAACGCGTACATGGCGCCTTCGTGAGCGATGCTGAAGTGCATCGTGTGGTCGAAGCGCTGAAGAAGCAGGGTGAGCCGGCGTACATCGAAGGCATCTTTGATTCACCGGAGGAGACGTCGGCCGAAGGCGGCATTGCCAACGGTGGTGGCGGCGAAGCTGATCCGCTTTACGATCAGGCGGTGACGGTGATTCTGCAAAACAAGCGTGCCTCGATTTCGTTGGTGCAGCGACACTTGCGCATCGGCTATAACCGCGCGGCCCGCCTGCTGGAGGATATGGAAAAGGCCGGCCTGGTGTCGTCCATGCAAACCAACGGCAATCGCGAAATTCTGGCCCCCAATCGTGGTGAATAGCCATTGGCGGATAGCGTGTCGTCGCGTTGTCGCTGCTTGACGTTAATCATGCTTCGCATCAGCCCCCAGAGAAAATTACCCATGACGTTTTTCGCAAAAATATTGGCAGCCAGCATGTTCATTGCGGGTACCGCCCACGCTGCCGCCATGGATGATTTCAAAGCCTTTCTGACGGGTACACAATCTGCGCGCGCGGATTTCGCGCAAACTGTCTATGACGTCAAAGGCAAAATGACCCAGCAGGCCAAAGGCACCCTGGTATTCGTGCGCCCCGGCAAATTCCGCTGGACCTATATCAAGCCGGCGCAGTTGATTGTCGGCGATGGTGCGAAGGTGTCGTTTTTTGACGAGGACCTGAATCAGGTCACGATCCGCAAACTGGAAAAAGCGTTTGCCTCCACCCCCGCCGCGCTGCTGGCGGGCAAGCGTGAGGTCGAGGCCGCGTTCACCTTGGTCGCAGGGGGAGAGATCGATGGCATCGGCTGGGTTAATGCCGAGCCGAAATCGAAGGATGCAGGCATCGAAAAAGTGCGCCTGGGCTTTGTAAAAAACCAGCTGGCGGCAATGGAATTGTTCGACGCCTTCGGCAATCGCACGCGGCTCGATTTCACCAAGTTCGAACGCAATCCGAAAATTGACGCCAAGGAATTTGTGTTCGTAGCGCCCAAGGGTGCGGATGTTATCAGTGAATAAAAACGCCAGAACGCCATTTGGCGCGCCTTCGCACGCATTTTTGCTCCAAAAGGCGCGCCAAATGGCGTTCTACGTTTTTTTGGCGCTTTTCGAAACGTTGTCGTCCCGGCGAAGGCCGAGACCCAGTCCCTCCAAATGTTTGAGTATAGGAAGGACTGGATTCCGGCCTTTGCCGGAATGACGAAATTTTAGAGTTTCAACAAGTACGCTGTTAACGTCAACCATGCCGCTATGCAGGGATATTGCTAGGCTGGCGTAAAAAACCGCTCGCGCATTTCGCTAAGCCCCAGCGTGTCCAGCACCTCATGCAAGCGTTCGGTCGGACGTTTGCGCGGCAGGTTTTTGAAAGTGGCGATGATCAGTTCGTTCTTCATCGAGTGCTCCCAGCCGACCAGTTCCGTGACCCGTACCTGATAGCCGTGGGCCTCCAATTGCAAGCAGCGCAGTACGTTGGTGAGCTGGCTGCCGAATTCGCGGGTATGCAGGGGGTGGCGCCAGATTTCGGTGAGCGCGCTCTTTCCTAACGCAGCGCCTTTGTTCTTATTGAATATCGACGCCACTTCCGCCTGGCAACAGGGCACGATCACCATGAACTTCGCCTGCCTGGCGAGCGCAAAGCGGATCGCGTCATCAGTCGCGGTATTGCAGGCGTGCAGCGCGGTGACGATATCGACTTTCGCCGGCAACATGGGCGATATGATCGAATCGGCAACCGACAGATTCAGGAACGACATGCGCGGGAAGTTGAATTTTTCCGCGAGCGCCTGCGATTTTACAACCAGCTCCTCGCGCGCCTCGATGCCGTAAATATGGCTCTGGTCGGTAAGCGCCTTGAAGAACGAATCGTAAAGAATAAAACCCAGATACGATTTGCCGGCACCGTGATCGACCAGCTGGATATCGTCGTGCTCCGCCTGAAGTTCCTGCAGCAGCGGCTCGATAAATTGATAGAGGTGATAAACCTGCTTCAGTTTGCGCTGACTGTCCTGGTTCATGCGCCCGTCGCGCGTCAGGATGTGCAACGCTTTCAGTAGCTCCACCGATTGGCCCGGACGCAGCTCATGGCTGCTTGCGGGTTTTTCGTCAGTCTTGCGCGGGGTTTTTTTGCTCATGTTCGAAGTCCCGCTTGGGCGACAGCGATGGATGCGATTGCAGCAACGCGGCAACCCTCAGGCCGCCGCGCCGCTGTTGACGCTCAGGGTGTGGCGACAATTGGCAATTCGATAAAGCTTGTCTGACCGGGCGCATGGTAAATACGCTGCGTTGCCTTTTTGTAGTCCGATGGCTTGGCCCAGAAAATATTCGGCACGAAGGTTTGCGGATTGCGGTCGTAGAGCGGAAACCAGCTTGACTGGACCTGCACCATGATGCGATGGCCGGGCAGGAACACATGGTTGGCAGTCGGCAGCGCAAAGCGATACGGCAGCGCCTTGTCGGCGGGAATCGGCTTGGCGGTCTCGAAGCCCTCACGATAGCGGCCGCGGAAGATGTCCATCGATACCGCCAGCTGATAACCGCCCATCTGCGGGTCGTGGGCCACTTCATCCGGGTAGACGTCGATCAGCTTCACCACCCAGTCGGAATCGGTGCCGCTGGTCGAGGCGATCAGGTTGGCGATCGGCTGGCCGCTGATTTTTACCGGTGCGGTCAATACATCAGTCGTAAACACCGCGACATCGGGTCGACTTGCCACATTGCGCTGGTCGTCGACCAGCCACTGCCGCCAGGTCGAGAATTTGCCACCGACTGGCTGGTTCGGTCGGGCGCGGTAGGTCACCGGTTTGGCCGGGTCGGAGAGGTATTCATCGAAGGCCGCATCGCCGGCCTTGGGGGCTACGAAGCCCAGTTTCTGCTCGGCGAGCAGGTGGAGGGGCGTCGGCTTGATGGCGCAGCCACTGGCGCAACCGGACGGCCAGGCGGGCAAGCGGCGCCAGGTGTTGGTACCGGTTTCAAATGCGGTGACGCTGGCGATATTCGCCTTCGGGGCGCCGTCCTTCAGGTATTGATCCAGGAAAGGGCGCAGCACCTCGCGGCGGAATTGCAGGGCGGTGTCAGCATCGAACTTGATCGCGCCGAGCGCGCTGCCATCACCGATCGCCTGGCCGTGCCACCACGGGCCCATCACCAGGAACAGCTTGTCGTTGGCCGTATCTTTCGGCTTGAGCGCTTTGTAAACCGCAATCGCGCCGTAAATATCTTCCTGATCCCACAAGCTATGTACCAGCAGGGTGGGCACGATCAGCGGCTGCGCGGCAAGAATCTTGTCAACCGCCTGATCCTTCCAGAACGCGTCATAGCTGGGATGCGCCAGCAGCTTGCGCCAGAAACCGATTTGCTCAAGGCCGCGCTGGCGGCCGAGTTCGCCGGCCGAACCGGCGCGCATGAACATATCGTAGTTGTCGAAATGGTCGCGGAACCACTTCGCTTCATTCTTGCGGGTGGCAACCTGCTCGAGGATGTAATCCATGTTTTCCTGGCGGAAGGCGCCGTTATGGAACCAGTCGTCGCCCATCCAGCCATCGACCATCGGGTTCATCGGCACCGAGACTTTCAGCGCCGGATGCGGATTGACCAGCGCCATCAGCGGCAAGAAGCCATCGTAGGAAATGCCGAGGATGCCGACCTTGCCATTGGTTTCCGGAATATTCTTGACCAGCCAGTCGATGGTGTCCCAGGTATCGGTCGAATGATCGACTGGGGTCGCGTTCTGCGCTCCGCGCAAAGGGCGGTTCATCACGTAATCGCCCTCGGACTCATACTTGCCACGAATATCCTGCACTACGCGGATATAGCCGCCTTCGACGATAGTATCGGTGGCGTTATCGTAGCCCTGCAAGATCGGGCCCAGGTGCGCGCTTTCAGAATGATTGGTGAGCTCATTGGCGTTGTAGGGCGTGCGTGTCAGCAGGATCGGTGCCCCCTTGGCACCTTTAGGCACGATGATCACGGTGTTCAGTTTCACGCCATCGCGCATGGCGATCATCACGTTGCGTTTGACATAGTCGAAGCTTGCGGTGGGCGCTTCGAACTTGGTGGGTGCTTCGCTGGGCAATTCTGTATAGGCGCGCGGTGCGGGCGCCTGCGCGACTGACGGCGTGGACAGTAGCAACGCGATTGCAAACGGGATGAAAGCAGCGACGGTACGAGCGTGTCGGATCAACATCATGGGATTCCCTGGAGGGTGGAGTAAACAAGAAGGAGCAAAAAATGACGCAGCCTGCGGCAGCACGGATTCATTCCGCTGCAGTAACGCGAGTTTAGCCGATGTCGGTCAGAGCGGGGTTGACGCAGGTCGGCGAACGTCGCGGCGGGCTAAATTCCTGACGCAAGATAGTCCGACACAAAAACGTTGGCCCTGGTTCGCCTGGTACTGGATGGCGCCATAAAAATTATAGGTCCAGCACCAGCTCTGCAGACTTTGCGCGTGAGACGCAGATCATGATCTCCTTGCCCTGTTCGTCGTCATCCAGGACGAAGTCGCGATGCTCTGCAGTACCGGAAAGTAGGGTGGTACGGCAGGTGCCGCAGGTACCGCTCTCGCATGAACTTGGCACGGCGACACCTCGATCGCGCAGTGCCGCGAGAATGCTAATGCCGGCAGGCACCTCAACCGTTACGCCGCTGCGCGCAAGCCGCACCGAAAACGTCTTCTCGCCATTCTGCTCGGGATGTGCGCTGGTACCGAAATCCTCGAAATGCACAGCAGCGAGCGGCCAGTGTTGGGTCAGGTCGCGTACAGCCTGCATCAACGGGCGGGGACCGCAGCAATAGAGATGTGTTTCGCCGGTCCGCGTCGCCACGATCGGCCCGATCGCAAGCGAACGTTCGCGGTCGCCATGGTCGTGGTGAAGCAGCACGCGTCCCGCCAATTCCGGCGCAGACAGTTCGTCGAGGAACGCGGTGGTTTCCGGCGAGCGGGTGCAATAGACCAAGCGGAAGTCGGCATTTTTTGCGATCAGCTCGCGCATCATCGAGATCACCGGCGTGATGCCGATGCCTCCCGCAATCAGCAGATAAGCCGTGGCCTCGGTGGCGAGCGGAAAATAATTCAGCGGCGGCGATACGTCCAGCCGGTCGCCGACCGACACGTCATCCACCATGCTGATCGAGCCACCGCTACCGGCTGCATCGCGTTTCACGGCAATCATATAGCGGCCCCGCTCGGAAGGCGCATTGCATAGCGAATAACGGCGCGACAGCCCATTGGGCGTCAGTACCAGCAGATGGGACCCGGCGGTGAAAGGCGGCAACCTTGAATGGTCCGGTCGCACCAGTTCAAATAAAAAAATATCCTGCGCGGTCGCGGTTTTCCGGAGCACCTCCAGCGACATCATTTCCGTTTCGCCAGGCACATTTGTCTCAATGTATGTGCTCATTCTTTTTCCTGCAAGCGAACGTCACAGTCATCCAACTTTTTAATTGCCATTACCGGCAGCGCAACCTGCTCCTTCAGCAGC
>JANMXS010000021.1:0-4505 GCA_031394335.1 Burkholderiales bacterium
CCCGCGCCAGTGCTTGATCTTGGCCTTTGTGCGCTCCTCGAAGCGCCCAAGTTTCGTCATTCCGGTGCCCCGAATGGGGGGTCTCCATCGACAGGCTGGAATCCAGCTCGTCGTTCAATCAGATTTTGGATTGGACCTGGGGTAAGGCATGCCGTCACCCCTGCGTTGGGACATGGCCTTTGAACTTGGCCGAACGGGATAAATCCCGACAGCTATTTTTTAACCTGCGCCAGCACCGTACTCGTCCACGCCAAACGATCAATCAGCGTGCGCAGGAACTGCCGGTTGAAGCGCAACTGGCAAGAGTCCGACAACTGATCCAGCTGCACATCCTGAATTTTCAGCAACTGCACTTCCGAAACTGAAATGATCGACGCGGTGCGTCGCGCACGGTCGCCGGACAGATAGGCCATTTCACCAAAGCAGTCGCCGTCTTTCAGCACGTTCAACAGCTTGTCGTCCTTGATCACCTTGACTTGTCCGGAGACGACGATGAAGAAAGCGCGGCCGACATCGCCTTCCAGCAGCAGGTTCTGCTCGCGGGAATGGTTTTCCCAGATCGCGCCGCGCAACACTTCCCACAATTCGGAATCGCGGAAGTCCTTGAAAAATTCCAGCTTGCGCAGCGAATTGAATTTTTCGGCGGATGAAATTTCGAAAGAATATTTTTCGAGCTGCGGGAAGGTCTCGGCCAGTTCGCGCGCCATGGCGTACCAGGCGGGATAGCGTTTGGCCGGATCCTTGGCCATTGCCTGCTCGACGATTTCGATCAGTTTCTCGGGCAGGTCCGGGCGGATCGATTTCAGTGGCGTCGGGTCTTCATTCAGAATCTTGTTGATCATCACTACCGAGTTCGCCGCCTGAAACGGCAGGCGCCCGGCCAGCAACTCATACATGGTCACACCAAGCGAATAAATATCGCTTTGCACGCTGGGCGCTTCTTCGTTGATCATTTCGGGCGCCATATAGGCGGGGGAACCGACAAAGCCGTCGATCTGCGTATGTGTGGAGGTGGAAATCTGCGCGGTGCCGAAATCGGAAATCTTGATGTCGTCGCGCTCGTCCAGCAGGATGTTGGCGGCTTTGATGTCGCGGTGGATAACGCCGTTCTGGAAGGCGTAATCGAGCGCGCGGCAGATCTTGAAAATCACCAGCACCGCCTGGCGTACCGGTAGCAGGTTGGTTTCGGTACAGTATTTTTTCAGGCTGCCGCCACCGACATATTCCATGACGATGTACTGTGCATCGGCCTCGATCACGGCGTCATATACGGCGACAATATTCGGATGCGAGAGTTTGCCGACCAGCGCGGCTTCATTCAGGAACAGCTTTTCGAAACGTCGCGCCTCTTCGGGCCCGGCGCTCTCATCCTTGACCTGGACCTTGATCGCGACTTTGCGGTCGTTGAACTGGTCTTCACCCAGGTAAACCACGGCGGTAGCGCCGCGCCCCAGCTCGGAGAGAATGTCGTACTTGCCAATCTTGGAGGGACGCCCTGACATAATTATTCTTGACTCGATGGTGAAAGGGATTTTTCAGGTTTGTGCGGTTAGGCTTTGTTTGCGCAGAAGTTTAGCGTATGCCCGCCGGGACTGGCAGCTTTTTCCACAACCGGCCACGCGTCTGACGCCAACTCCCACTTGAACCTACCCGAGGAGGTAGGAATAGGCGTGATCATCATAGCGTCAATATTTTGGCAGCCTCGGCGAAGCCGGCAGTCGAAAGCGAGCGCAACGCAATAGGGGTTGCAATCGGCGCGTGCACATAGTTCTTGTACATGGAACGTTCATAGGCCGGATCGTAGTGGTGGGCCAGCATATCGCCGACAAAGGCATCCCACTCGCCGGCGGTGGCGTACGCCTTCCACTGGTCGATAATTTCTGTCGAGTGCAGCTGTTTCAGGCAATCGAGTTTGAAGAACAGCAAGTCTTTATCGGCGATCAGGTGCGCATATTCCTCGCGCAGCAACTGCAGGCGCAGCGCGGGTGGGGTGATGACCTCGAAGCAGCGTCCCAGCCACATTTGCTCAATCAACGACGGCGGCACGCGCAAGGCGCCGACCTTGCGGCTTTCCGCTTCAACATAAACCGGACGGGCCGCGTCGAACTGTGACATCGCCAGCCAGATCCGGCTTTCGAAATTTTTTTGTGTGGGTTGCGGCGCATCGGGCAAATCACCCAGCACCGAGCCTTTGTGGGCAGCGAGCTTTTCCAGATCGATGACTTGGGCGCCGCGTGTCGTCAGGGTTTCAAGCAAGCGGCTTTTGCCCGAGCCGGTGCGGCCGCAGATCACCTGATAGGCATACTGTGCGGGCAAGGTGGTGAGATCGTGCGCGACCTGGCGCCGCCATGCCTTGTAGCCGCCATCGAGCTGCATTGCCGCCCAACCGATGGTACGAAAAATATGCGCCATCGCGCCTGAGCGCGTGCCGCCGCGCCAGCAGTAGATCAGCGGTTTCCAGCTTCGGGGCCGATCATGGAACTGGTCATCTATAAATGCGGCGATATTGCGCGCCACCATCGCCGCGCCCACTTTTTTGGCGGCAAACGGCGAGGTCTTGTACAAAGTGCCGACGACGATGCGTTGCTCGTTATCCAGCACCGGGCAATTGATCGCGCCGGGGATATGGTCGAGATCGAATTCAGCCGGGGTGCGTGCGTCGATGATGGTATCGAACTGCTGCAGTTCAGCATAACTGAGCGGCAGCGCCTGTACGCCCGCACGGCTGGCTGCAACGAAGCGTTTGTCGGGTGCGTTCATTTGTTTGCTTTGGCTTTCAGGGTTTTCTCGACTACCGGCAGGATATTTTGCAGGATGGCCGGTTGCGCAGCCGCAACGGGGTGCAGGCGATCCGCCTGGAACAACTCCAGCTTGTCGGCCACGCCCTCGAGCAGGAATGGCACCAGGGCCAGCCGATATTGCTTGGCAAGTGACGGATACATATCGCGAAAATTCGCGGCGTAATCGATGCCGAAATTTGGCGGGATCTGGATGCCGATGATCACCATGCGGGCCTTGGCGATGCGAGCCGCCCTGATGATGCCCTCGAGGTTTTTGCGCGTTTCAGCCACTGGCAAACCGCGCAGCCCGTCGTTGGCGCCCAGCGCCAGCAGCACGATAGTGGGTTTCTGGCGGGCGAGGTCGGTACGAATGCGGCTCAAGCCGCCGCCACTGGTCTCGCCGCTGATGCTGGCATTGACCACAGTGACGCCCCGCGCTTTCATTTTTTCTTCAAGCAGGGCCACCCAGCCCTCGGTTGGGCTGATGCCGTAAGCGGCAGACAGGCTGTCGCCGAACACCATGATGCGTTCATGAGATGGCGCCGCTTTCGATTTGGATGCGACAGATTCTGCGGCGACCGGGAACGATGTCGCGATCAACATGGTCAGCAGCAATAGTGCCTGCTGCGATACCGCGTAGCAGAAATATCTTGTTGCCCTTGAAAACCGGCGATCATCCACAAACTTCAATTTCACTCCTTCAATGCTATAAGAGTAGAACTTCTCGATATCCCAACGTTTCGTCATTCCAGCGCAGGCTGGAATCCAGTCCACCGTTGAGTCGAGCAATTGGAAGGACTGGGTCCCAGCCTGCGCTGGGACGACGGACGTTCAAGAAGGCCCCATGAACTTTCATGAACCAATAGCACCATACCATCTGCCCCTACGAACGCTCACTGACCCTTCTCAATAAGCCCCTAACCAAGCCCCACACCATGCCCGACAATTCTGCCCACCGCGCTGCCACAAACGAATCGGGCCATCCTGTCCCGATCATCAGCGTTGAAAATCTGAGCAAGCAGGTGACCACCAGTGATGGTGTGCTGGTAATCGTCAACAATGCGCATTTTAGCGTTGCCGCCGCTGAAGCGGTGGCCGTCGTCGGTGCTTCCGGTTCCGGCAAATCGACCCTGTTGGGACTGATGGCCGGTTTGGACAACCCCTCGAGCGGAAAAGTGCGCATCAATGGCGAAGATTTATTTGCCCTCGACGAAGATGGTCGCGCCAAATTACGCGGGCGTCTGGTCGGCTTCGTGTTCCAGTCATTTCAGCTATTGCCCTCGCTGACCGCGCTGGAAAACGTGATGCTGCCGCTGGAATTGTCGGGCGTGGCTGATGCCGAGGCGCGCGCCAGATCCATCCTTGGCCGCGTTGGCCTGGCCGCGCGTATCAAGCATTATCCCAAGCAGCTCTCCGGCGGCGAGCAGCAACGGGTGGCGATTGCGCGCGCCTTTGTCACCGAGCCCAAGCTGCTGTTTGCCGATGAGCCCACCGGCAATCTGGATGCCAAGACTGGTCGCGCCATGATCGATCTGCTGTTCGAGTTGAATCGCGAACGCGGCACTACCTTGATTCTGGTGACTCACGATCTGAACCTGGCCGCACGCTGTGGCCGCCGCCTGACGATTGAGGCCGGCGTGGTCAGCGACGAAGAACATCAATCCGCGATGGCGATGTGAGTTCAGCATGAACAAGTTGATGCTGTCGCTGCGCATGCTGCGCCGC
>JANMXS010000022.1:0-9338 GCA_031394335.1 Burkholderiales bacterium
CCGGTGGGGACTAGAAAGCCTAGAACCTGTCGGTCACACTTTTTTCATCGGCAAACGCCTGCAAAGCCACCACAGGCGCGGGCTTCCAGCCCTTGGCGCGGTGCTCGGCGACCACCGTGGTGAAGATCCCGCCGCGCACCCAGAATTTTGCGGTAAGGCGCGCGAATCGCGGGCCGGTCACGTTGACAATATCGTCAAGAATTTCATTGGTCACCGCTTCATGGAACGTGCCTTCATCGCGGAATGACCAGATGTAGAGCTTGAGGCTTTTCAGTTCAACGCAGCGTTTGTCGGGGATGTAATCCAGATACAGCGTTGCAAAGTCGGGCTGGCCGGTTTTGGGGCACAGGCAGGTGAATTCCGGAAGCTCCATATGGATCAGAAAATCACGATGCGGCGCCGGGTTTGGAAAAACCTCCAGCTGTTTTGCCGGGCTTGCCGAGGGTTTATCGCCAAGCTTGGTCAGGTGCGCGGTAACACTCTTTTTTTTCATGGACTTAGCAGCTTTTGTTGAGGCGGGTTCTGCTTTACGTGGGGGTTTCATTGGGAATTGGGAAATCGATACGTTAGAATTGCGCAATTGTAGCTGACCCCACCCGCCGTAAGGCGGGTTTGCACATTAGCCGCCGGCAGGCGGGTTTCAAGATTCCCCGTCCCAGGCGGGGTCATGCAACCCACCCGTATGGGTGGTCATCATAAGAACAGTTGTTGCCGAGGGAATTCACGTTGCGTCTTACTCAGGTCAAACTCGCGGGCTTCAAATCTTTTGTCGATCCCACCACTATCGCCGTGCCCGGTCAGCTGGTCGGCGTCGTTGGCCCCAACGGCTGCGGCAAATCGAATGTCATCGACGCGGTGCGTTGGGTGTTGGGCGAATCGTCGGCCAAGAATCTGCGCGGCGAAAAAATGGAAGATGTCATTTTTAACGGTTCCACCCAGCGCAAGCCAGTGGCGCGGGCCAGCGTGGAATTGGTGTTCGATAACTCGCTGGGCCGTATTGGCGGACAGTGGGGACAATACGCCGAGTTGAGCGTTAAACGCCTGCTGTCGCGCGACGGCAATTCAGACTATTTCATCAACGGCCAGCATGTGCGCCGCCGCGACATTACCGATGTATTCCTCGGCACCGGCCTCGGTCCGCGTGCCTATGCGATCATCGAGCAGGGGATGATTTCGCGCGTGATCACCTCGAAGCCCGAGGAGTTGCGAATATTCCTTGAAGAGGTCGCCGGCGTTTCCAAGTATCGGGAACGTCGCCGCGAGACCGAATCGCGACTGGAGGACTCCAAGGAAAATCTGAGCCGCGTCGATGATATCCGTGGCGAGCTCGACAAGCAGGTGGAGAAGCTGACCGGACAGGCGGAAGTCGCCGCCAAATACAATGAATTCCATCAGGAACTGAAGCTCAACGAGAACTTGTGGGCCTTCACCAAGCAGCGTGAGGCAGGCGCGTCAAAGGCGCGCTATGCCAACGAGATCATCAAAACCGAAACCGGCTTCGAGGGTGAGACCGCAAAATTGCGCGAAGTCGAGGCCGAACTCGACAAGCTGCGCCAGGACCATTACACCGAGACCGACCAGCTGACCAGCGCCCAGGCAGCGATGTTCGAGGCTAACTCCTCGGTGGTGCAACTCGAGCAGGAAATCAATTACCTGGCCGACAACCGTCGCCGCCTTGGCGCACAGATTGAAGCGCTGGGCCAACAGGTTGCCGAAGTCGAAATGAACCGCGAGGCGACCGCCAATGAACTTGAGCGCTGGCATCGCGAACTGGCCAGCGGCATCGGCCGCGTTGCCGAGGCGCGCGAGCGTGCCGAAGCGGTGCGTGCCGAAGTACCCATGTTTGAAGACAAGGTTCGCGAAAAGATCGCGGCCACCCGGGCTGCCGAGAACGGAGTACGCGAAGCTGAGTCCGGTCAAACGCTGGAAGAAGCACGTGAATCGAACGCGCTCAAGATCCTCTCGCAACTCGAACAGCGCAGGACGCGCCTGACCAGCGAAAATATGGCGTTGGTGGTACCGCAGCAAGGTGAAATTGCCCGCGTAGAAGGCGAACGTGCGGAAATTCAGGAGTTGTTGCAGCAGACCGACGAAAAAATGGCGACGGCGGAATCCAGACTCGCCGAACTTGATGCCGCGCGCAAGAAATCGGTCGATGCGATCGGTGACGCAACGCGTGAGCTCGCCCGTATCGAAGCCTCGTTGCTGGCGCTGCAGAACCAGCAGGCGCGCATGGACAACAACAGTCGCCTGGCGATGTGGCTGTCCAAATACCAGCTCGACAACGCGCCGCGGCTTTGGCAGCAAATCAAGGTCAAGGAAGGCTGGGAAGACGCGCTGGAGTCGGCACTGGGGCTCAAGCTGAACGCGATCAAGGTCAGTGATCCTGAAGCGATCAGCCGTATTTCGCAGGATGCGCCGCCGGGCAGCGTTGCGCTGTTTCTTGAAAACGGCTCAGCTGCAGGTACCAGCGTTGCAGGAGGCCTGACGCCGCTGTCGGCATGGGTTACGTCGGATACACCGGGCGTGTTGCCATTTGTGCGCGAGTGTCTGGCCAATGTGTTCGTGCTGGAAAATGAAGCTGAAGCGCGTATGCGCATGGCTGCGCTGCCCTTCGGCGCGGTGCTGGTCACTGCCAACGGCCATATGTATTCGCAGCACGGCCTGTTGTTCCACGGCCCCCAGTCCGAGTTGCACGGCGTGTTGCAGCGCCAGCGCGAAATCGAATCGCTGAAGGCGGAACTGCCGGGCAAAATCGAAGCGCGGCACGCTCTGGAGGCTGCACAGAAGGAAACCGAGCGGCAACTGACCGAAACCCAGGAGACGCTGCGCCAGTTGCGCACCCGGATTCAGGAAAGCAAAAACCGCGAGCACGCTCTGCAGATGGAGGCCTTGAAGCTTTCGCAGGCGGTTGCGCAAGCCGAGGGCCGTCGCAACGCGATTCGCGAAGAACTTGCCATCATCGACGACGAGATGGAAAAGGAACGCGCCGAAATGCTCGAGGCCCAGGCGCGTCTCGAAGAGGGTGGCAACAGGATTGCCGAATTGACCGATGCCCTGATGCTGATCGAGGACCAGCAACGCGAAGCCGAGCGGGCCTTGGCCGATGCGCGCGAGCGCGTCAGCGCGGCCGAACGCAGTGCGCAGGAAGCAAACTTCTTCGAGCGCAGCTGCCACGACAAGATCAAGGCGCTCACCGAAATGACCACCCAGCTGGCACGACGCCATGAAGCGGTAGCTTCCAGTCGTCTGGCGCTGGCCGGCGAGCTTGAAGGGCTGCAGGAAGGCAATATCCGCGAACGCCTGCAGCAGGCCCTCGAGACTCGTACCGGGCGCGAAAAGGCACTGGCCGCCGCGCGCGACGCAATGGAATCCGCCACCGGCAAGCTGAAATCGCTCGAGGAGAGCAAGGCTGCTGTAGAACGCAATTTGCAACCGCTGCGCGACAAGATTACCGAGCTGCGCATGAAGGAGCAGGAAGCACGCATCAATGAAGATCAATTTACACAGCAACTGACCGAGGCGGGCGCCAATCTTGAAGAGCTGGCCGAGATGGTCGAAAAGAAAGCGCGGTCGACCGCCTATCAGGCCGAGATCAACCGCCTCAACCAGGCCCTTGCCGAGCTGGGCCCGGTCAACCTGGCGGCCTTGCAGGAGCTTGAACAATCCACCGTGCGCAAGGAGTTCCTCGACGCGCAATCGGCTGATCTGAACGAAGCGGTGGCAACTCTGGAAGCGGCAATCAAACGCATCGACCGTGAAACCCGCGACCTGCTGCAGACCACTTTCGACGCCGTCAACCGCAATTTTCAGGAGCTGTTTCCCTCGCTGTTTGGCGGTGGCACTGCGTTCCTGAAATTGACCGGCGAGGAAATCCTCGATTCCGGCCTGCAGGTGTTTGCGCAGCCGCCGGGCAAGAAAAATTCATCGATCCAGTTATTGTCAGGCGGCGAAAAAGCGCTCACTGCGCTGTCCCTGGTGTTCTCGCTGTTCCGTCTGAACCCGGCGCCGTTCTGCTTGCTTGACGAGGTCGATGCGCCGCTGGATGATTCGAATACGGAACGTTTCTGCGAGCTGGTCAAGAAAATGTCGGCATCCACCCAGTTCCTGTTCATTACGCACAACAAGGTGACCATGGAAATGGCCGAGCAGCTGGTCGGCGTCACCATGAACGAACCCGGCGTATCGCGCATTGTCGAAGTGGATATTCATGCTGCCAAACGCTTTGCGCAAAGCGCCCCGGTGCCGGTCGCGGCTTGATGATCATGCATGACCCCATGCCGGCAATGCGGAGGACGAAAAAAATGAAATCGGAGCAAAGATGATCTCGGATTTTCAGTGGGCCCTTGGCGGCGTCGCTGCCGCGATCATCGCCGTGGTGATTGTCTATAACCGCTGGCAGGAATCGAAATACAAGCGACGCGCCGAGCGAGCATTTTCTGCCGATCACCCTGATGTGTTGATTGACGGCCCGGCAGCCGCCACTACTTCCGGCGCGGCTCCGGCGATCAGTCGTGAGCGCGTGGAACCGCGCTTCGAGGTGATGCCGGACGACGATGCGGATGAGTTGACGCCGATCGGTGGTTTGTCGGCGCATGGCATCAGCACGCCGGCCCGCCAGCTGCCGGTATTGCATGCGGAAATCGATTCGATTGCGCTGGTACTGGCCGACACGCCGATTGAATCGAAGCAATACGAATTGGTCGTCGAGCAATCGAAACGGTTGGGTACCGGTATTCGCTGGGAAGGCCTGGCCGGCGGCTTGTGGCAGCCGATTACCCTGCCGGCACTGGAAGCGTTCCGCGAATTGCGCGCCGGCATCCAGTTGGCCGACCGGCGTGGTGCGATCGATACCATGGCATTGACGGCGTTCAACGATATGGTCGCGCAGTTTGCAGCAAAAATCAGCGCAGTTTCGCAGCGTGAAGACGTTGATGTGGCGATGGCGCGGGCGCAGCGTGTCGATACATTCTGTGCGGATACCGATATCGAGATCGCGGTAAATGTGATCGGCAAAAGCGGGGTAACCTTTGCGGTGACCAAGGTGCGCGGGTTGGCGGAATCGAGCGGCATGTCGGCGCTTGAATCAGGCGAATATGTTGTGCGCGACGAGCATGGCAATGTGCTGGTGACGCTGCGCAATATCGAGCCCGGCGAGCCGGTCGGCATCAAGCGTGCAGGAGGTGTCAGCGGTTACCTGACCGGACTGACCTTCGCACTCGATGTGCCGCGTACCGTTGATGCGGATCGCGTATTTGAACGCATGTTTGTGCTTGCCCTGAAATTCGCCGATGTGCTGCAGGGCGAAGTGGTGGATGACAACAAGAAAATCCTCACCGCCAACGGGCGCAAAGTGATCGCTGACACCATCGTGCACATCATGGCGAAGATGGAGGCGCAGTCAATTTCGCCAGGCGGCAGTGTGGCGCTGCGCCTCTACGCCTGACCGGCGGTTGTAAACGATGGTGAGCACGCCACCTGCGCAGAACCCCGCATTGCCGCGCGTATTCCAGCCTGCATCGCGCGTGGCCGAGCTCAAGCGCTTGCTCGATGAACATGGTCACCGCTATTACGTGCTTGATGAACCGCTGATATCGGATGCGGAATACGATGCGCTGTATCGCGAACTTGTCGCGCTAGAGGCGGCACATCCGGAATTGGCCATGGCCGATTCGCCGACGCGCCGCGTTGGCGGCAAGCCGCTGGACGAGTTCGCCCAGGTTACTCACCGCGTACCAATGTTGTCGCTGGGCAACGCGTTTTCAGACGAGGATGTGATCAATTTTGATCGCCGCTGCCGCGAGGGCCTTGGCCTCGAAGACACCGTGCTGGAATATGCCTGCGAACCGAAGTTTGACGGCCTGGCAATCAGCCTGAGCTACGAGAACGGCGTATTCACACAGGGTGCCACACGCGGCGATGGTGCGGTGGGCGAAGACGTGACCGAAAATCTGAAGACCATCCGCTCGATCCCGCTGTCGTTGGCGCCTGATCCGATAGACGGCAAGGTTCCCGCGCGGCTCGAGGTACGTGGCGAAGTGGTGATGCTCAAAAAAGATTTTGCCAGGCTCAATGAGCGGCAGGCGGCCAAGGGTGAAAAACTCTTTGTGAACCCGCGCAATGCTGCCGCGGGCGCGTTGCGACAGCTCGATTCAAAATTGACGGCCGAACGCCCGCTGACTTTTTTCGCCTACGGTACCGGCGCTGTTGACGGCGCGCTGCTACCGGATAACCATGCGGCGCTGATGAACTGGCTGCAATCCTTGCGCCTGCCGGTAACGCGCGAGCGGCAGGTGGTGCGTGGCGTTGATGGCCTGCTGGCGTTTTATCGACAGATCGGTGCGCGTCGCGCCGAGCTGCCGTTCGAAATTGATGGCGTAGTTTACAAGGTCAATCGCGCCGATCAGCAGGAAGCGCTGGGCTGGGTGTCGCGCGCGCCGCGTTTTGCCATTGCGCATAAATTCCCGGCTGAAGAGGCCACCACGGTACTGCTCGGCATCGATGTACAAGTCGGCCGCACCGGCGCAATCACCCCGGTGGCACGGCTGCAACCGGTGTTTGTGGGCGGTACCACCGTATCCAATGCCACCCTGCACAACGAAGACGAGATTCGTGCCAAGGACTTGTGGTGCCGCGACCGCGTGTTCGTGCGGCGCGCCGGCGACGTGATCCCGGAGGTGGCAAGGGTCGCTGAGCCGGGGCCGCGTGATCCGGCCGATTATTTTGTGATGCCCACCCATTGCCCGGTATGTCAGTCGGCGATTGAAAAACTCGAGGGCGAGGTCATTGCGCGCTGTAGCGGGGGGCTGTTCTGCCCGGCGCAGCGCAAGCAGGCGCTGCTGCATTTCGCACAGCGCAAAGCGATGGATGTTGAGGGCTTGGGTGACAGGCTGGTTGAGCAGATTGTCGATGCCGAATTGGTGCGTACTCCCGCCGACTTGTATCGGTTGGGACTCGGCGCGCTGGCGGGTCTTGAACGCATGGCGGAAAAATCGGCGGGCAATCTGCTTGTAGCCATTGAAAAAAGCAAGCGCACGACACTTGCAAAGTTCCTGTTTTCCCTCGGCATTCGCCACGTTGGCGAAGCTACTGCGAAAGATTTGGCCAGGCATTTTGGCAATCTTGACGCGATCATGGCCGCAAATGAGGACGCGTTATTGCAGGTGCATGATGTCGGCCCGGTCGTTGCGCAAAGCCTGGCGCATTTTTTTGCAGAGCCGCACAACCGCGAAGTGATCGCGCAGTTGCGTGCCTGCGGCATCGTTTGGCCGGAGGGCGAGGGCACAGCGTCCGGCCTGGTCAATGCTGAAGGTGTGTTCGCCGGCAAAACTGTGGTGTTGACCGGTACGCTCGGAGCGCTGAGTCGCGAAGAGGCGAAAGCAAGACTCGAAGCCCTTGGCGCCAAGGTTGCGGGAAGCGTGTCGAAGAAAACTGATTTTTTGATCGCCGGCGCAGAGGCCGGTAGTAAACTTGACAAGGCCCGCGAACTGGGTGTGTCGGTGATGGATGAAGCGCAGCTATTGGCAGCGCTGGAATCATATAAAAGGGCAAATTAGCATGTCGAAGAATAAGAAAATTACCAAAGCCGTGTTTCCGGTAGCCGGTCTCGGCACGCGCTTTTTACCGGCGACCAAGGCCAGCCCCAAGGAAATGCTGCCGGTGGTCGACAAACCGTTGATCCAGTATGCAGTGGAAGAAGCGGCGGCGGCCGGTATCACCGAGATGATTTTCATCACCGGACGCGGCAAGCGCACCATCGAGGATCATTTCGACAAAGCCTACGAACTCGAGGCCGAACTCCATCTCAAGGGCAAGCATAAAGTTCTGAATGAGGTGCGCAATATGCTGCCGCCCAATGTGCAGTATGTGTATGTTCGGCAGCCCGAAGCGCTGGGCCTGGGTCATGCGGTGCTGTGCGCCAAGCATCTGGTGGGCGATGAGCCGTTCGCGGTGATTCTGGCCGACGATCTGATCGACGCCAAAACGCCGGTGATGAAGCAGATGGTCGATGTTTACGCCAAAAAACAGCACTCGATTCTCGGCGTGGTGAATGTGGCGCGCGAAGAAACCTCGCAATACGGCATTGTTGATGCCAAAAAAATTGACAAGCGCGTGTCCAAACTTTCCGGCATCGTCGAAAAGCCGAAACCTGAGGACGCGCCATCGACGCTAAGCGTGGTGGGACGTTATATTCTGAGCCCGCAAATCTTCGCCGAGCTGGAAAAAATCCAGTCTGGAGTTGGCAAGGAAATCCAGTTGACCGACGGCATCGCCTCACTGCTCAAACGAGAGAGCGTATTTGCCTATGAATTCGACGGCACGCGCTACGATTGCGGCTCAAAGCTGGGCTATCTGAAAGCGACTGTTGCTTTGGGCATGAAGCACGATGAAGTCGGCGAGGCCTTTTCTGCGCACATGGCCACGTTAAGTTTTGCCGGGCAGGCAGTTGCCGGGGCGAAAAAAACCGAAGGAAAAAAACCGATGAAGCCGACCGGCAAAACCGCGCTGAAAAAGCGCTGAAGATATTGCGCCGAGCACGCATTCGCAAAAATCCACAGGGAGAGCCGTAATGCCAACATTGGCTGAAGCAAATGCAATATTGAACGAGGGCGATCTGCTGTTCAGCGCCGGGCAAGTCGCAGCGGCAACCACGCGCGTGGCACAGGAAATCAATCGCGATTACGCGGAAAAATATCCGCTGGTGCTGTCGGTGATGGGTGGCGCGGTGGTGTTTACCGGGCACCTGCTTTCGCAGCTGGATTTCCCGCTGGACTTCGATATCGTGCAAGCCTCGCGCTACGGCAACGCCAAGGTCGGCGCCGAGCTGACCTGGCGGGTGGCGCCACGCGACAATATCGCCGGGCGCCATGTGATCATTCTCGATGACATCCTCGACGAAGGCGTGACTCTGGCAGCGATCGTCGACCTGGTGAAAAAGCAGGGTGCAATCAGTGTGGCCTGTGCGGTGTTCTGCGTGAAAGACTACGGTCCGGAAATCAATGCGAAAAAACCGTTGAAGGCCGAGTATGTCGGCATCAGCGTGCCGAACCGTTTTGTGTTCGGCTATGGCATGGATGTATCCGGCGCCTGGCGCAACCTGCCGGCGATTTATGCCATCAAGGGAAAATAGAAAACCCTAGCATTGGCGCGGTGTTTGAGGCATAAATGGTCCAAGATGCCCGTGGATGCTGGAGTTTGGCTTTTTAAATACTCATCAATATGTCAACAACCTGATCGGTTTCAACAAACAATATGCTCGCAATCATCGGTGGTACCGGCCTTACGGATCTGGCCAATTTGCAAATTACCCGGCGCGAAGTGGTGCGCACGCCCTATGG
>JANMXS010000023.1:0-4764 GCA_031394335.1 Burkholderiales bacterium
CCGGAGCTGTTTTACGCAGTGGCAGACGGCGACGTCATCCATGTGCATCTCAAGGGCCGCGCCTGGAAGATCGAGCGCGTCGATCCCACACGTTCGACCGCCACGGCCATAGCGGCGGGAGCCGGGGCATCGCACGCGCCCATGCCGGGTGTGGTGGTGTCGCTGCTCGTCAGCAGCGGCCAATGCGTGCGCCAGGGCGAAGCGTTGCTGGTGATCGAAAGCATGAAAATGCAGATGACGATTGCGGCGGCTATCAACGGCGAAGTGGCCGAACTTCCGCTGCTTGTCGGCCAGACATTCCAGCGCGGCGACGTGCTGATCCGCGTTCAGGCGCCGGAACCGCTGGACGACGCGGCGAGCCTCGACGTGCCCGCACGACGCAAGGGGAGCGGGACATGAGCCGCATCGTCAGCAAGCTCGACACCAGTTCGGCCGCGTACCGAAAAAACCATCTGGTGATGAGCGGCAAGGTCGAGGCCTTGCGCGCCCAGTTGCACAAAGCCCGCTATGAGCGTCCGCAGCGCGACATCGAGCGCCTGCATCGGCAGAAGAAACTCACGGTGCGCGAACGCCTCGACCTGCTGCTTGATCCGGGCACGCCGTTCCTCGAAATCCGCGCGCTGGCGGCCAACTGCGCTTACGAAGGCGAGGTGCACGGCGCCGGCCAGGTATCGGGCATCGGCATTATCCAGGGACGTGAGGTGGTCATCCATGCCGACGACCCCAGCATCAAGGGCGGTGCCTGGTATCCACTGTCGGTCAAGAAGATCGTACGCACCCTGGATATCGCCATCGAGAACCGTCTGCCGGTGATTCATCTTTGCGACAGCGCCGGCGGCTTCCTGCCGCTGCAGTCCGAACTGTTCCCGGACCGCTATGCGGCCGGGCGCATTTTTCGCAACCAGTGCACCCTGTCAAAGATGGGTGTGCCGCAGATCGCGGTCGTCCTCGGCCATTGCACGGCTGGCGGCGCCTACATTCCGGCACTGTGCGACACCAGCGTGATCGTGCGCGGCAATGGCGGCGTATTCCTCGGTGGTCCGCCGCTGGTCAAGGCGGCGACCGGCGAGGTGGTGAGCGCCGAAGCGCTGGGCGGCGCACAGATGCACACCACGGTTTCGGGCACCTGCGACTATGCTGCCGACGACGAGCCGCATGCGCTGGCCATCGCGCGCGACATCCTGGCGCAAACCTCGCCGATTACGAAACAAATCATCGATCGTATCGACGCCGAACCGCCCTTCTACGATCCGACCGAATTGTACGGTGTGGTACCGAGCGACTGGAAGACCGGTTTCGACATGCGCGAGGTGATCGCCCGCATCGTCGACGCCAGCCGCTTTCACGAATACCAGCCCGACTACGGCACCACCATGGTCTGCGGTTACGCGCGCATCTGGGGCTGCAAGGTCGGCATCCTGGCCAACAACGGCGTGCTGTTCAACGACAGCTCGCTCAAGGCGGCGCATTTCATGCGCCTGTGCGACCGCGACCGCACGCCGCTGGTGTTCCTGCAGAACATCACCGGCTACATGGTCGGGCGCGAGTACGAGGAGCGCGGCATCACCAAGGATGGCGCCAAGATGCTGATGACCCAGGTGGGTTGCAGCGTGCCCAAGTTCACGGTGATCGTCGGCGGCTCGTTCGGCGCCGGCAATTACGGCATGTGCGGACGCGCCTTCGATGGCCGCTTCCTGTGGATGTGGCCACAGGCGCAGATTGCCGTGATGGGCGCCGAGCAGGCCGCCAACACCCTGGCCGACGTCAAGGTGCGCCAGTTGCAGCGCAACGGCCACGAGCTGGGCGCAGCGGAGATCGCCGCGATCCGCGATCCGGTGCTGGCCAGTTTCGAAGCGGAAAGCGACGCCTATTACTCGACGTCGGAAATGTGGGATGACGGCATCCTCGATCCGGTCGATACCCGCAACGCCCTGGGCATGGCCATCGTCGCCTCGCTCAACGCGCCGTTCGGCGAGATGGGATACGGCGTGCTGCGGCTGTGAAACGGAACGTGCAACAAGGACAAGCCATACCGCAACTGCGATCCACGAATATTCATTTTCCCGAGGAGGAGACAAAATGAAGCGACACGATCAGAACGCGGAGCAGAACGGCAGCGCCGGCAAACATCGCATCGTCATCGGCGGTGCCGGCCCCGGTGGAATCTGTATGGCGATCAAACTCAAGGAAGCCGGCATCGAAGATTTCGTCATGCTCGAAAGAGCGTCCGGCGTGGGCGGAACATGGTTCAACAATCGCTATCCGGGGCTGTCCTGCGATCTCCCGTCACATCTGTATTCATTTTCATTCGAGCAAAAACTCGACTGGACCCGCCACTACGCCTACCAGCCAGAGATTCAGGCCTACATGCAGCATTGCGTCGACAAGTATGGCCTGGCGCCGCACATACGATTCAACACCCCGGTTGTGGCAGCGCGCTGGGACGCTGCGCGCAGCGAATGGCAGATCAATACCGGCGAGGGTGCGGCTATCGTTGCCGATATCTTCATCAGCGCGGTGGGCATGTTCAATGAGATCCGGTCGCCGGAGATCGCCGGTGTCGAGAACTTTTCGGGGCAGTTGCTGCACACGGCAAGGTGGCCGGAGCGGGTTGATCTCGCCGGTAAAACCATCGCGGTCATCGGCAGCGCCGCCAGTGCCGTGCAGTTGATTCCCGAGATTGCGCCCCACGCCGAGCAGCTCTATCTTTACCAGCGCACCGCCAACTGGGTGCTGCCCAAGGAAGACGGTCCCTTCTCCGCCGAGGAGTTGCGTAATATGCGCGCCGACCCTTCCATTTCGCTCGGCATCCGCAAGACGTTTTATGACTTTGTCGATGATTTTTTTACCTTCAGCAATACGCCGTTGATGGATGACCTCAACCGGCAAGGACGCGAAAACCTGCAAGTCGTAGCCGATCCGGAAACGCGTCGCAAGCTGACGCCGCAGCTGCCGCTTGGCGCGCAACGTCCGCTGTTCTCCAACGACTTTTATCCCGTGTTCAACCAACCCAATGTGGAACTGGTGACCGACGCAATCGAAACCTTGACGATGGATGGCGTCAGGACCAAAGACGGCGTCGAACGCAAGGTCGACACCGTCATCCTCGCCACCGGCTACGCGGCCAACAAGTTCCTCTCGGTGATTGACGTCAACGGTCGCGACGGCATCCGCTTGAAGGATCTGTGGCGCGAGGGACCGCAGGCCTACCTGGGCATCACCACGGCGGGATTTCCCAACCTGTTCATGCTCTATGGTCCGAACACCAATAATGGGTCCATCCTGCAAATGATTGAGTGCCAGGTGGAGTACATCGTGCGCAAGCTCAATGAGATGGAGACCAACGACTTTGCCTGGATTGATGTGCGCAAGGACGTCATGGACAACTACAATGAGACCGTGCAAAAGGATATTTTTGCCATCGATGTCTGGCGGCTGTTGGGCAGCAAGTACTATCGTTCCGACTCGGGACGCGTAGTGACCCAGTGCCCCTATAACATGACGGCTTTCAAGGCGCGCACCCGTGTGCCGGATCTAGACGCTTTTGAAACGCGCAGGGCGGAGATCGCGGGTTTGGTGGCAAAGGCGTAATGCGCTAGCGTGGGTGGCGTGCAGCGGCAGGGAAGGCAGCGCGAAAGCTCCTTCGGCTGAGCGCAGCAAGGGAGTTCGGCCCCATAAGAATTTACCGCTTTGCGCCGTTTGACAAACACATTTACTGTAGCTACAGTAATGTATGAGAATCGAATTCGATCCAGCCAAGGACGCAGCAAACCAGGCGAAGCATGGCGTCTCTCTGGCCTTGGCTGGCGAACTCGATTGGGAAGCCGCGCTGGTTTGGGTCGATGGTCGTTTTGAATACGGCGAGTTGCGCGTGATTGCACTCGCGCCGAAGACCGAGACCCTCTACTACGTGGCCTATGTGGAACGTGGCGACGTGCGACGGGTGATCAGCCTGCGCCGCGCCAATCGTCGCGAGGTGAAACACTATGTCCAAAGTATCTAAACGGCCTTCTGTCATGATGCCTACTGCGCAAGTAGATAGGGCCATCACTGCCGCAGCTAAAGCCGATCCAGATGCACGACCGCTTACGCCGAAGCAACTGAAGTCCATGGTGCCGATACAGGCGCTACGCGGTCGTCCCAAGTCGGGGAGCGCAAAGCAACTCGTGTCGGTGCGCTATAGCCCGGAAGTCTTGGCATACTTCAAGGCCACCGGTGAAGGTTGGCAGTCGCGCATGGACGGTGTGCTGCGTCAGTACGTCTCACGCCATTCCCGTAGGGCGTAAAGATGGTGCCGAACCCGGCAGTCGAGAAGGACGCTTCGCCTGTCGGCTCGCGCCTCTCCTTCGAGTAATAAGCGAGTAATAAGGTAATAAGTAAGGTAATAAGGGACAGACCACTATTGTTTTTCCACTGAACTTGAACCCACATTTTTTCCACCGGACAACTTGAATCATGCAACTAAGCGATATTGACGATTTGCCGTTTCATCAGACGCCCACGCCGTTCAACGTGCTGGCGACGTCCGACGTGCACTTCAATGACGGCTATTATTTTTCAACGTATGCCGAGGACTGGTATCTGGCGGTCGGCATGCGGCTGCATCCCAACACCAACGTTATCGACGGTTTCGCCAGCTTGGCGCGCAATGGCGAACAACGCTCGTGCCGCTTCTCGCGCGCCTTGCGCCCGCGCCACTCGGACCTTGCAATTGGTCCGCTCAGCGTGCAGTTCGCTGCGCCGATGAAGCTGGCGCGCATCAAG
>JANMXS010000024.1:0-24705 GCA_031394335.1 Burkholderiales bacterium
TCCCGGCGAAGGCCGGGACCCAGTCCATCCACCCACTAAATAATCTGATCATACAAATCGTTCCAATCAGGGTTAGTACGTTCAATTAAATCGAGTTTCCACAGTCGCTTCCAGTCCTTGATGTGCTTCTCTCGGGTGATCGCTGATTCCATCGTTTCATGCACTTCGTACCAGACCAAGGTGTGTACATGGTGCGCCTTGGTAAACCCTGCAACGAGGTCATTTTTGTGTTGCCACATGCGTTGAATCAAATCAGTCGTCACGCCAACATATAGCGTGCCGTTGCGTTGACTTGCCAAAATGTAGACGCAGGGCTGTTTCAACGTGGTGTGCTGGAACTACGGCCATTGGTTAATCGGAATTCAATGCTGAATTTGAAATGGATTCATTTTTGCAGCAGGGTGCGCAGCGGCAGTAGCTGCGCCTGAAATTCTGCCGGCTGGTAGCGCTCGTCGCTGGCCAGCGTGGCGTTGACCTTGCGCATCTGCGCATTGAACGCGCTCACATCGCGCAGCGCGCCGCTCTTGGCGAGATAGCTGCCCACGCTGGCGATGGCCATCGTCACCTGCTCAGCGGCGGCGTAGTCTGCATAATCGCCGGCCGCGCCTTCGTCAATCAAACGCATGGCCACCCGGCGCACGGTGTTGTTGTCGAGTGGTCGCGCCTCGATTTTCGGCACCATCTCCAGCGCCAGTTTTTTCAGCGCCAACGCTTCCGCGCGCACCTCGCCTTCGCCGGCTACCGCGCGATGCAGCTTGCGGGTTTGTCCGCCAAGTTGTTCGCCCAGCGCCGGGTCGAGGGCAAAGGCGATGGCGCGCAGCATCAGCATATTTGAATCATTCAGTCGTACCAGTCCCGGCGAGAGGCTGGGGCCCAGTGCAGTCTTCGCCTTCCAGCGCTTGTCGCTCATCGGATGATGGCAGGCGTGGCAATCGAACAACACCAGCTCCGGGAAGGCGCCATCGCGGCCGCGCTTGTCGTCGAGCAGGATGTCGAGGGTATCGGCCACCGCCAGCGCCTGGCCGATCGCCCACACCTTGCTGCTCTCCCATACTTTTTTGCGCTCGGCGTAATCCTGGTCGATTACAAAATGGCGCGGCGCAATTTCGGTGAACGTATCCAGCTCGAAGCTCATGCGCGGATGCCCGGCCGCCATGATGCGATGCGTGACCAGCTTGTCCTTGTTGCCAAAGTGGCAGGACAGGCACAGCCGCGCACGCGCCACCGCGTCGTCGGTGGGATAGAGTCCGGCCTCGATATTGCGCGCATGGGTGGCGTTGGGCTCGACATGGCTTTTGATCCAGTTCTCCGCCGGGCCATGGCAGCCCTCGCAGGTCACGCCGTCGCCCAGCTTGAAGCGTTCGCCGCGCTGCGCTTCAGGGACATTGTGCGCATGGCAATCGAGGCAAATTTTCGACTCATGCGCCGGCTGTTTCAGCCCGAGGTTTTTGACGATCTTTTGCGAGCGGGCATTCAGCAGCACGTTATAGGCGCGCGCATGCTTGTCGGTGCGCGACCAGGTGATGTATTCGTTTTGCAGGACATTGGAATCTTTCCAGGCCTTGATCGAACCGTGGCAGAGGCTGGATGCGCAGGTCACGGTGCCCTGGGTTTGCTGCGGGGATTGATAGGGCAGGGGTTGTGCGCCGAGATTGCCAGCGTGCAGGGTAAGCAGTAAGCAAAAAAAACCGATTGCCGATTTCATTTGCGAACCTCTGCATTGTGCGGTTTGTAGGGTGGGCAAAGCGCAGCGTGCGGATTTTTACGCCCCCCTTTGAAAAAGGGGGGCGGGGGGGGATTTGCGACCGGCGCGCATTGCGAACGCCCTAAATCCCCCTCAATCCCCCTTTGCAAAGGGGGAAGTACCTGGTGGCGCCACATCAAATAGGCGAATACCGGTTTCATTTTTTAACCCCCGCCGCAGGCACAAACTTCGCCCGCTCGATTTCATCCGTCACATTCCACGGCTTGCCGTCCGGCGTCAAATAGAATTTTCGCATTTCGCCCAGATTGAACGGTCGCGCGCCGATGCGGCCAAACACCGCAATCTGTCCGCCGGTTTCATCCACGCCGCGATCGCGGTCGAGGCCCTTGGAAAGCGCCAGTGCGGCCGATTCGGTGTTGCGCCAGGCGATCAGCTGCGGCTTGGGCTCCGGCGAGAAGCCGTAGAACTTGGGCTGCGAATCGGGCGAGGTGAGTTGAATCACTTTCAGGCCATTTGCGCCATCGGCAACATAGGCGAACAGCGAGGCATTGGTCGAGCCGACGATCACATCCTGCGCATCGTTCAGCTTGCCGTCGGCATTGAAGCGCTGATATTCCTTCGGTGCGGTGGGCTTTTCGATATCGACGATCACCAGTCCATCCTTGCCTGCGGCCACATAGGCATAGGTGCGGGCCGCGTAGACACGGCGCGCATCGGCGATTGGAACATTCGCAACGATCTGCGGGCTTTCCGGCGACGTGACATCGATCACCTCAAGACCCTTGGCGGTGGTGGCGAACAGATAACGGAATTGCAGGGCGGCGGCGCGCATATCGTCCAGCGCCAGCCGTGCCGAAACCGTGGGCTTCAGCGGATCGTTCAGGTTCAATATCACCAGGCCGGCATCGGTGGCGATATACGCGTAGTAGCCACCCAGCACGATATGCCGCGCTCCCTTCAGCACATTGCCGTCATTCCAGGTGAGCTCGCGCTTCAGGAAATTGTTGCGCGGCTCGCCATCGGCAAAGGTATCGACATTCACCACGATCAGCCCTTCAACCGCATCGACCACGAAGGCGTAGTGATAGATGGGATGGAAGGCCTGCTCCTGATTGGTCACGCGCATCAGCTCGCCCTGGTTGCGCGCGGGGGCGATCGCCTGATTGGTCGGCAGGGCCATGCAGGTGGCGTTGCGGCTTGCGATATGCGCATCCTGGCCCAGCGGCGAAAAGGGTGCTGAGGTAATGCGCTGCGAAACGCCCTTGTTGGCGATATTGGCCACATCGTAAACGCGGAAGCCGCCGGCGCCTTCGGCTACAAACAGGTATTCGCCGCGCAATTGCAGGCAGCGCGCTGCGCCATTGGTGCTGTGCGCATGGGCCTCAGGTAATTCCTGTTTGCGCTTTTCATGCGCTGCGAACCAATCGGGGTAAGCATATTTTTGCAAATAGCTGCCGATTACCGCCTGCGGCTCATCCCACTCCGTGACTTGCACCGCTTCGATATTTTTGGCGCTGCCCACCCAGGCGTTATAGCCGACAAAGTTGACGAAGTTGCTGCCCTGCAACAGCAGCTGCGCCATGATCGCGTTGTTGTCGTTATTGCGGCTGACATGGCAATCACTGCAGGTCTTGGTCTCGGTGGTGCGCTCGGTATGCGGGTAATGTGGCGCGAACGCCTGCGAGGAAAATCCACTGGCCGCAATCGGCGGTTGCTGGATATAGATTTTTTCGCGGTTGGCGTTGGTGGATGACAGCACCAGCGCCGAGCTGGAGCGGATCGGCGCAATGCGTGAGCCCTTCACCGGGCCATGCACGCCGAGCTGGAACATATCGTCGCGCGCTACTTGCGGGTTGTAGCTGGCGTAGTTGCGCGTCTCGCCGCCCTCGTAATGGTGGCGCTCGGTTTTTGCATTGGCCTGGATCGGCAGATGGCAGCCGGCGCAGGAGGTGGTCCACGACAGATGGCAGGAATAGCAGGTCATCTTTTCGTTGGCGTGGGCCATTGCGGGGACTTTCCCATCTGCTGAGCCTGCTCCCCAATTGCCATCACGTCCCGATGCTCCCGCGTGCATCAGCTTGGCGCGCGCGGCTTTTTCGTTGTATTTCGGATTGCCCGGTGTGACGCTGTCTTTCACCAGGCTCATTTCCCATTCCTTGTTCGCGTCGAGCGCCGCGCGCTGGTAGAGCTTGCCTTCGCGCCACTCGAAACGGGCGCGACCATCCTGGGTGCGCAGCAGTTTCAGATCGCGACCACCGGGCTGCGCGGCCGGGCCGGAGGTGAACAGGGTCGGGTATTTATCGGCGGTGCCGTGGCAATCCGCGCAATCGATTTCGACTGCGGCGGCAACTTCGCCGTAGATGTGGCCATTGCCATGCGCATCCTGCGAGAAATGGCAGTCGACGCAGGCCATGCCCTTGTCGAGGTGAATCGAGGTGAGATGCACGGCCTTGTCGAATTTTTTCGGGTCGCTATCGGCCACGGGTTGATTTGCTTTGTCGAGCAGGGTGCCCTTGCGATCACGTTTGAACACCTGGCGGAAATTCCAGCCGTGGCCGTGATAATCGGCGAACTGCGTGTCCTTCAAGGTGGGGTTGAGCGCAGAAACATTCTTCAGAAAATCCTTGTCACCCCACAGGCCGCGGGTGGCGGCCTCTTCCGGATTGCGATCGAGAATGTCGCGCGCTTCCTTGGCCGTCGGGTATTTTTGTTTTTTCGGCCACATGCTCGGTGCATCGGCCTCGTAATCCCACATGGTGGCGCCGTAGAAAGAATTCACGAACACATTCGGCTGGTGCATATGACAGACCATGCATTGCGAAGACGGGATGGCGCGCGTGAACTCGTGCTTGATCGGGTGACCGGACTGATCTTTCGGAATCGTCGGGTCCTTGGTCTGTGTCTTGCCTTCATTGCCGAACTGCGCATATGGGCCGCTGTGCTTCGGGTCGCGGTCATTGGCATAGACGGTGTGGCAGGCGGTGCAACCCGAGGAGCGATAATCGCCCGCCTGCTCATTGGTGCCGAGGAACCAGAGATGCGGATCGTTCAAGCGCGTCTTGGTGATATTGATCACCGGCACCGAGATGCGGCTGCCGGTGCCGGGGCCGCGATTGGATTGCTTGATATCCGGGCGGCCGGGCTCATCAAGCTTCTGCAGCGCGCCGCTCGAGTTCGGCAAACCGACTTCCGGGAACTGCGAATTGATCACGCGTCCGCCGCGCTCGAACACGCGGAAAATATCGCCGGGCGGCACCGTTTCCCAGGCCGGCAGCGGCGCGAGCTCAGGCAGGATACCCATTGCCGTCATGTGCTCATTCACCGCCACCGGGTTCTTGAGCGTGGCCGGCTTTCCGTCGGCGGTATAGGCCTCGCCGAGAATGTAGCGCTTGTAGGGCAGGATGCCGTTGTTGTACGAGGCGCCGCCGAAGAACATGGCGGCAGATGACATCAGGCTGCGCTCCACCGCCTGCACCGTTTCCAGATGGCAGGCGCCGCAGGCCTCGCGCGCCACGCGCAGATCGCCCGGGTTCATGAAGCGCACAAACTCGTGCGCCTCTTTATTGAGCAGTGTGTAGGAGCCTTCCGGATTGGCGCTGGCCGGATAGTTCCAGGCCTTGTCGAATTTCGGCAGGATGTGCGCGCGCGCCATCGCCGCGCGATAGCCGGCGTCGTCCTGTCCATGGTATTGCGCGTCGCGCGGCTTGTTCACCGCCGCATCGCCGCCATGACAATCGGTACAGCCCAGCACCACGCCGGGATTGGCGTGCATGGTGTGGCGATCGGTACTGGTATGGCAGGACATGCAGCCGATGGATTTTTGAGTCGCATCCATCAGCGATTGGCGGGCGGGGGCGGGGGGTTGGGCGGTGTCCCCCGGGGACTTCCGTTGGTCGTAGGTGCGGGCGACGGGTTGCGATTCCGTGGAGGCGATGGAATGCGTTGGCAGCAATATTGCAATGGTCAAAAGCAACGACGTTTTTGTAGGGTGGGCACGCTGCGCTTTTGCCCACCCTGCGTACCCAAAATCTCGTCGTCCCAGCGAAGGCTGGGACCCAGTCCGTCCAAGGGTTTGACTGAACGAAGGGCTGGATTCCGGCCTTCGCTGGAATGACGAATTAAAAGCGTAGAACGCCATTTGGCGCGCCTTTCCAGCCAAAAATGCTCCAAACCCCGCGCCAATGCTGGAGTTTCGATTTTTAATTATCGCCGCCATGGTCAATACGTCAGTAGTGCCGTAGCCCGGATGAAGCATCGCGTAATCCGGGAATTCTGCTCGCCAACTTTCCTCGATTGCGCTGCGCTTCATCGAGGCTACATCGGCGCCAGTGAGGGGGTTTGCATTTTCAATCATTGTCGACATCGTCAATACGTCAACAGCAAATTAACCAGCAATGAGTACTGCACGCCGCGCTTGTTCTCGTCATACAACTGCTTCAAGCCCTTGCCCGGAACCAGCGCCGCCGCCGAGGCGTTCAGCACTACGTTCTGATTGAAGAAAGGACGATACTGCACACCCGCCGAGACATCGATCCCCAGATCGCGCGAGCTGATGTTCTGGTTGCGCAGCACGCTCAAGGAGGCGGTGTTCATGAAACTCAATTTGGAAACATTGCCGAGCACACGGACCTGCGGCGTGACATCGGCATCGGCGCCGATGCCATAGAGAAACAGGCCGGGGTTCACGAAGTTGGACTGGCCCTGATCCTTCGAGGAGCGCAGCGAGGGCAGGATGCCATTGCGTCCGCTCAAGGCCACGCCGCCACCGCCGATCAGCGGCACCGCCTGGCGAATGAAGAAGCTGGTATCGGCGCCGGCGAATTGCGGGTTTTCGAGGATGGCGTCGAAGCCTGTGGCCTTGCCGTCGAAGGGATTCTTGTCGCCGCTGGCGACCAGCGCATTGCCGCGAATGCGCAGCCAGTCAAAATCGCGCGACAGCTCGATCGCCGCAAACCCGGCGCGAATCGATTGCGGTCGCTGCGCCAGCGGATTGCGCTCATCGCGACCCAGCGCGGCGTAGAACGAGGAGGTGAGGTTATAGCGTCCGAAATGGCCATCGCCATTGAGGCCCAGGTAAGTCACGCGATAGTTATGCGGCCGCACATCGCCCAACACGGCCGGTCGTACCAGGAAGCCGTTGTTATCGTAATAATCGCGGCCCGCTTCGCGATTGATGTTGTGGATCACGGTCACTTGCGTGGTGTGACCGATGACCGGGAAATCCTGCCGATACAGGTTGGCGGCCAGCACATAATCACGACGGAACGGCTGGTTGATATCGTTGAGCCCGCTATTGGTATCTTTCTCCAGGCGCTGGAACGCGGCCAGATTGTATTGCCACTGGTTGTTATCGCGGATGCCGAACAGGCGCACGCCGAACGGCACATCCTGAAACAGGAAGCTGCGGAAGTCGGATTGGAACGGCTGGATGCCGACGCGAATCGAATCGAAATCGTAGCGCTCGGAGACATTGCGCAAATGTACATCGGCAAACAGTTCCTGAATGCCGACGTGGTTGTCGCTGCGGGTCTTGCCCGCGCGCGGATCGACGTTGACGCCGCGAACTTCCTGCAGGCGCGCATGGTTGATCTGGATCGCCGGCACAAAACGGAATTCGTAATCCGGCGGCTTGAAGGTGGTGTCGCCCTTGATCACGCCTATAGACAGAATGATCGTCTCGACCAGCACCGTCTGCTTGGCTTGGCCGAATACATCGTTGGCCCCGGCGCGTGCCGACGATTGCGCGCCAACCGGTGTGGGCAGGCGGCGCGCCTCGAGCAGGGAGTCCGACACGCCGGACAGCGCCAGGAACCAGTCCGGCCCCCATTTCGCAAACGGCTCGAACTGTTTATCGCCCTTCAACACATTGTGGTTGTAAGGGTCGTACCAGGGAAATTTGAAACCGAGGCCATCCATGATGCGCCAGCGGTCGGGCACCGGCAGCGAGGCGCGCGGCTCTAATGGCAATGGCGGCGGTACCTGCTTCGGGTCGATCGGCGGCAGCGGGTATTTCAGCGGTGTACTTTGCGGGCGCTCACGTTCTACCGTTCCGGTTGGCGCATCGCTTGGCGGCAGGGGCGTGGGGATGACCTGTGCCAGTGCCGAAGAAATGCCGACAGCGGAAATGGCCAGCGCGCGTTTCATAAACCGTCGCACACGTTCTGCGCGCTCGAATCAATGAACGGCGCTTGCGGACATTGCACATAGCGCAAGCGCGTGCCCATCCCTGTCCCCATCGCCTGCGGTTGCAGATTGTCGGCGCGTATCGATCGTGGCGCATTGCCGATGCCGTTGGCGAGAATGATGCCGGCGTTGGCGAGGCCGAGGAAGGCGACCATATCGTCCTGATCAACACCATCGCCGGAGACGCCAATCGCGCCGACCAGTTGCGCGCCTTTATAAATCGGCATCGAACCCGGAAAAATCTGGATGCCGTTCTTGGCGCGGCTGAGTCCCGTGCAGCCGACTGCGGCGGAACCACCGACCGCGGCGATGATCGCGTTGTAACTCATATCGAGTTGCAGGCCGAGATGGAACGGGCTCCAGTTGGAATAGGGCGTGGAGAACGGGCCCGGCCCGGTACCGCTGATGCCATCGGGAAAGAACGGTCGCGATATATTGCCGACCGCGCGATTCGAAAACGCGATGCCGTTCGCCAGCATGGTCGGGTCGTTGAAGAATGATTGCGTGGTGGATACGTATTGGCTGAAAGTACGGAACGGCGCCACCGGGTTACCGCCGGCGCCGATATATTGCGCAGCCGGCAAGGCGGCGATATCGACGGCCGCATTGGTCTGCGAAAACACCAGGGCGGTGCGCGCTTTTTGCAGGGCCACATCGGTGCCGAATACCGGCGCATCGGGGGTGCGCGCCAGCGCCAGCACTTCGCCATTGGTATCGACGATGGTCACCGTCACCTGCGCTTGCGTGCCGAGCGGGCGGCGGATTTGCGCGCGTGCGTGGTTGGCTACTTTGAGGGCCTCGGCGAGAATGGTGCCGGCTTCACTGGCTAGCAGCAGGCCATCGGTACCGGCGCGTGGCGCATAGCGATTGGTATCGGCGCCATCGACCAGCACGAAGGCGTTGAGCGCGGCGAAAGTACCACTGTCGGCGCGGTAACCCGACTGGCTGTTGCCGAATGAGGTTCCCGCCTTGATGATGCCGTCGAAAAATCCGGCGATCACCGGCACCGTTCCGGCGAGGCTGGCGAAGGCAGGCGCAGTGGCGGGATTTGCGGCCAGGGATTCGCTGTCGACAAAGCGAAAGGTGCGGCCATCGGCGGTGATGCGATTGGCGCGAATATCGTCGGGTGCTGCAAATCCGCTGGCGGCGGCGACGGCGATCAGCTCGTCCACATCCTGATCGATATCGGTGATGTCGGCATCGAGCCCGTAGAGGCCATCGGCGATCACGCCCACGCCGCCGACCAGGCGATTGTTTTTATACAGCGGCAAACCGCCCGGATCGGCTGCCAGGCCCAGTGGCGAGCGCTTCGGCCCCACGGTGCCGTCGGTCACGCGCCGCATCAAATCCGAGCACGACAATTGCGAAAACTGCACGCCATACAACGGACCCGCAGGCTGGTTGAATTCGCGCGGGTTGAAATTCTCCTGCACGATCTGGCTGGCGGTGCGCGTGGAAAACGCGTTGCCATTGGAGGACAGATAGGCGCCGGTGATCGCCTTGCTGATGGCCGCAAAGGTATCCGGCAGGATGTCGATGTTCTCAAGCCCGCCAGTCACCGCGCGATTGCTGCTGATGCGGAAGGTGGTCGCGGCACCGGCCATGCGGAATACGCCCAGCACATTGCCGACGCGGTCAGTCACCGCGATGGTGGCCGGCGCACCGCGCGCGCCGGCTTCGTTTGCGGCCTGGGCGATGATGCGCTGCACGTCCGCAGCGGAAAGAAAATCGGTGATGGTGGCTGGCGGCGTGCAGCTACCGGCGCAGACCGCGACATCGCCGCCCCCGCCGCCGCAGGCGGTGAGGGTCAACGCGAATAGAAGCAGCCAGCGTTTCATTTGGCGCACTGCAGCTTGGGGCTCATAGATTTAGCGCTCATGTGTCTGACCCATGCGAGCACCTCTAAACCCTGTCATACCGGAGAAGGCCGGTATCCAATTCTGCGTAAATACTTTGTGGGCCCCAAAATTGGGTCCCGGTGCTAATGTCACTCGGTTAAGGCTACAAACCCCGTCGTCCCAGCGAAGGCTGGGACCCAGTCCCTTCCAGGATTTCAAAAATACGGTGGACTGGATTCCAGCCTTCGCTGGAATGACGAACCTTTGAAGTGCCAGCAAATCACCCGCGCCCAAGCCCGCCACCTTCTGCTTCGGGTCATACGGCAGCTGCCCCGGCAACGGCACCGGCGTGCCGCTGCGCGAACCGCCGACGTGAAAACCGTGGCAGGTCTGACAGGTGCCCGGCGCCTTGTTGGCAGCAGTGGCATTGCCGCCATGACATTCGCGGCAAACTTTGATATCCGGAATCGCCACATCGCTGCTCAGTTTCGATTGCGCAACCTTGTGGCAGCTGCTGCATTCATGGGTGGCGTGCTGGTCATGCGGGAAGCGCGATTTCGGCAGCCAGTGCTGGGTGATCGCAATCGGCGCGATTTTCCAGGATGGCGTTACCCCGTGGCTGCTGTCGCTTCGGGTGATCTGGTGGCAGGTGAAACACGCGCGGTCTTCCATCAGCTCGCGGCTGATCTGGTCGGCTTTTTGCGTGGCCCATTTCAGCGCGGACTGGCGCTGCGCGGGGGCGATGCGTTCGCCGGGGCGGCGGATGCCGTCCTGCACCACCACATCGATCGGGGTGTCGGCCAGCGCTGCCTGTGCATAGAACTCGCGAATGGTCGCGAGGGCGTCGTCAACATTGCCGTGCGGTACCTGGCGCGTGGTTGCCTTGGGCTCGAACTCGAGTGAATGGCAGTCCTGGCAATGTTCTTTCATCGTCACCGGCTTGAAGCGTGTGCCGGTCTCATCGGGCACGTGGCAGTTTTTGCATTCCATGGTGATACGTCCGGCGGGGGCGCGCACGCCCTTTTTCGCCAGATGCACATCATGCGGAAACTTGAGATTGGATTTTTCAACCAGCTTGTTCTTGTCGTCCTGCGCGATGCGCACCAGCGCAGCGCTGCCGGTTTTGCCGGGCACCAGCAGGGTCAGCTTGAACGGCGGATGGTCGCGGGCGAAGTCGGCGATATCGGGCAATTGGGTTTGCGCATGCCGTGACTTGAGATCGGCATGGCACTGCGTGCATAGCGGCGAATCCTGGCGCACCAGGCCCAGTGGCCCCTTGTGATCGCGATGGCAGGACGCGCAGCGCGAGGCATTGTCCGATTGCATGAACACCGCCTCGTGCAAGGCTTTTTTCTCCCGGCTGTCGCGCACAAAATGCCAGCCGATATTCTGGTGGCAACTTTCGCATTGCGCATTTTTGGTCTGCACAAACGGTGTGGCATGGCATTTGGCACAGTCGCGACCGAAGCTGTGGTGTCCGCTCGCCAACGGGCCGGGATCCCAGGCGGCATCGGGCGTGACCGCGCCACGCAGCGCGGCCTGATGCGCCGCCGGATCGAGCGCATTCAACACCGGCCAAACCAGAAACGTTAACAGCATGACGGACGCACCCAGCCAGGACATCAGCCGCTTCGACAGCCAGGTATTGCGCAACCCGGCACGCACGCTGCCGCGGGCATTGGCGAAGTCGTCCTTGAGCGGTTCCAGCAGTTCAACGCTGAGCGCAAGATCGCTTCCTGCGGCGCTGTCCGGTTGCGTGTCGAGGACCACGATCTCGAACGGGCCGAGGGCAATGCGCTGGCCGAGCTTGAGGCGCGCTGCGCGTTCGAACTGGCCGTTGATGCGGATCGCCCCGGCCGCCGCCTCGATGAAAAACTCCCCGTCGCCGGCGCGGCCGATGGTGGCGTGGTGCAAGGCTACACGCGGGTCGGAGAGATGCAGTTTGCAATCGGTGCCGCGACCGATCCGCAGCGTATCGATGTCGAGGGTCTGTTCGGCGCGCGCCGCCTGGCCTTGCCGGTTGCGCGTGATTTGTACGAAGAGCAGTTTCATCGTCGCAGTACTACCAGTAGAAGAACACGGAAATGATATGGGCCAGCAGTGCGGCCAGCAGCGCAAACGACAGCGGCACATGCGCGTACAGCCACAGATCGAGCATCGCCTTGAAGCGCACATCGTCGCGTGCGCGATTGACCAGCTTTTGCTTGCGCAGTATCAGCGAGTAGAGTTCGTGGTTGCGTTGCTGTTCAGTGCCTTTGAGGTGCTTGCCGGCGCGCTGGATGAACTGCACCGCGTGCAGGGTGGGGCAGTCTTTGGGGCGCGGACGCAGTTGCGCCAATACGCCGCCACCGATGCGGGTAGCGCGTACCGAGGCGTCGACGGCCTTGACAAACTCATCGGGCATCAGCAGCGCAATGCGGCGCAGCTCGCGGTCGACATCGGCAATTTTCAGGATCAGGCCTTCGAGCGTGTCCTCGCCCATGTTTTCGGTCATCAGGCTGGGAAAACGAAGGTAGGCGTAAACCCCGAAAAAACCCGAGACGATCACCGCGATCATCAGCATATAGGCGAGGGTATGCACATTCCAGCCGATCTTGAACCCGGCGTGCAGGGTGGCGATCACGATCAGGCTGGCGCCAAGATAGACATGTGCGGACACCCAGCCCTTGAGTCCGCCGGCATTGGCGCGATAGCGCCGCTTTTGCACCCCCAGCCACATCAGCGCCACGATCAGCAGCGCGCCGATGCTGCCGAGGATATAGCCCATGGGGGTGCCGCCGTAGCGGCCTACCGGCGAGGCATAGGCGCTGTAGGCAATGATCGAAAGCACCACGAGCAGCGCCGCCACTTTGAGATAGCGGTAGCGGCGATATTCAAGGAAGGTCCGGTGTTGCATTCCTCGCCCGGTATCTCCTGCAGTGAACCGTGCAGGTCTTGTTTTTTTGCGCCGCATGAAGACAGCCGGCCTGGCATGAAGCGGACTACCGCAGGTTCGGCGCGCATTTTGCTACTGCCGCGCCGCCTGTTGTTCTCGTTCAGCTTGCTCTGCTGCGCTTTGTTGCCACGATGGATTGCCAACGTCGTGCGAATGGTCGCGAGTGTATCCGCTTTCCGGTGCGCAAAAAAGGTCGGCGCGCCCCCATTTCGCGCTGAACGCGTCCCCCTTTCGCGGTATTGCCACATCGTACGGGGGCTGACCGCAGGGCGCACGTTATAATCCGTCGCAAATCAACGCCGTGCATTCTGATCTTTGGCTGCCGCGACGGTCCCTCCGAAAACAACCACCCTGGTTCAATGTGACTGCCTTTTTTGCGCTTGCCATTCTGATGTTGTTCATCGCGCTTGCCTTTGTGCTGGTGCCTTTGCTGCGTTCGCGACGCATTGATGCGCCTGAAATTTCCGATGCGGCCAGCAATGTGGCGATCTTTCGGGCTTACAAGCGCGAGCTGGACGAAGACCTGGCGCGCGGCGCGATCAGTGCCGCAGAACGCGATGCTGCGGTTGCGGACCTGGGTACGCGGGTCATTGCTGAAGTGCCTGACGGGGCAACAGGATCAGTGCCGCCGATGTCGGCCCCCGCCACCGCGGCGCCGATGTCGAAGCGCCCGTGGCTCCTGGCCGGCACCCTGTCGCTGGCGATGGTGATCGCGGCATTTTCGCTCTATCGGACGATGGGCGCACCGGCGGCTTTGCAAGTGGACGCGCTCGCGCCCCCACCGACCGTTGCTGGTGGCGAGGCGCCGATGTCGGACAAGCAGATTCTGGCGATGGTCGACAGCCTGGCCAGAAAGATGGAACAAAATCCGGCTGACCCCAGGGGCTGGATCCTGCTGGCCCGTTCGCAGAATGCGCTGGGCCGCTTCCCCGAGGCGGTGCAGGCCTTCGCGCGCGCTACCGCACTGGTGCCGGATGATGCGCAATTGCTGGCCGACTACGCGGATGCAACGGTGATGCTGCAGCAGGGCCGCTTCGAGGGCAAGCCGCAGGCCTTGATCAGGCAGGCGCTGAAAATCGATCCGGACAATATGAAGGCGCTGGCCCTGGCCGGCACGGCCGAGATCAAGCTGGGCAATCGCGATGCGGCATTGCAGTACTGGGAAAGGCTGAAGAGCAAAGTCGCCAGGGATTCCAACGACTATCGCGAAGTTGAATCGATCATCGCCGATGTGAAGAGCGGCAAGGCGATGAAAGCGGCGGCTGCCGCGGCTGCGTCCGACGGCGCGCTTGGCCGCGCGCCCGAGCCGCTGGCGAATGCGGGCACGCCCGCACAGAGTCCTGCAGGCAGCCGCGTCACCGGGCGCGTGATGCTCGACCCGACGCTGGCGGCGAAGGTGGCGGCAGGCGACACCCTGTTCGTGTTTGCGCGTGCGGTGAATGGTCCGAAGATGCCGTTGGCGGTGCTGCGCCTGCCGGTGCCGACACAATGGCCGTTTTCGTTTGAACTCACGGACGCGATGGCGATGGCGCCCGGAATGAATCTCTCCTCATTCCCGCAAGTCACTATCGAGGCACGCATTTCCAAAGCCGGCAATGCCATGCCGCAGCCGGGCGACCTGGCCGGGCAGAGTGCAGGCGTCACCCCAAGCTCGCGCGATGTGGCGGTGACCATTTCGCGCGTGTTGCCTTAAGGCGTAACTGACGCGATGCAATGGCAGCCATCAACAACGAACGCAGCCTCCGGCGCACCGTCCGCGGTCGGCTTGGCGGCGCACGGTCTCGCCCTTGAGCGTGGCGGCAATTGGCTGTTTTCTGAACTCGGCTTTGCCATCCCCCCCGGTACCGGTCTGGTCCTGCGCGGCGCCAATGGCAGCGGCAAAACCAGTTTGCTGCGCATCCTCGCCGGGCTTACCGTGCCGGACGCGGGTGAGGTGCGGTGGAACGGTGTGCGGTGGCGCGCAGGGGGTGGCGCACAACGCGCCGGCAGTCTCTACGTGGGCCACGCCAATGCGCTCAAGGATGAACTGACCGCCGCTGAAAATCTGGCCGAGGCGCTGGCTTTCGACGGGCTCGTGATTGGCGAAGAAGTGCAATACCGGGCACTGGAAAAAGTCGGTCTGCTGAGCAGACGGCAGGTGCCCGCGCGCCGCCTGTCGCAGGGCCAGAAGCGCCGCATCGGCCTGGCGCGGCTGTCGCTGTCGACCAAACCCGTCTGGCTACTCGACGAGCCGACCAACGCGCTCGATGCCGAGGGCGTGACGATATTTTCGCGCCTGGTTCGAGATCATTTGTTAAACGGTGGCGTGGCCTGCATCGCCACCCATATGTCGATGGACGTGGCGGCGCCCCTGGTCGAGTTCAGCTTTGGTGAGGCGGCATGAGCGGCGCGCCGGTATTGGTGATCGCAAGCGATGCGCCGGAGCGCGGCGCCTGGCTGGCCCTGCGGCGCGATCTGCATTTGGCATTTCGCTCGCGTGGCGAGGTGCTGCAGGTGCTGGTGTTCTTTGTCATCGTCGTCAGCCTGTTCCCGCTGGCGATCGGCCCGGAATCGGCTTTGCTGAAACGCATTGCGCCGGGCGTGGTGTGGGTGGCGGCGCTGCTGTCGGTGCTGCTGACCCTGCCGCGCCTGTTTGCGCACGACTACAGCGATGGCACGTTGGAACAACTGGCCACTTCGCCCTATCCGCTGGTCAGCATCGCTGCCGGTAAAATAGGCGCGCATTGGCTCACCTCCGGCTTGCCACTGACGCTGCTCTCGCCGCTGCTGGGTTTGCAGTTTGGCCTCGAGGGACGCGAACTTGCAGTGATGTGTGCGGGTCTGATGCTGGGTACACCGGTATTGTCGATGCTGGGGGCGATCGGCGCGGCCCTGACCCTGGGGGTGCGTGGCGGGGCGATGCTGATGGCGCTGCTGGTGCTACCCTTGTATGTGCCGGTGCTGATTTTCGGTGCGGGCGCGGTGGAAGCGGCGGCGGCGGGCATCGATTACGGCGCCAACCTGTCGCTGCTGGGTGCCGCGCTGTTGCTGGGAATGCTGGCCGCGCCGTTCGCTGCGGCCGCAGCGATTCGTATTGCGCTAGATTAAACCGATCCTGATAAATTGGACCTAGACTGCTGTTGAGTGCAGAAAATTCCGTGGACGACAAGACTTGAGCATATTCAGATACGCCTCACCGGCCACTTTCTATCCACTGGCCGGGCGCATGATTCCCTGGTTTGGCGTGCTTGCCGCCGTGCTCGGTGCGGTCGGCTTGTATCTGGGCCTGGTAGTGGCGCCGGTTGATTTTCAGCAGGGCGAGGTTTACCGCATCATTTTCATCCACGTGCCGGCGGCGTGGATGGGCATGTTCATCTATTTGCTGATGGCCATGTACGGCATTTTCGCGCTGACCTTCAACACGCGCCTGTCGTCGATGATGATGGAAGCGCTGGCGCCCACCGGCGCGATGTTCACCGCGCTGGCGCTGTGGACCGGCGCGCTGTGGGGCAAGCCGACCTGGGGAACCTATTGGGTGTGGGACGCGCGCATGACCTCGACCCTGATCCTGCTGTTTTTGTACGTCGGTTATCTGGCGCTGATCAACGCGATTGAAGACAAGAAGCGCGCCGACAAGGCTGGTGCGCTGTTGGCCATCGTCGGCTCGGTGAACGTGCCGATCATTTACTTTTCGGTGCGCTGGTGGAATACCCTGCATCAAGGGTCGTCGGTCAATGCAGGTTCGTCGAAAATGGCCACCATGATGTTGATCGCGATGCTGATCATGACCTTCGCCTGCTGGGCCTATGCGATTGCGGTGGCGCTGGCGCGGGTGCGCGCCATCATCATCGAGCGCGAACACAACGCGGCCTGGGTGGGCAATCTGCGCGTGGCCACCGCAGGTCAAGCTGAAGGAAGCGCAACGTGAATTTTTCCGAATTGTTTTCCCTGGAAGCGCGGGCACTTTACATCTGGGGTGCGTTCGGCGCGTTCGCGCTGGTATTGGCGCTGGAAGTTATTTTGCTGCGCGCGCGCCTGAAGCGGGTGGCGGTCGAATTGCGCAATGAAAAATTGGCCGGGGCGATGCGGTCAAGCAAAGGAATGGGCAATTGACATCCTCCCCGCCCTCAATTCTTGCGAATTGCCGCTTACGCGGTAAGGGCGGGGATTCCTTCTGCAAGCAGCGCATGTCCGCGCTGGAGAATGTTCCTGGCCGCGTTAACGTCGCGATCATGCAAGCTTCCACACTCGCAACAGGACCATTCTCTTATTCGCAAGCCTGCGACACCTTTCGGCCCCGTCCTGCTTTGGCAGGACGAACAGGTTACGGTGGAATGGGCTTCGTTGATCTCTTCGAACCACACGCCTGCGTCAGCGCATTTGTACTGCAGCATGGTTCGGAACGTCGACCAGCCCGCATCCAATACCGACTTGGCTTGTCCGGTCTTGGCGAGGCTCTTCGCGTTCACGTTGCCAACGAAGATCGCACCATGCTCGCCAACGAGACGGGTGCTGAGTTTGTGCAAAAAGTCTTTCCGGCAATTGCCGATCCTGGCGTGGATTGCCTTGGCCCGGTCTTTCTTTCTCGCGCGTTGGGCGATTGCCAACGAAGGCTCAAGGGCTCGATAGAACCGCTGCGCCTCGACGTTCTCGCCTTGACTGGTGGCCAGAAATGCCTTCAGCCCAAGATCCATGCCGACGGCATTGCCGCCGGGGACCGGCAGGCGCTTGGTCAATGGAGCGACATTCACCGTGACGTTCAAATACCACCGCCCGCGACTGTCCTCGCTGAAGCTGCCGGCCCGGAGTTCGTGCTGACCCAGGCCGTAACTGTCCCAAACCGAGAGCCACTGGCCCGCAAAGTAGATCTGCCCATGCTGGTAACGAATCGTTCGAACCTTGAACGGGATCCACCCCAGGCTGCGGCGGCTGCCGCGACTCTTGCGCCAGGCAAGTCGCACCTTGCGGTGCTGGGTGCGAGACCGCGCGTACTGTTCGGCCGTTTCCTGCACCGTCTGGACCGGCAGCGACAGCCCCTCCTCGCCGCGTGTCGCCCCCTTGAGGTAGGGCCAGAAGTCAAAGCCCGACAGGAACCGGCGCTCACGCTCGACCACCTTCATGGACAGTTCGTTACAATAGTTCCAGACAGTGTTGACCTCTCGGGACAGTCGAGCGAGGAAGGCGGCGTGTTTATCCTTGACCCTGACGCGCAATACACGCACCGACGCGGCGCTCTTCGCTGGCGGCGTTGCAGGGAATGGCGCGACGTTCTGGGGATCTTCAGCACTATACATCTATACAGCTTAACAAGAGATAGCCTTCTTTGCAAAGGAAGCGAGATGAGGGGCGTGCTCGCGTACGCCGCGCTATCCCTCCCCGCCCTAAAGGACGGGGTTTCTCGCGCAATTGGATGAAAGCGCGGCATAAACGATTCATGTGGATTGCGCTGGGCCTGGCGACCATCGCGATTGCGGTGACCCTGGTGCTGCGCGCTTTCAACGCAAACCTGGTGTTCTTTTTCACGCCTTCCGATATCGCCGCCAACAAGGTACCCAGGGATCGGACCTTTCGACTCGGCGGCATGGTCACGGCAGGCAGCCTGAAGCGCAACGCAGACGGCCTCACCGTCAGTTTCAATGTTACCGACACGGCGAAGACGATTCCGGTCAGCTACACCGGCATCCTTCCCGATCTGTTCAAGGAGGGCAAGGGCGTGGTCGCACAGGGCAAGGTCGGTGACGACGGCGTGTTTCGCGCGTCCGAAGTGCTGGCCAAGCATGATGAAAACTATATGCCGCCGGAAGCTGCGGAAGCGCTGAAGCGCGCGGGCAAGCCGATCGAAGGCGAGATGTTTGCGGGGCAAAAGCCGCTGGTGACGCAGCCGGCCGCGCCCGCTGTTGCGCCTTCCGCTCAACGTTGAATGCTATCGGATAACCATGATTCCTGAACTCGGCCATTTCTCCCTGATTCTCGCGCTGTGCCTTGCTGTTCTGCTCGGCACGGTGCCGATGGTCGGCGCGTTCCGCAACGATCAACGTCTGATGTCGATGGCGCGTCCGCTGGCGCAGGGGCAGTTCCTGTTTATCGCCTTTGCCTTTGGCTGCCTCGTCTACTCCTTCTACGTCAGCGATTTCTCGGTGGCCAATGTCGCCACCAATTCGAATACGCAACTGCCCTACTATTACCGCATCACCGCCAGCTGGGGTTCGCACGAGGGCTCGCTGCTGCTGTGGCTGCTGATGCTGGGCGGCTGGACGTTTGCGGTATCGATCCTGAGCCGCAATCTGCCGCAGGAAGTGATCGCGCGGGTGCTGGCGGTGATGGGCCTGATCGCCATCGGCTTTCTGCTGTTCCTGCTCGCCACCTCAAACCCGTTTGATCGTCTGCTGCCGGCGGTTGCTGAAGGCCGCGACCTGAATCCGCTGTTGCAGGACCCGGGCATGATCATCCATCCGCCGATGCTGTACATGGGCTATGTGGGTTTCTCGGTGGCGTTCGCGTTTGCGGTCGCGGCCCTGCTCGGTGGCAAGCTCGACGCGACCTGGGCGCGCTGGTCGCGGCCGTGGACCACGGCCGCCTGGATTTTTCTGACCATTGGCATCGCCCTGGGTTCAGCTTGGGCCTATTACGAACTGGGCTGGGGCGGCTGGTGGTTCTGGGACCCGGTGGAAAACGCCTCGTTCATGCCGTGGCTGGTCGGCACCGCGCTGATTCATTCGCTGGCGGTCACCGAGAAGCGCGGCATTTTCAAAAGCTGGACGGTGCTGCTCGCCATCATCGCATTTTCGCTGTCGCTGCTCGGTACCTTCCTGGTTCGCTCCGGGGTGTTGACCAGCGTGCACGCGTTCGCCACCGACCCGAAGCGCGGCGTATTCGTGCTGGCGTTTCTGGTGATCGTGATCGGCGCCTCGCTGGCGCTATACGCCTGGCGCGCGCCCAAGCTGGGTCTGGCCAAGGCGCCTGATGCCTTCACGCTGACTTCGCGTGAATCGCTGTTGCTGGCCAATAATATTTTGATGGTGGTGGCGATGCTGGCGGTGTTGCTGGGCACGCTCTACCCGCTGTTTCTGGATGCGCTCAAGCTGGGCAAAATTTCGGTCGGCCCGCCCTATTTCGATTCCGTGTTTTATCCGCTGATGGCGCCGGCCCTGTTCCTGATGGCGGTCGGCCCGGTAGCGCGCTGGCGCCATGCCACCTTGCCGGAACTCGTCACGCGCTTGAAGTGGGCGGCGGCTGTCGCTGTGTTGTCGGCGCTGGTGCTGCCGCTGGTGCTGGGCAAATGGACACCGCTGATTTCACTCGGGCTGTTGCTGGCCGGCTGGATTGTGGCCGCCTCGGTGGCCGGCATCGCGCATCGCTTCAAGTCCACGCCGCAGGACGGCTGGTGGAACAAGATCCGCGCCAATAGCACCAGTTACTACGGCATGCATCTGGCGCATATCGGCATTGCGGTATTCGTGGTTGGCGTGACCATGGTGAAAGGTTTCGAGAGCGAGCGCGATGTGCGCATGGCGCCGGGCGATGTGGTCAAGCAAGACGGCTACGAATTCAAGTTTGTATCCATCGCCGAGACGCCCGGCCCCAACTATCAGGCCATCGTTGGCCGCTTCGAGGCCAGTAAAAACGGCAAGGTGATTGAAACACTGCGGCCCGAGAAGCGCACTTATGCGGCCTCCGGTCAGACCATGACCGAAGCCGCCATCAGTCCCAGCCTCACCGGCGATTTGTATGTCTCGCTGGGCGAGCCGGTGGAAAACGCCACCGACGCGGCCTGGGGTGTGCGCATTTATGTGAAGCCGTTTATCGACTGGATCTGGTTCGGCTGCATCTTCATGGCGCTGGGAGGCGTGCTGGCGATGGCGGATAAACGTTACCGGCTCAAGCTGAAGCGCAGCAGCGTGCCGGAAGCGGTTGCGGCGCCGGTTTCCGGCAGCATGCCCGTACAGCCCGTTGCGGGAGACTGAACGTGGCCAACCGGAATTTGGTGAAGGCGTGGCGCTATTTTTTGCCGCTGGCGATTTTTTTCGGCCTGGTGTTTTTCCTGTGGCGCGGCCTGAGCCTCGACCCGAAGACCATTCCCTCGGCGCTGCTCAACAAACCTGCCCCCGATTTTTCGCTGGCGCAACTGCATGCGCCGGACAAAAAACTGTCCGCTGCCGACATGCGGGGCCAAGTTTGGGTGTTGAATGTCTGGGGCTCCTGGTGCGTGTCGTGCCGCTACGAACATCCGGTGCTTAACGAACTGGCCAGGCAGCAACTGGCGCCGATCATCGGCCTCAACTGGAAAGACAAGCCCGAGGACGCCATTGCCTGGCTGGACAAGTTCGGTAACCCCTACCAGCGCTCGGTCACCGATCTCGACGGTCGCGTGGCGATCGATTACGGCGTTTACGGCGCGCCGGAAACCTACATCATCGATAAAGCGGGAATGATTCGCTACAAGTACACCGGCCCGATCTCGCCGGACGATCTGCGCGACGTGATCGTGCCGTTGATTCGCGATTTGAAAAAGGCGTAACGAGGCGTGGACCATCTTTTCATCAGTGAGAGTTATTTCGCGAAGAACGCCATTCTGCGCGCCTTTCGAGGCAAAAATGGCTTGAAAGCCGCGCCAGCGCTTGAGTTTGTAATTCTGTTTTTTCGAGCGGCCATGGCATTGCTATCCGCCTTTCTGCTTGTTTTTGCCCTGCAAACCAATGCGCAAACGCCGACACCGCCGATGGGGCCGATGTCTCCCGAGCTGGAAGCTCGTCTGAAAAAACTCGAGACCGAATTGCGCTGCCTGGTGTGCCAGAACCAGACCCTGGCGGAATCACCGGCCGGGCTGGCCGGCGATTTGCGTCGCGAGATTCGGCTGCTGGCGGATGCCGGCAAGTCGAACGATGAAATCAAGCAACATTTGCGTGAGCGTTACGGTGATTTCGTGTTGTACCGCCCACCGGTGGACCGCAAAACCTGGTTGCTCTGGTTTGGTCCCTTTGCCCTGCTGTTCGGCGGCGGCGGTCTGTTATGGTGGATCTCGCGCCAGCGTCTGGCGCTGGCAATCTCGGCGCCGACCGCTGTGCTGTCGGCGCACGACGCCGCGCGTGCGCACGCGCTGCTCGATGATGAGGCGACTGTCGCCGGTGGAAAAATCCTCAGCTCGGATGGCGATATCCGCCGTGTGCTCACGCAGGCGCGCACCATCGCCGTAGTCGGTTTGTCCGGCAATGAAGTCAAGCCCAGTTTCGGCGTCGCCAAATACTTGCAGGCGCATGGCTACCGCATCATCCCGGTGAACCCGGCGCCCGCCTGGAAGGATAAGCAGATTCTTGGCGAGAAATGCTATGCCTCGCTGCGCGAAGCCGCGGATAGTATCGCGGAAAAAATCGACATCGTCGACTGCTTCCGCAAGTCCGCAGATATTCCGCCGATCGCGGAAGAGGCGATCGCGATCGGCGCCAAATGCCTGTGGATGCAGCTCGACATCGTCAACGAGGCCGCTGCCAACCGGGCCGTCGCTGCCGGGCTGGAGGTGGTGATGAACCGCTGCACCCTGATCGAGCATCGGCGCTTGCTGTTGCAGGCGTGACAACGGCGCACAATAACGATCAGAACAATCGAGGGGACATGCATATGGCGACTTATCTGCTGTGGGCGATTGCCGGATTTGTACTCATCATCGTTGAATTGATGAGCGGCACGTTTTATTTGCTGGTGCTGGGGATTGCCGCGCTGGTCGGCGCGGCCGTAGCGTTTGCCGGTGCCGCAGTGTGGGTGCAGGTAATCGTTGCCGCCGCCGCCGCGCTGATCGGCATCTATGCGGTTCACCGCCGGTACAGCACCCGTCCCAAGGCGGGCCACTCGAGCAACAGCCTCGACATCGGTCAGGTCGTGGTGCTGGAATCCTGGGTCAACCAGGCGGCCGGCATGGCACGCGTCAGGTATCGCGGCAGCAGCTGGGACGCGAAAGTCGATGCCGCCGCCGCGACCGACGATGTGCTGGTTATCAAGGCACAGGAAAATGGCGTATTGCATGTCTCGGCAAAAGGCTGACCGCTCGCGCCCAATGCATTGAACGTGAATCAAAACAAGGAGAACACCATGTTTGCCAAGCTTATCGGCGTCATTGTCGGCACTATCATCATCGCCTTCATACCGGGCGCCAGCGGTTTCGCCATCCCGTTCTTTTTCCTCGGTACCGTCGTCGTCTTCGTGATCGAAGGGGTGCGCCTGGTGCCGCAGCAGAACGCCTGGGTGGTCGAGCGCATGGGTAAATTCCATGGCGTGCTGGAGCCGGGACTGAATGTGATCGTGCCGTTTTTCGACCGCGTGGCGTATCGCCATATGCTCAAGGAAATTCCGCTCGATATTCCCGAACAGGTGTGTATCACGCGCGACAATACGCAACTGGCGGTGGACGGCATCATCTACTACCAGATCGTCGATCCCAAGCTGGCGAGCTATGGTTCCAGCGATTATGTGCTGGCCATCAGCCAGTTGGCGCAGACGACACTTCGTAGTGAAATTGGCAAAATGGAGCTGGACAAGACCTTCGAATCCCGCGATGACGTCAACCGAAAAGTAGTGAGTGTGCTCGACGAGGCCGGCCGTACCTGGGGCGTGAAGGTGCTGCGCTATGAAATCAAGAACCTGACCCCGCCGGAATCGATCCTGAAGTCGATGCAGGCGCAGATCACGGCGGAGCGCGAAAAGCGCGCCTTGATTGCCAAGTCGGAAGGCCAGAAGCAGCAGGAAATCAATCTGGCTGAAGGCCTCAAGCAAGCGGATATTTTGAAGTCGGAAGGCCTCAAGACCGCAGCGATCAACAAGGCGCAGGGTGAAGCGTTGGCCTTGACGACGGTTGCCGAAGCCACCGCCAGCGCCGTGCGCCAAGTGGCGGCCGCGCTCAGCGCCGAGGGTGGCCAGCAGGCCGCCAATTTGAAAGTGGCCGAGAAGTACATCGAACAATTCGGCCATCTGGCCAAGGCCGGCAACACGCTGATCATCCCGGCCAATTTGTCGGATATCGCCAGCATGATTTCCGGCGCGATGACGGTGCTGGATAAAACGCGTTTGGGCGGCACCTCGGCGACTAAATAACTAACCGCGGTTATGGACTAGGCGGGGTAGATCGCGCCTAGTCGTGTGGCGTGGCGTGCGCCGGTAGTGGCGGTCAAATCTACCGGCTCACGCTTGATGGCTTTTCTGGCAAGCCAGGCAAATGCCAGCGCTTCCACTTGCTGGGCCGGCACGCCGTGAGCATCGGTTTTTTCAACGATGCCTGTCGCGAAGCGCGCTGCCAGTTGCCGCATCAGCGCGCCGTTGTGTGCCCCGCCGCCACAGACCAGAAGACGTTTTGCGCCCGGCGCATGACGCGCGATATTCCCGACGATGGTGTTTGCCGTCAACGCCAGCAAGGTAGCCTGCACATCAACGGGCGCTTCGTCGCCGTTGAGCTGTCGCAGCAGCCAGCCGGGATTGAACCGGTCGCGGCCGGTGCTTTTTGGCGGCGCCAACTTGAAATAGAGTTCGCTGCGCATACGGTCCAGCAGAGGAGCCAGCACCTGGCCTTGTGCCGCCCACGCGCCGTCGTCATCGTGTTTTTTTTGTTGGCACTGTGCGATCCACGCATCCATCAGGCAGTTGCCGGGCCCGCAGTCGAAACCCCAGGCCGGTTTGCCTGGTTCGAGAAGGGTCAGATTGGCGATGCCGCCGATATTGACGACCACGCGTGTTTCATCCGCTGAGCGAAATATGCCATCGTGAAACGCCGGCACCAGTGGCGCACCCTGGCCGCCGGCGGCGATATCGCGGCTGCGAAAATCCGCCACCACATCAATGCCGGTAAGTTCGGCCAGCCTTGCGGGATTGTTGAGCTGCACCGTAAAGGCGAGGTCGGGACGATGCCGCACGGTCTGGCCATGGCAGCCGATGGCGGTGATCTCGGCGGCGTTTTTGCCGGTGCTCTTGAGCAAGCTTGCGACGGTGAGTGCGTAAGCATCGGCAAGTTGATTGGCCGCCAGCTGGCTGCGTTCGATTTCGTTGCTGCCGGCTGAATTCAGCGCCAGCAGTTCGCGACGCAG
>JANMXS010000025.1:0-31660 GCA_031394335.1 Burkholderiales bacterium
TGCCCAGCGACTCGCGGACGTTATGGGCGGTGATCAGCACGCCAATGCCGCGGTTTTTCAGAAACTTGAAAATCTCCTGAATCTCAATAACCGCGATCGGATCGACGCCTGCGAAAGGCACATCGAGGAGAATGAATCGCGGTTCCACCGCCAGTGCGCGCGCAATTTCGACCCGCCTGCGCTCGCCGCCGGAGAGGCTGATCGCCGGATTGTTTCGCAAGTGCGATATATGCAGTTCTTCCATCAGGGAATCGCGCCGCGATTCGATTTCCTCAGCCGCAAGATCGCGCAACTCCAGCACGGCCTGAATGTTTTCGGCTACCGTCAGCTTGCGGAAGATTGACGCCTCTTGCGGCAGATACGCAACACCCAGTCGCGAGCGCCGGAAAATCGGCATGCGCGACAAGTCCTCGCCGTCCAGATAAATAGCGCCGCCATCAACCGGCACCAGGCCGACGATCATGTAAAAACAGGTCGTCTTGCCGGCGCCGTTCGGTCCCAGCAGGCCAACCACCTCTCCGCTTTCGACCTGTAGCGAAACATCACTGACCACAACGCGTTTTTTATATTGCTTGCGCAGGCCCTCGGCACGAAGAACGCTCTTGGTGACCAGGGCCGACGAAGAATTTGAATTAAGTTCGGCGGGTTGATTCATGACATCGTCTCGAGTCGCACGCACCTAGTTCGGGGCGGCGGGGGCCGGGGCTTTGGCACCCGGATAGAGGACGCCGGTTACCCGACCGGCATTTTGTGGCAACCTGGTTCCAGGTGCTACACCGGCAACCTCATATTTTTCGGTGGCCGTGTTGTACGCAATATATTCGGCCGTGAGTTCGTCCTTGCCAATTTTCAGCTTTGCCTTTGAAAAGAGCTTCACACTATCGGTGCGCTCATCGAACTCAACCCGCTCGCCATATGCCTCGAAAAAGTCGGGCCGTCCCTCCTGCTTCTGCGTAAAAAAGACCGGTGCGCCGAAACCCTCACCGAACCGCAGGCCTTCCTTGTCCTGACGCAGAATAAGCTTGTTGGCGGCGATTCGCATCGTGCCCTGCGTAATAACGACATTGCCCTCCAGCACACGACTATCGGCGCTATCCTTCTCGGCGACGTTATATGATCGATCCGCTTCAAACATGAGGGGTTTTTCCCGGTCGCTTCGGTCAGCCTGCGCACCGGCGGGAAACAGACTGAGCGCGACGACCGCACACCAACAGGCTCGCGCCAATAAACCATGACTGCATCTCATTTTGGAATCCTTTCGAGCACGCCCTTGACGCGGGTGAGCACCAGCTCGCGCGTCTGGCTATTCAATTCAAAACTCGCGGCGTTGATCCGGGATGTCGGGCTTTCCAGCAGCACCCCATCCTTTGAGCGCGCAATATTTTTCTTTGGCAAGATCGTGAGTTTTGGTGTGCTCAGTTTGATCGGCGATATTCTTCCACCTGCTTCCGTTTCGATCACAACCCCGCCTTCCAGCAGAATCTCATCCTCCGCACCCAACAGCCTGCCTTGCGGCGCATTGGCGATCAACGGCGGCTTGCCGGGCTCGGTCGCGGTAAACAGTACCGCTTTCAGCACCGACGAGTCATCATCGGGGTAGTGCATCATGCGATCAGCACGCAAAACATATTGTACGTCCCCAACCGGGTTCAATTTTTGTGCGACGAACTTGTCGACCACCAGATCAGGATCATGGCGTGATCTACCATCTGACTTGATATTGAGTGGCTGCACAAAGCGCGATAGCCAGAAGGTCAGAATGACCAGCACCACCAGCGCTGACAGCGGCAAAAGCGGCAATCCGCGTCCGTTCATGCGAGCGCCTCGCCAGGACCGGAGCGGCAAAGACCGCAGCAAGTGCGGCAGCATCCACGGGAAACATCGCGTGGTGATAGCAGATTTTGGTGACGAGACATCAAGGTCAGACGCGCAGAAAATGAACTACATCATAGCGCGCCAGCAGGGCTTGGACAAATTTCATGCCAACTTCCGGTCCGAACCTTGAAAACCTGAGATTGCGAACGCTCGTGGACTCGGCAACGACGCTAATTCCGGACTGCAGCTGCGCCGGGCTTGGCGCTGATAGCTGACAGAACAATCGATGGCGTCAGTACCTCAGGCAGCACCTGCGGCTCGCCGGTTTGCGGATAAAACACATAAAGCGGTACGCCGTTGCGGCCGAATTCTGCCAACGCTTCCGTTATCGCCGGATCCTGTACGGTCCAATCCGCTTTCATACGCACGATTTTGAGCTCGTCAAACCGTTTAACCACTTCAGCCTGGTTAAGCGCGATGTGCTTATTGACCTGACAGGTGATGCACCAAGTCGCGGTGAAATCAACGAAGATCGCCTTACCCTCACTGCGCAATTCGGCAATTTTTTGTTTGGAGAAAGGTATCCAGACATCGTCAGCATGTGTGCCCCCGGAAAGAGGGCCGGTGACAGGGGTGCCGGGCCAAGCCAGGCCCAGTCCGAAAATGGCGATCAGGCCGCCAAGCAGCATCGCGCGTCGCGGCTTGTGCACTTGCCACCGACCGTAAAGCCATGCGCCCAATGCGATGAGGACAAGTCCGAACAGCAATTTGGCGGTTCCGTCATTTCCTTGCTGCGACCCGAGCACCCACGTCAGCCATACGACGGTCGCCAATAGCGGAAATGCCATGAACTGCTTGAACGTCTCCATCCATGCACCTGGTCGGGGCAGGTAGGCGAGCCAGCGCGGCACCAGCGACAATAAAGTCACCGGCAGGGCCATGCCGACGGCGATGGCGGAGAACACCAGCATGGATACATACCCGGGTTGGAACAGTGTAAAACCGAGTGCCGCACCCATGAAAGGCGCGGTGCAGGGCGTAGCAACGATAGTGGCGAGCACACCGGACAGGAAAGCATCGACCAGCTTGCTGCCACCGGCCCGCGTCTCCACGCTGCCCGCCGCCGATTGAAGGCGTCGCCCGATTGCAAATACGCCGCTCAGGTTAAGCGCCATCAACAGGAACAGTACCGTGAGAAACGTCACGAAAACCGGGGATTGCAACTGGAACCCCCAGCCAATAGCTTCGCCCGCAGAGCGGAGTGCGATCAACAGTCCGGCAAGCACCCAGAACGAGAGCATGACGCCAGCGAAAAACGCCAGCCCCTGCTGCCTGAGCAACGCCCGCCGGCTCTGCGCATGCTCAACGAAGCCCATGACCTTGATACCCAGTACCGGGAACACGCAGGGCATCAAGTTCAAAATTAGCCCGCCGATGAATGCAAAGGCAATCGCTGCCAGCAAACTCATATCGACCGTTGCCCCTGCAACAGTCCTTGCCATGGCCGTACCGCGCGTTGGTACGAGGGGCGCATAGCTCACCGCTGCATTTAAAACTGCAGCACTTCCGGCATTCGTTTTGCCCCAACCACTAGCTGATACCAACACGCCATCCAAAGTTTTCAGCTCGACATTAGCCGGATCCGCCATCGGCAAGCTCAGGCGGAATCCGCCAGGAATTTGCAACAATGCCTGCTTGCCTGCATTCGCAATTACATCCTCCCGATAGGGATAGAAAGAAATATCGCGTAGCCCGCCAGCGTCACCCTCGGGTACCAATACCTCGATTTGCAAGGTGTTGCCGGTCACCGTTGCCGTCGATTTCCATCCCGGAAGCGGCTTTGGTAAAGCGCTGTGTGCTGCAGCAAAATTGCTCACCCAACGCGCATCAGAAGCCAGTGGCCCCTTGCGTACCGGGAGCGTCAGCGACAGCAGCGCATCCTCTGGAATACACACATCGCTGCACACCAGCCAAGCGGCTTTGGCGTTCAAGGTGATGGTGGCGCCCACTTTAAGATTTTCTGCCGGCTGAAGCGTGACGAGGTGGAGTACTTCACCTTCGTAGCCAAAATTCATCAGCGGTCCGAGCGGCAGCTTGCGCGGGTACGGCCACTCGATTGGACCTGCAGAAAATCCGTTCGGCAGCGTCCACGTCAGACGCGTCGGCAAGCCCGAATCGCCGGGGTTCCGCCAGTAGGTATGCCAGTGATCGATAATTTTAAGGCGCAGGGCCGCTTCTATCGGCTGGCCCGGAACAATGGTTGTATGGCGCGCAATCAGCTCGGCCTCGACATGCGGGGTTCTGACGGGCCCCGCTGCGCAGACGCTGGTAACAACGGTAATCAGCGCAAAAAACGATAAGCCTGCCAACCGGAGAATTGAAACAGCAACCATGGTCAAGGACTTCTCATGAAACAGCATTAGACGAGCAGCCGCCCGCAATGTTCAAATGCAGCGTTAAAAACCCGGCATGCGAATTTTCCCCATGCAGGTATAAATGGTGCCCACAGTCTGGATTGAACAGACGACCTACCGCTTACAAGGCGGTTGCTCTACCACTGAGCTATGCGGGCATGAAAAGCAATTTATATCCGATATTTTAGCCGAAGCGATCAGTGAACCCTACGGCGCTACGCAATACCGGCCAAACTGCACGCGATGTTTCCCGTTTGTGCGGCATGCGGATATTACGGGCATGCCGGCGGATAAAAAAACCGCGCTGCAAGGCGGCGCGGCTTCCGGGAAACATGGTGCCGAAAAGAGGAGTCGAACCCCCGACCTTCGCATTACGAATGCGCTGCTCTACCAACTGAGCTATTTCGGCGATTTTTTGAAGTTAACTACAAATTCAAGCCTGACATGTTAACAGCGCCACGAATTTTTTTCCACTTCCAGGTCGCCATGAACTGGGCTCCACCTCGGGGCGACAGCGATGCTGATATCCGCGAACGCAGCCGCCTGCAAATAAGGCGCCGCAACAATCTGCTACGGATGGCGGTTGAAACTGCCATCCGTAGCAATAAACCAGACCTAGTTATCGCCTTTAATGGACTTGTAGGTGCGGGTACGGATTTGCGTAATCGGGGGCTTGATCTCGGTAGGCTTGACCGGGGAAGGAGGACCGCCACTACGGTCAACTGCACCAATCAGGACTGCGGTGGGTATGCCGTTAATCGGCACGATACCGATAACGGGGGAAGGCGGCAGGCCACCACCGGCGAACACACCTGAACGCTCACCGCCGCAGGATGCATTATTTGCAGTGCCGATCGTGCCTGATGCATTGAACAAATTAACGAAATAACCGCGCGCTTCGCCCAGTACACTTCCGCAGGACTGGTTTTGCGCAATAGGTCGATTCGTGCTGAACGTGACCATGCCTGCAACAATAACCGCCGAAGTAACGCCCTGTTCGCCGCGCCCATAAGCGTTCAGGCTTATGTACCAGCCTTTCTTGCCCACATTGGAGGACGACAGCAGGGAGTCACTGCTGCATGTGGAATTGGCCGGGTTGGTAAAGTCAATCATCGACGCGCCATCCAGGTCAATTGCTGCCGTGCTAACGGACGCAAGGGCAGTCAGATCGTCCTTGTAAACATAGGCCCGATTCACTACCGGCGTCGTATAGGGGTAATTGGAGATCAGTGGATGTTCACGATCGCCCGAGGTCAACGCCACATAGGTGGTTGTTCCTGTTGGAAAAACGCCGGGCGCGAACAGAAATTTCCTGCCGCCGCCATTCGTGTACGCCACCTTGCGCATCGCCCAGCTGGTACTGGCGAGTGGAGCCACAGTAGTTGGCCCGTCAACGAAATCAATGCGATAAATATTTCCGCCTGTATCCGCCGCATATGCGTAATCGGCTGAGCCATCGTTATTGATGTCAATAAAGGACACGTCTGCTGCAACACTGCGATCGGTATTGAACGAACGGATAATGTCGCCGGTATCTGCATTGATCAGATAAATTACCCGGCCCTTGGCCGCACTGCAGGATGGCGTCTGGTTATCGGCGTCCTCGCACTTGTCATAACCGCCACCCATCAGCACGACGGGGGTGGTAGTTGAGAACCCTCTGATGAACGCAATGTTCGGTGTAGACCATGTCTGGCCGATTGCCGAGTAGCTGGAAGAACCCGTTGTACAGCCGGTATCGTCGCCCAGGTTAGGGCAACCGTGACGCCATTTCAACGTCGGGTTGTTGGTTGGCGTCGACACATCGAAACTGTAGGCCATCCTGCCGCCACGTCGTTGTGTCGGGTATATCCAAACTTTGGAATTATCGGCGTTTTGAAAAATGCCGATCGATCCATCAAAAAAGTAGTCTTTCGGTGCTGACGGCAGGCCCAGCGCAACCACATTCGGATAGCTGACCGCCGGCGAATTATCCTGCAGGCGCTGCAACTTGGCATAAAACTCCGGCGCCACATAGGACCAGCGCTCCTTACCCTGACTGCCGGCGGTGGTCGCATCAACAGAGCGAAGTGTGCCGTCATTTGCGCCGTAATAGACGGTAACGCCCCCCGTACCATAATTAACCGGCAACGGTCGGGAATGCACCACGTCGCCATGAATGGAAGGGCGCGTCCGGCTGGTCAGCGGTCCGCCGCTGCCGGTATCGTTATTGACGTCCTTGCCCAGGGTGAAATTCACCAAATTAACGTTAGTGGGAATTGACGTCGCATCGAAAGCCGGCAGTGGGTTGGTCGTGCCGGTGAGCATGTTACGGTTCACCGTGTAACTTGGCGTCGCGGCACTTGGATCATTACCCTTGCGCAGAACCTCAGCGACAGCGCCTTTTTCAACCGTTGGGCCATCGGGCAAATCAGAGTAAACATTGCTCGATGTGGACGTGGCGCATTTGCTTGACGGATCCGGATTGATTGCCGTCGCCAACGTTCCCCAATAATTACTTGAATCGGTGGTCCAAAAACTTGACGCGCAATCGGCAATGAAGCCAGTTAGCGGATTGGTTGCCGCGCTGCCATCTTTATCGACCAGATCGAGAACGCCGTTAACCCGTCCAATCGCATACTGTTTCAAATTTCCGAACCAGCGGGGGTTCGCATCGGGATCGGGGCGGAAGGTACCAATGAACACCTGGTTGGCATTCTGCGTGCGATTGGTCGCATTGACCGGCAAGCTTGCCGAAGCAAACGTGGTGTTGACCGATTGTATTTCCGCCAGGATTTTTTGCAGCGCGGCTACAATTTGCGATTCATCCCTCGCGGCAAAGTATTTGCCGCCGCCCACCGCCGCCATACTCTGCAGCAATGCGGTTGAACCGGCACTGGGTTGGGCATTGAAGACGTCGATAGTGTAAGTCGTGATGTTCTGTTTGATGATATCGGAGCCGTTGGCAGCATTTTTTGCGATCGGCTTGTGCAACTGACGTGCCCACTCGTCCGCATTGGCGCCATCGGTCGGTGTATACGAAGTACCGGTTGCCGTCAGCGTGGTTGACGTCGCGTTGCCGGTGACCATGTAGCGAGCGCCCGACGTGCATTGTCCGGCGCTGGCCGTAGGTGCTGCGGTGGAGCAGCCGCCGTTATAAGTGGCGCACTGCGATGAGAACTGCGTGGATGCGGCGGCCTCCCCGCCGGTGGCGTAACACGTGCTGGTATTGCCGAGCAGCGTGGTGGCCGACGTGCCACTGCTCGTTGTCGTCGTCTGAATCGCGCTGCTGACGGTTTGGACAACGTTGTACTTGAAGCTCGGTGTGGTTGTTGTGCTTGACGGGATAAGGGTCTGGGTGACCGGAAATTTCTTGCCGCTGGTGCACCCTGTACTGATGCCCTGGTTTCCAACGGCATACGAGCATGTGTACGTGGTGGTGGTATTGCCAACCGTGGCAGTTGCCGGGCAGCTCAACGTACCGGTATCACTGCTCGGTACAGAGTTTGCGTTTGAATAACACCCGTTTGTATAGGCGCTCGGGTAAGTCACGGTACCTTGCACGGCCGCTGAAGTAGTAGATGGACAGTTTTGCGTTGCGGTTGTGCTCTGAACACCACCGGCATAAGTACAGGTATTGGTTGTAACTGTCCTGGTGCCGCCCGAGGTGACATCCGTATTTCCGGGACAGGTCAGGCCACCCTTTTCAGTGCCGGCAGTAACCGCCGTACTCTCGGCCGTCTGGCTCACATAACAGGACGAGGCGCCGGTATTGCTCGCGGTCGCGGTGCTGTTTGCAGTGGTGGTGGTGCCGCCTGAATTGGTCACCCCCAGCACCGAATAGCGCTGGGTCCCTGCAGCGCAGGTATCGAGCGAGGTGGTGGTATTCGTAGCATTGCAAGTGCAACTCGAGTAAGCGCCACCCGCCACACATTGCGTGGCGAAGTCGGCGGTGGAGCAGGTACTCTGGCTGGAGTAGCACTGCGAGGTATATCCCAAATTGGTGGAGTTGGTAGCGGTCGTTGTGGTGTAGTTCTGGTAAGGAATCTGCGGGCTGGTACTGCCGCCGATTGCGCTGGAGTTGAGCGCGGCGCTGTTCTGCGGCGTATCTGCTGAGGGCCCACTCGATGCTGGATTACCGATGAAAATGACAAAATTACGACCGCATGCGTTTGCGTCCGACAGCGGTGATTTGAACTGGGTGTAGTTGGTGGTATAGCCATTCGAGTCGGCTCTGGCCGCGTTGACGCCGCTGGGGGAAACCGAATAGCCTCCGGAAAAATAATTGTAGGTGTCATACATCAGGTCGCCATAACCGACGCCCGAATTGTGTTTTTCCTGCGGATTGTTGATATTGTTGAAGATCGTGGTCAATTGGCCGGCGAACGCGGTTTTAGTGGTGGTATCCATCGGCTGAATCGCTTGACGGATAAAGCCGCCCGGCAAGTTGGCGTCCGTGACAAATTCCATCAGGCCAAGGTTGACACTGGCACCTACACTATTGAGCACGGTCTGGATCGCACGAGCTTCTGACTGGCCCTGCGCCAAGCCTCCGGGCCATTGCTGGCTTTGCCGCGACCAGTTGGCCGTGTTGTCCAAAATGATCAGGATTTTGGGGTTTTGGTTGCTACCCGCGCTGGAACCGACAAAAATATCGATGTCTTCTGCGCCGGACTGGATGGGCGCGAAGGCAGACAGCGCACACATCAGCAGCGCGACAGCCCTGTTTTTCTTTAATCGGTTCATATTGGTGCTCCTCAAAAACAATATTTAAATTGCGCTCAGCACGCGACCAGCGCGCAAACCTTGTCGGCGGGGACCTGAATGGCGACGCCCTGGTGAATTTCAACTGACGCATTGGTTGCCGCTTCCCTGGCGACGACCGTCAAGTCATAAAGGGCTGCGGCACAAAGTGAATTACCGGTAGCGGCCCCCACCACGCCGAACACCTGCTGCGTTCCCAAAGTGCACCCCTGTTGCCCGGGATCATTCACATTGATAACGCTATTTTTCTTGACGTATGCCTGCACCAAAACCGGCGTCACGGTGACTGCAATAACAGCGTTGCTGTCCGCGGGCACCGGTGTCGTAACTCCGCCCGGCGTGCTGACCGCCGTCTCGACGGCCGCCTCGGCTGCGCGCAGGGTCTCGTTGCGAAATTGCATATTGCCGACAATCTGCAGATTACTTTTGCCCAGCTTGAAACTGGTGACTGCCATCAACGTCAACAAAATCAACATGATCATGCCGACAATCAGCGTTACCCCTTGCTGCTTATTCAAATTCACGTTCATGGTGTTCTCCGACCGGCCGGGTTATCGAGCCTGACGGCGCTGTTATAAACATGTCGCTTGTAGGCGTCACCGGAAGGGCCGAAAGTGTTGTCGGTACCATCCGCTTTCTGACCCAATTTGTAAGTCTTGGCGTCGCTGTAGCCGATTGTTGGCTCGGTATTCCTGGCAAGGATGTTCACGCTGACCGAATAGATGCTCAGCCAGTTGACAACACACGACGCGCCGGTGCAACCGTTGTATATCCCGGGATCCGCAGTGTAGGCATCAATTACACCGTCACCATCTTTATCAACGCCGTATTCAATTTGCAAATTCTCGATGCCTTCAACCAACGGAACAATGGTGAATCCGGTTGCGCCCAGTTCTGCACGTTTCAGCGTCGGCACATTGTCGCCGGCTGCATTGTTGTTAGCCACGAAATAGATGCGCACCAGGTAGCGACTGTAATCAGCTCTGGTGGTGCAGTTGATCGCACGCTTGTTCATTACCGTCGCACTGGTATCGGTATTAAGTACGAAGTAGGAAAGATAATCGCTGGCCGAGGTCGCTCCAGTATTCGTCGCCAACTCCCCCGGTTGATAGCAATTCGACGCCTGAAAATACGGCACACCACTGATGGGCGCGTCGCAGGATGCACCCGCAGTCGGTCCGGCTACGCAAGTGCTTGCGCGGCGAATCACCACAATATCCGTGCCGGTCTTGACGTCAGTCAGGCAACCGGGGATGGTGGCAGCGTTATCAAAACCCTGGATGTGGAAAAAATAGGATTTGTCCCAGCTGCTTGCGTTGCCAGTGAGCGTGGCGTTGCATGGGTCCGGCATGCTGGTAATCGGCGAGGCCCCTCCAAGAGGCGGGCCATTGGGCTTGATGATCGTCTGGTAAGGGTCGAACGTTCCAAAATAACCCGCCATGCGCAAGTCTTCAGTCAGAAGCGACATCGCGTAACGTCCGCTTTCGATCTGTCGATTATTGCGTTCGATTTCACTGCGCGTCTGATTGCTTTGCACAAACACGGTAATCAAACCAGCCAGGATGAGCAGGCCTAAAGCCATGCCTATCATCAGCTCAACAAGCGAAAAACCAGCCTCGCGATTTGGCATAAATCTATTTATCAGCGATCCACTGTTCATGATTATTCTTTTGCTATTGGCAGGTCGGCAAACCGACGGAAACGCGAGTGGTGATGGCACGCCGGTAGCGATCATCGCCGTAATAATCCTTGCCGCAGGTCACGCTTGCGTTTGGCGCAGTGGTCAGGTTTGACCCTTGCCAAACAACAGTGACAAGGTAAACGCCGGGCGTGCACACGCCGGCGGCGCCATTTTCGGCGGTAACAAGCTGCACACAACCGCGGGCATCGACCATGGCCCCCACACTGGCAGTGCCTTTTCTTTCCGATGCCCCGAGCAAGGCGTTACCCCATTCGCAATTGTCTTTGGTTACACCAGCTAACGCGGGGCAAACCGCAGGTTGTGGAGGTGAGGCTGCGGACGGCGTCGGGTATGGCGTGCCCAGCGGAGTTGTTGTGACGTAAGTGGCCGCCGCCGCACGATTGGACGTAATTCTGTCGGCCATGTCGTTCATCAGCAAAACCGCCTGCGCGCGTTGGTACGATTCAAGCTCGGCAAATAGCATCTGTCCCTGCAGCCCAGCCAACCCCAGCAGCCCTATAGTCAGGATGACGACCGTAACCAGAACTTCAATGATGGTTGTGCCGCGTTCCGATTGATGACTGTCCGCGCGCGAGGAGTGCTTTTGGTTGCCGATTAGCATGCTGCCGCCTTTACATAAGGTCGTCCGCCCAAATCAACCGTGACACATTTATGAGCAGATGAGCCGGGAGCACTGATATCAAAAGCAGGTACGGTCGACCCGGAAATTCGTCCGGAGCTTTGATAGACAACATTGTCGGGACCGGTAACCGTAAGGCCAGTAAAGGAGGAACGCACTTCAATATTGCTACCCGCGTTATCCGGGTCAGCAATGGTCCAACCGCTCGTCCATGTATTGGCGGTATTCGGCGCCAGCGTAACGTTGCGGTTTCGCTTGATTGCCTCACTTCGCGCCTGCACCAGCGACAATTGGATGTCGGTACTCATCGATTTCACTTTCTGGCTTTTGATGATGTCGACGAAAGAAGGCGCTGCAAGGCCCATCAAAATACCGAGAATCGCAACGGTAATGAGCAACTCAACCAGCGTAAATCCCAACTGTGCATTTTTATGACGAACGTGTGGTTTGAGAAAAGTACCCATCGCCGCCTCTACCATGCCCCGTAGGCGGTACCGTTAGGTGTTTTGGCGCCACTCTGGTCGATCCTGAGGGCCGGCTCGTTATTGCGGTCCTGTTTTCCGGTCGGGGTGGCAATAATCTCGAAGCCCAATGGCGGGCCGGGAAGCAGGTTCAGGACAACGGTATAGTTGGGCGATACATCGTTCGGTATCGGAACTTGCAGCGTGGCAAAATCCGGTGCGTAGCTGCGATTGTCCAAAAAATATTGCTGCTGGCGTTGCGCCGCATTAAGCATAAATGATTGCGCTGCGGAACGATTCGCCTTCAAAACGTAATTCATGTAGTTCGGAACGGCAATGGCCGCAAGAATGCCAATAATAGCGATCGTGATCATCAACTCGATCAACGTAAACCCGCCCGACGGCTTGTTGCGACGTTTGTTTTCCAGAAAACTTTGCATTTTTATTTCCCTTTTGATGAGCGAACTCTAATTTAACGCTTTTTTGATAGCGAGGTCGCCCGACAAGCGGGAGCTGGCCCGGAATAAGTGGCGTTTGACCGTTGCGGTAATGACAGTGGCCTGCAACCATGCGCCAGCTGCGTTCGACAGGCGGCAACCGCCCCCGCCGGCCGGCAGTGTTTAGCGAGCGGCCGGCGCGCTTCCCAGACCTTTGGGCAAGGGAAAGGTGATGTTCTCGGTGATGCCATCCAGCTCGCGCACGCTTTGCGCGCCGAGCGCCTTGAGTTTGGCAATCACGTCCTTCACCAGCACTTCCGGGGCGGAAGCGCCGGAAGTCACGCCGACACGTTTTTTTCCAAGCACCCATTCGCTTTTGAGCTCTTCCGCACTGTCGACCTGATGCGTTTCGCAGCCGAGCAGGTCGGCGAGTTCGCGCAGGCGGTTGGTGTTGGAGCTGGTGCGCGAGCCGACCACGATCACCACCTCGACCTGCGGCGCCATGAATTTGACAGCATCCTGGCGATTCTGCGTGGCATAGCAAATATCGTCCTGCTTGGGGCCGATAATGCCGGGGAATTTTCGTTTCAGCGCATTGATTACCTTCTGCGCATCGTCGACCGACAAAGTGGTTTGCGTCACGTAGGTGAGCTTGTCGCTGTGTGCAATTTCCAGCCGGGCAACATCGTCTTCGGTCTCGACCAGATACATGCCCACCTCGGACTGCCCCATGGTGCCCTCCACTTCCGGGTGGCCATCGTGACCGATCATCACCACCTGATAGCCTTCGGCGCGCTTCTTGGCGACTTCGATATGCACTTTCTTGACCAGCGGACAGGTGGCATCGAACACCTGGAAGCCGCGCGCATCGGCCTCGTGGCGAATCGCCTTGGACACGCCGTGCGCGCTGAAAATCAGCGTCGCGCCTTTCGGCACATCGGCCAGGTCTTCGATGAAAATCGCGCCCTTGCGGCGCAGGTCGTCGACGACGAACTTGTTGTGCACGATCTCGTGGCGCACGTAAATCGGCGCGCCGTGCATCTTCAGTGCACGCTCGACGATTTCGATGGCGCGATCCACGCCGGCACAGAAGCCGCGAGGATTGGCGAGGAGAATTTCGGTGTCGTTCATGATCAAACCTCTGCAATCTTGATGGTATTGCCAGCCACGAGCAGTGCTGAATCAAACCAGCAAACTCCAGCACTGGCGCGGCTTTTGAGCAATTTTTTCTCCAAACACCGCGCCAATGCTGGACTTTGATAATTTTAACTACAGGTATTCCGGCTCGGAACCGTCTTCCGGATAACCGAAGCGCTGCTCTTTCCAGGGGTCTGCATCGTTGTGATAACCGCGCACTTCCCAGAAACCGGGCCGATCTTTTTCATGGAACTCGATACCCGAAATCCATTTTGCGCCCTTCCACGCGTAACGCTTCGGCACCACCATTCTGGCGGGCCAGCCATGTTCCATCGACAAAGGTTCGCCGAACACCCGATGCGCAATCAACACATCATCATCCAGCAGGGCCTCCAACGGCAAATTGGTGGTGTAGCCATCAAAGCCGTGCAGGGTCACGAACTGCGCCGCCTCGGCCGGCTGCGCCAGCACCACCAGTTCGCGCGCGAGCACGCCTTGCCAATTCATGTCGAGCTGTGACCATCGCGTAACGCAGTGCATATCGGCGGCAACCTGGGTTTGCGGCAGGGCCATGAAGGCTTGCCAGTTCAGCGTGACTTCGTGATCGACCAGGCCGAACAACTTGAGCTTCCAGGTGGCGCGATCGATCGACGGCCGTATGCCCATATCGAGCACCGGAAAATCCGCGACCCGCGTCTGGCCCTGCGGAATGCGCGCATCCGGCGAAATCCTGCCCGGCTTCATGCCCTGCTCAATATTGCGCTTGGCCAGCGCGACCTTGCCGTCGATGACTTTGGCCCAGTTGGTCATGTTGACTCCTTGCTGGCCGCATTCCCTTTGGCGATATCTGCTTTTGGTTTGCGGAACGAATCCCAGATCAGCAGGCCGGCGCCGAGGCAGATCGCCGAATCGGCGATATTGAATGCCGGCCAGTAATATCCGGCCACGTGCCATTGCACAAAATCGATCACATGCCCGTACATGATCCGGTCATACAAATTACCGAAGGCGCCACCGATCACCAGCGCCAGCGCGGTGCATAGCAGGACGTTGCGCTGATTCTGCCGCATCATCCATAGCAGCACGATCGTAATCACCACGGTAATCGCAATGAAAAATTCGCGCTGCCAGCCCGAGGCATTGGCCAGGAAACTGAATGCCGCGCCCTTGTTGTAGGCCAGCACCAGGTTGAAAAACGGAAGCAAATATTTCGATTCGCCGTACTGGAAGTTGGCGGTGATGGCGTTCTTGGTGATCTGGTCGAGGATAATCACCACCGCGCTGAGCGCGAGCCAGCGCAGCCAGCGGAATCGGGAACTTTCCTTATGCATGGAAGCGATTCTCGCCTGCGCCGAACAGATTGCTGACGCAACGTCCGCAAATGGTGGGATGTTCTGCGCTCGAGCCGACGTCGGCACGGTAATGCCAGCAACGCTCACACTTGGGATGCGGGCTGGCCTCCACCGTCACCGCAACACCGCTGACCGCGGCTGATTCCGCCACCCTGGCCTGCGAGGTAATAAACACGAAGCGCAAATCATCTTCGAACGAGCGCAACAAAGGCAACTCGGCTCCAGAAGTCGTCAGCACCACCTCCGCCTGCAATGACGAGCCAATCTTGCCTGCGGTGCGCGCTTCCTCGAGCTGCTTCGACACCGTGGCGCGAACTTCACGCAAAGCAGCCCAACGCACCTTCAAGGCCTCCGGCCCGGCGACCGGCGGGATGGCGTAATAAGCGTGCAGGAACACGCTGTCTTCAACACCCGGTTGCAGCACCGCCCAGATCTCTTCCGCCGTGAACGACAGCACCGGCGCAATCAGGCGCGTGAGCATTTGCAGGATGTGGTGCAACGCGGTTTGCGCAGCGCGGCGCGATTTCGAATCAGCCGCCGTGGTGTACAGACGGTCCTTGAGAATGTCGAGATAAAAACCGCCCATGTCCTCGGAGCAGAAGTTCTGGATCGCCTGCATCGCCGGCTGGAACTCGTAGCGGTCGTAATGACCCAGCACCCGTTGCTGCAAATCATGGCCAAGTATCAGCGCATAGCGATCAATTTCCATCAGCTCGACAACCGGCAGCGCATTTTTGCCCACATTGAAGTCGGCCGTGTTGGCCAGCAGGAAACGCAGGGTGTTGCGAATACGTCGATAGCTCTCCACCACCCGTTTAAGGATTTCGTCCGAGATCGACAGCTCGCCGGAATAATCGGTGGCGCCGACCCAGAGGCGCAGAATTTCGGCGCCCAGCGTGTCCGATATCTTTTGCGGCAACACCACATTGCCCAGCGATTTCGACATTTTCTTGCCCTGGCCATCGACCGCGAAACCGTGCGTCAACAGGCTTTTGTACGGCGCACGATCATTCAGCGCACAGCTCACCAGCAGCGAGGAATGGAACCAGCCGCGATGTTGATCCGAACCTTCGAGATACAGATCAGCCTGTGCGGGCCGGCCATCCACATCAGTCGCCATCAGCGATGGCGTGGTGGCCATCACGGTGTTGAAGGTCGAGCCGGAATCCAGCCACACATCGAGCGTGTCACTGATCTTGTCGTAATTTTTGGCGTCGTCCCCCAGCAATTCTTCGGTGGTGATGCGCTGCCAGGCTTCGATACCTTCGTTTTCTACGCGCGTTGCCACCTGCCCCAGCAATTCCAGCGTGCGCGGATGCAATTCGCCGGTTTCCTTGTGCAGGAAAAACGGGATCGGCGTACCCCAGTTGCGTTGCCGCGAAATGCACCAGTCCGGACGATGCGCGATCATGCCGTGCAGACGCGCCTTGCCCCAGTCGGGGTAAAAATGCGTGATATCAATTGCCGCCAGCGCCAGCTCACGCAGCGTCTGCGTCTCGCCTTTGGCGTGCAGGTCCATGCCGATGAACCATTGCGCGGTGGCGCGGAACACCGTCGGCGTTTTATGGCGCCAGCAATGCGGATACGAGTGTTTGAAATTGTTCGAGTGAAACAGCGCACCGGCCGCTTCAATGGTCTTGACGATTTCCGGTTGGGCTTTCCAGATATTAAGCCCCCCGAACAGCGCCAGGCTCGGCACATACTGGCCATTGCCCATCACCGGATTGAGGATGTCCTCGTTCTTCATGCCGTAGCGTTTGCAGGTCTTGAAGTCGTCCTCGCCGTAAGCTGGTGAGGAATGGACGATGCCGGTACCGGTATCAAGGGTGACGTAATCGGCCAAGAAGGCGGGCGACAGGCGATCGTAGAAAGGATGCTTGAAGTTGATTCTTTCAAGCGCCTTACCCTCCGCGATCCCAATAACTTTCGCCCGGGTAATTCCATATCTAGTTAGAAGTGGCGAGGACAGGGCATTGATTTCCGCCGTTGTCGGCTCAGGAAAGGACACCGATCCTGCAGCTCCCTGCATGAGAATGTCGTTTGCGACAATGAGCGAGCCGCGCTCTGTGGAAACCAACGCGTAGTCGTAATCAGGGTGAAAATTCAGCGCCTGGTTGGCCGGAATTGTCCACGGCGTCGTTGTCCAGATGACCGCGTAAACCGAGCCTTCAGGAAGTGCGGTCAGTCCGAATGCAGCAGCCAATTTATCGCGTTCGGTATCCACCAGCGGAAAGCCGACATCGATGGCGATCGAGGTCTTGTCCTCGTATTCGACTTCCGCTTCGGCCAATGCCGACTGACAATCGAAACACCAGTTCACCGGCTTCAGGCCACGATAGACATAGCCGCGCTCGAACAATTTACCGAGGGTGCGGATCTCCTCAGCCTCGGTCGCGAACGCCATGGTCTTGTAGGGATGATCCCAGTCGCCCAACACGCCCAGGCGCACGAAATCCGCTTTTTGCAATTCGATTTGCGAGTCGGCGTGCGCGCGTGCGTAGCTCTGCACTTTTTCCACTGGCAAGTTCTTGCCGTGCTGTTTTTCGACAAATATCTCGATGGGCATGCCGTGGCAGTCCCAGCCCGGCACATAAACCGCGTCAAAGCCCGCCAACTGGCGCGACTTGACGACCGCATCCTTGAGGATTTTATTGACGGCGTGGCCGATATGAATCGCCGCGTTCGCGTACGGCGGGCCATCGTGCAGGATGAACTTGGGCTTGCCCCTGGAGGCCGTACGAATTTTTTCGTACAGCTTCTGCTGCTGCCACTGTGCAACCCAGCCCGGCTCGCGCCTGGCGAGATCGCCGCGCATCGGGAATGGCGTATCAGTGAGATTCAGGGTGGATTTGTAATCCGTTTTGGTGTCCATCGGGTTTCGTTCCTCAAATGCCGCGCAAGATGCGTTTCGCCTCGTTGCAATCGTCATGCATTTGCACGACCAAGGCATCGAGGCTTGCGAAATTCTGTTCGTCGCGGACTTTTTCGATGAACTGGACTTCTACGCGTTTACCGTAGAGATCGCCCGAGTAATCGAAGAGGAAGACTTCCAAATGGTGACGGCCGTCGTATGCAGTTTCGTTCCTGACAGCCGGATTGGTGCCAAGGTTCGCAACACCCGACAGCGTGTCACCTACCTTGCTCGCCACTCCCTCGAGCCCGCGAGTTACAAGCCGCAATTTTACCGCAAACACTCCGGAGAGTGCGGGCTTTCTCCCGGTAAGGCTCACATTGGCAGTCGGAAACCCCAGGCTGCGCCCCAGTTTCTTGCCATGGGTCACGCGGCCAATCATCGCGTAACGACGGCCCAACATGCGCGCGGCAACACCAAGTTCGCCTGCTGCCAGCGCCTCGCGCACCGCGGTCGATGACACGCGCAGCGATGTGCCGCCCGCCTCATCCACGATATCCGCCATGGTCTCAACCGAAAATCCGTGCTGTATCCCGGCGGTGCGAAGTGCGGACACATCGCCGGCACGCCTGGCGCCAAAACGGAAGTCCTCACCGACCATCAGCCAGCGAACCTTCATCGCGACCAGTCTGGCGATGAAGTCATCGGGGCTTTGCGCCGCAAATCGGGCATCGAATATCGGCATGAAGGCATGACATATGCCGGCGCGGTAAAACGCCGCCAATTTTTCGGTGGCGCTCATCAGCCGCGGCGGCGCCAGCGCTTCATCGCCCCGAACCCGCGCGAAGAATTCTCGCGGCAGCGGATGAAAGGTCAATGCGGACGGCGTCAATCCCGCGCGCACCGATGCATCGACCGTCGCCTGCAAAATTGCCTGATGACCGCGATGTACGCCATCAAAGTTGCCTATGGCCAATGCCAGCTCGACACCGACCGCGCCAAGGTGCCGATGTACGTTCATGCCAAGCGTATTTTCGCCACTCATTCTCATGCCCGCTTGGCAAAATTGCGCAGCCGAAACCCCATGATCCACAAGCTGACGAAATAGACAGTGGCGCCTGTCGCAATCACCCATGCAAGCCGCATACAACGTTCAGTGGAGGCCATCGTCAACCAGGTCGCGTCATCACCGGCCAGCAGGTACAGCGCGACCGCCATCAAGTAAAGCGCGACAAAAATCTTCAGGAGAAAGGCCAGCCATTCGGGTTGCGGCGTAAATATCCGCTGCCTGCGCATGAACCAGTAAAGCAGACCGGCGTTGACACAGGCCCCCAGACCGATCGACAGCGCCAGGCCCGCGTGCTTGAAAATCGGCACAAACGCAAGATTGAAGACCTGCGTGACCACCAGGGTAAAGATGGCTATTTTGACCGGCGTCCTGATGTTCTGCCGGGCGTAGTAACCGGGCGCCAGGATTTTCACCATGATGATGCCGGTCAGTCCGACCGAATATGCAATCAGGGCGGCGCGGGACATCAGCACATCTTTTGCGCCAAATTGCCCGTGCTGAAGAATGGTGGCGATCAGCGGTGTGGCGAGCAATGCCAGCGCCACCGCTGCCGGCAAGGTCAGCATCAGCGTCACGCGCAGGCCCCAGTCGAGCAGTCGTGAAAATTCGGCGGCATCTTCCAGCGCCTGATGCTTGACCAGCGATGGCAACAGCACCGTACCCAGGGCAACGCCGAGCATGGCCGACGGAAATTCCATTAGCCGATCGGCTGCGGTAAGCCAGGACACCGAGCCCGTCGGCAGAAATGAGGCGATCTGCGTGTTCAGCAGCAACGATATTTGCGCCACCGATACGCCGAGTATGGCCGGGGCCATCAGCCCGAGGATGCGCCGCACCCCGCTGTCTTGTCTGAACTGCCAGGCGCTGAACGAAAAGCGCGGCAACATGCCGATGCGCCGCAGTGCCGGAACCTGAAACAGGAGCTGCACCACGCCGCCCAGCAGGGTTCCCCACGCCAACGCCAGCACCGGCTGCTCCATATGCGGCGCCAGAAGTACTGCCGCCGCAATCACCGACAGATTGAGCAATACCGGCGAGAACGCCGGCGTTTTGAATGCGCTGAAGCTGTTGAGCATGCCGGCGGCCAGCGAGACCAGCGAAATGAAAAAGATATAGGGAAAGGTGATGCGGACCAGCTGCACGGTCAGATTGAATTTGCCGGGATCGACGGCGAAACCCGAGGCGGTGGCGTAGACCAGCAGCGGTGCTGCGACCACGCCGATCAGCGTCACGAAAAACAGCACCAGCGCCAGCAGGCTGGCGACACGGTCGGCAAGCGCCTTTGTCTCCGCCGGGCCCCGGGTGGTTTTGTATTCGGCAAAGACCGGCACAAACGCCTGACTGAAAGCACCTTCGGCAAACAGGCGGCGCAGCAGGTTGGGAATCCGCCATGCAACCTGGAATGCGTCCATGGCGGCGCCGGCGCCGAACAGGTTGAAGCCGATAATTTCCCGGGCGAGACCGGTGATGCGCGACAGGAACGTCATCGCCGAGACGGAAAGTGCTGCCCTGAGCAGATTCATGAGGGATCGAGTTGCTTTGACTGGAACAGGAAAGAAGCCATCGAAGGGCACCGACATCGTTTGCGGGGCGCCGCAAAAAGCATGGCTGGCCCGGAAAACCCAATCAAAACAAACAGTTTGCTTTTTTATTCGGAGGCGCTATAATACAAGGCTTCACGCAAAATTTACGATTAGATTCTGGATTATTGGATTAAATAAACATGGCAAATACCAAACAAGCTGCTAAACGCGCACGTCAGGCCGTCAAGGCCCGTTCGCACAATATGTCCCAGCGTTCGGAACTTCGCACCGCCCTGAAAAAGGTCACGGCCGCCATTTCCGCTGGTGACAAGGTAGCCGCTGAAGCGGTATTCAAGTCTTCCGTATCGACGATCGATTCGATCGCAGACAAAAACATCATTCACAAGAACAAGGCTGCTCGTCACAAGAGCCGTCTTTCTGCCGCCATCAAGGCGATTGGTGCAAGCAGCCAGGCAGCAGCGTAAGCCGTATTGCGGCGTCGTATTTAAAAACCAAGGCGCTGTCAGCAAGTCCCAACGCCGTGTGGAGTTTCCACGCGGCGTTTTCTTTTGTGGATTGCCTCTCCAGCGCGGATGCGAACGGGTCACTCGCCGCAATGACAGGAATCAGGGCGAGACGAGTTTCTCAAGGGCGCTGCCCGGCACCGGGCAGAAATCGTCACTGCCCGCGACAGAGGGATCAATCACCACCAATTCGTTGTCACTGGCGAAATCAAGCAGGAAACGATACGCGCGCGGTTCAACCTCAATCAGCGAGGGCTCAACAATTACGCAGCGCACGCCATCCAGCATCACTGGCCGAACATAGGGGGAATAACGCATCTGCTGATCGCCGCCAAACGTGCACATGATGCCGCACAGGCGTTCAGCCCAATCGCTGGGGCGAAAGGCGCGCCCTTTTTTGGTGACCCCCTGAATCACAATCCGGTGCGCGCTTCCGGTGCCGGGGGTGCCAGCGGAAACGGGCGAACTCATGCTGCCAGTGGCGACGGATGGTTGACGGAAGGCAGAATCGTAGGGCACAGCGATGGATTGGTTCTGAAAATTGAGATGCTGCAGCAAGCTGACAGCGCAGACAGAATTATATCTTGTATAAGACTGGCGACTTCGTCCAATAAGCACATGTTTCACCGCCTTTTTCGTTGCAGTACGGCTGGGTGCACAAACACCCGCCGCAACCGCCTGCCCGACCACTATTCACAAGCAGGAGCCGTACCACCATCGCACTATTGCATCCGGCAGCGACCTCATATTGCACTGGGGGATGGATTGCCCTAGTATTGATGACAATGTTTCAGGCGCAATATTTCCGGCGGCTTCGCGTGAGCCGCCTTTGTTTTTATGGCGCAGTCTCACCTTGTTGCACCCGGGGCCGCATTCATCAAGAACCGCAAAAGGAGCTGACCCATGCTGTCACCTCATCAAATGAATACTTACAAGCCGCTGTCAGTCGCCTTTTCCCATGGTGAAGGTGTCTGGTTGCACACCACCGATGGGCGCCGGATTCTGGACGGACTCGCCGGCATCGCGGTGTCGGGGCTGGGACATGCACATCCAAAGCTGACGCAGGCAATAGCCAGGCAGGCGGGCAAACTCATTCACACCTCGAATCTGGTCGACATTCCGGAGCAGGCCGCTCTCGCAGACAAGCTGTGCTCGCTGTCCGGCATGGACAATGTGTTTTTTGGCAACTCCGGCGCGGAAGCCAACGAGTGCGCCATCAAGCTGGCGCGCTTGTATGGGCACCAGCGTGGCATTACCAATCCACAGATCGTGGTGATGGAGCACGCATGGCATGGACGCACCCTGGCCACACTGGCCGCCACCGGGTCGCGCAAGGCGCAGGCCGGCTTTGAGCCACTGGTCACCGGCTTTATTCGCGTGCCCTACAACGACATCGACGCGGTGCGCAATATCGCCCAGCACAACCCGGACGTGGTCGCAGTTCTGGCGGAAGTGCTGCAGGGTGAAGGCGGAATTGTCGCCGCACGCATCGATTATCTGCAGGCCTTGCGTCAACTCTGCACCGAAAAAAACTGGTTCATGATGATCGACGAAGTCCAGTCCGGCATCGGCCGCACCGGCAAATGGTTTGCGCACCAGTGGGCCGGCATCGTCCCGGACGTGATGCCGCTCGCCAAGGGCCTCGGCTCGGGCGTGCCGATCGGCGCCTGCCTGGCGAAGGGGGCGGCGGCGCAAGTGTTCAAGCCGGGTAACCACGGCACCACCTTCGGCGGCGGGCCGCTGGTTTCGGTAGCCGCATTGCGCACCCTGGAAATCATGGAAGAAGAAAATTTGCTTGCCAACGCCGCGAAGATGGGCGACTTGCTGAAAGTTGAATTTTCGGCGGCACTGAAGAATATCGCCGGTGTAAAAGAGATTCGCGGCATGGGTTTGATGATGGGCATCGAACTCGACCGCCCCTGTGCCGAGGTGGTGAAAATTGCGCTCGACACCGGGGTATTGATCAATGTCACGCAGGACAATGTGATCCGCCTGGTGCCACCGCTTATCATCAACGCTGCCGAGGCTCGCGAACTGGCCGCGCGCGTGAGCACCGCCATCAAGACCTTCCTGTCACTGCCGCAGCAAGCGGCGGCCTGAACGATAGATACCGATGAGACATTTTCTGCAATTCAAGGATTTTTCGCGTGACGAGTTCGAGCACATCTTCGCGCGCAGCAAAATTCTCAAGCACCGCTTCAAGAATTACATCCCCTACCAGCCCCTGACCGACCGCATGCTGGCGATGGTGTTCGAAAAAAGCTCGACGCGAACACGCGTCTCGTTCGAGGCCGGCATCTTTCAGCTTGGCGGCTCGTCGATCGTGCTTAACACCTCGGAAAGCCAGCTCGGTCGCGGTGAGCCGATCGAAGACGTGGCGCGGGTGATTTCGCGGATGGTTGATATCGTCATGATTCGCACCTATGAACAATCGATCCTCGAGCGTTTTGCGGCGCATTCACGGGTGCCGGTGATCAATGGCCTCACCAATGAATATCACCCCTGCCAGGTGCTGGCGGATATTTTTACCTTCATCGAGCATCGCGATTCGATCAGCGGCAAGACGGTGGCCTGGATCGGCGACGCCAACAATATGAGCTACACCTGGCTGGAAGCGGCGCGTATTTTCGATTTCAAATTGCATATTGCCACCCCGCCCGGCTATGAAATGAAATCCCAACGCGGCGAGCCCCTGGACGAAGCGAACCTTGGCGTGTTCAATGACCCCATGGCGGCGACCAAAGGCGCACATCTGGTCACTACCGATGTGTGGACCAGCATGGGCTATGAAGCCGAAACCGAGGCCCGCAAAAAAGCCTTTGCCGATTTCACCGTTGATACCGCGATGATGAAAGTTGCCGCCAAGGATGCATTGTTCATGCACTGCCTGCCCGCCCACCGCGGCGAGGAGGTGGCGGCCGATGTACTGGAAGGCCCGCAAAGCGTGGTCTGGGACGAGGCCGAGAACCGCCTGCACGTACAAAAAGCGTTGATGGAGTTTTTACTGCTGGGTCGCATCAACGCCTGATGCGCAGTGTTCGCAGGATTCACAGCGCGCCAGCCGATAACATGCCGGCAAATTCGATCAGACCGATAATGGAGTGCGCCGCGATGGCCAAGCGATGTGGGTTATGGCAATTCTTTCAACATGCGGCAATGGTTGTCGCGGCACTGCTGTGTTCGGGCACCACTACTGCGGCGCAGTCACCTGATCCCGCCGCGGCGACCGCACCCGTACCGCCGCGATCCTACGCCCTGGTCTCGGCAGTCGGCGATCGCTTTACCTACGTACGCCAGCGCCGGCAAGTCGGCAGCAATATTATCGACAACTTCACACGAAAAGAGCTGAAGGTCGCCGACAACGCACTCAATTTTGCGGTATTGCGCGGCCTCGACCAGGCGCTGGGCGAGGCCGAGCCCAACAGCAAGCGCGTGCTGATGGCGATGAACGCGGCGGAGATGGACGGTGTGCTGCCAAAGGACCGCGAACGCGTGGCACTTGAACGAATGATTGCGGCCCTGGAAGCAATGCCGCAGCGACGTGACTGGGACCGGATTATCGTGGTGACGCCCGCTTATGTGTTTTCGGAGCACAACGGCATGGGCAGCAAGCTCAACGGTCTCGGCATCTATGTGCAGCCGCAGGAAAGCGGAAGCCTGGCCGGCGATAATTTCGCCGGCGATACCGATCTTTCACAACAGGGAGAATCCGCCACCACCGGTCCGGATGGAAAGAAAAACCGTTCAAAACGCTATATCGCCCCGTTCTCATATCTGCAGGTCGTCACCCTCGATGCGAAAACCTTGCGCGTTATCGACAAAAATTCGCGCTACGACTTTCAAAAGCTGTTCGATCCCGACGCCACCGCGCTCAATGTCGAAAACAGCCTGTCACCGGATTTTCTGACTGAGCGCATCATCAACCTGATCGAGCTCTCCGCTGGCCGCGCCGTCAACGAAAACTACGGGGCCAAGGTGGACATCGGCGAGATCAAGGCGGTACCACCCGCCGTCAAAAGCAAGTGAACATAATGGTTCGCTGCCATACAAGATTTTATGTCTGGCTCGTTGCGGCCCCATTGTTGACGATCAGTATCGCAGCACAGGCGATGCCGGATGAAGCTGCGAACCAACTGCCGCCAACCCTGGATGCAAGCAACGCCAAAATCGTGGTGATTTCGTTGGTGGGCAGCAAGGCGCTGAAGGTGACGCGCAGCTTCGAGCAGGCGAATGACGCCAACAGCACTTACGGTGCGAACACAAGTAGCCGCGCCTATAACGAGTCGCCCACTGCACGCAGTGCGGAGTTTGCGATTGCACTGGCCAGGCTCAAGGGGCAGGAAAGGCCGGAACTGACGGCAGTTCAATCCGTTGACCGGGTTGCAGCGGCTAGTATGGCCGCAGGCATCGATCGCGCCATCGAACTTGAAGTTGCACGCGTCATCAAGGCGAACCTGCCCAAGGTCACGCTGGGCTTCGTCGCGCGCGGCAAAGATCGCCTGGGTAAATCTGCGCAGGACCTGCCGGAAGAAGCAGCGGTCAAAAAGGTTGCCGGCGATCTCAAACTGCTCGCCGAGATCGCCCCGGCTGACCGCTATATCGTCATCACCCCATATCTGTCGCAGGACTGGACCGGGTTGGGTGGGGCCGCCACCTCGGGGGTCGGCTGGTTCGTCAACCGTGGCGTGCATTTTGTCGACATCACCGAACCCGAGGAGGATCTGGATATGCTCGATACCCATCTGGCGTCATTCATCTACCTGCGAACCTCGGTGTTCGACGGCAAAACCTTTGCGCTGCTCGATTCCAATACCACGACCGTGAACCGCAAGCTGCCGATGAAGGCCAGTGACGGCTTCGACCCTTGGAGCGGCACCAGTGAGGCAGATCGCAACAAGCTGCTGAAGGGCCTGATGGCCGACACCATGAAACGCATCGCCAAGCGCGCCTTGGGCTATGACCCGAACATCGAGGTAGGCGAGATCAAGGTGGTGCCGCCGGCTGTCGGTGCCGAGCCCGGAAAATAAACGGGCAAATGGCTCCGGAATGGCCCGCCCAAGGCGGCAAGCCGCTTTCGCCAGCACCTGCCTGCACGTATAATCCGGATGCGCCGATGCCGGTCGGCGCATGCAAGATCCCGTTTCGCCACTTCCGCAGCTGTGCCCCCAGCCTCCCCTGGGTGACAGCTACCCCCCGCGAACGGTGACCTTTCCGGTAGCTACAGCGCGCTTCGAGACTCGGCGGAACAAGTGCGCGCATCCGAAAGTCTGATCATCATGAGCGAAGCAACAGGCCGCAAACGGTCCAAACCATCCGCCAAGGCAATTGCCGGCGCGCCGTCCATTACAGCCGATAACAAAATCAACAAGGTCGTCCTCGCCTATTCCGGCGGCCTCGATACTTCGGTCATTCTCAAATGGCTGCAGGACGTCTACCAGTGCGAAGTCGTCACCTTCACCGCCGATATCGGCCAGGGTGAAGAGTTGGAACCCGCACGCAAAAAAGCCCTGCAAATGGGCATCAAGAAACAGAATATTTTCATCGAGGACCTGCGCGAGGAATTCGTCCGCGACTATGTGTTCCCGATGTTCCGCGCCAATGCGGTGTACGAAGGCGAATACCTGCTCGGCACCTCGATCGCACGTCCTCTGATCGCCAAGCAAATGATCGAAATTGCGCGCAAAACCGGCGCCGATGCGATTTCCCACGGCGCCACCGGCAAGGGCAATGACCAGGTACGCTTTGAGTTGGGCGCCTATGCGTTGATGCCAAATGTGAAAATCATCGCGCCGTGGCGTGAATGGGATTTGCTGTCGCGCGAAAAGCTGCTGGCCTATGCCGACAAGCACAAGATTCCGGTCGACTTCAAAAAGCGCAAAGGTGGCGGCGCGCCCTACTCGATGGACGCCAATCTGCTGCATATATCGTACGAAGGCGGCATTCTCGAGGACCCGAATTTCGAGCCGGAAGATTCGATGTGGCGCATTACCAATTCGCCCGAGAAGGCCCCCGGCAAACCGGAGTTTGTGGAGCTGGGCTACGCGCACGGCGACATCGTCTCGATCAACGGCAAAAAATTATCGCCCGCCAAAGTGCTGACTGAATTAAACCGCATCGGCGGCAAACACGGCATCGGCCGCCTCGACATGGTCGAGAACCGCTACGTCGGCATGAAGTCGCGCGGCTGCTATGAAACGCCCGGCGGCACCATCATGCTGCGCGCCCATCGCGCGATGGAGTCGATCACGCTGGACCGCGAAGTGCTGGCGCTGAAGGATGATCTGATGCCGCGTTATGCGCGCATGGTCTACAACGGCTACTGGTTCTCGCCGGAGCGCACTTTGCTGCAAAGCCTGATCGACGAATCGCAGAAGCCGGTCAACGGCACCGTCAAGCTGAAGCTGTACAAGGGTACGGTGCTGGTGGTGGGCCGCGAATCGAAGACCGATTCGCTGTTCGACCAGACCATCTCCACCTTTGATGACGACGGCGGCGCGTACAATCAGGCCGATGCTGGCGGCTTCATCAAGCTCAATGCGCTGCGCATGCGGATTGCCGCGAACAAGGCGCTGGCAAAAGCGAAGCGTAAAAAGTAAGTTTGAACCATGGGTGGTGCGATGAACGCGCCACCCGCCGCGATTCCATTCGATACATCAGGAAAACACCATGCCCTCATTCGATATCGTCTCCGAAGTCAACAAGGTCGAGCTCAAGAACGCGATCGAACAAGCCAACAAGGAAGTGTCGACGCGCTTCGACTTCAAGGGCTCGGATGCGCGTATCGAGCAAAATGAATTGGAGCTCACCCTGTTTGCCGATGATGATTTCAAGCTCGGCCAGGTGAAGGACGTGATGATGAACAAGATGGCCAAGCGCGGCGTCGATTCGCGCTTGCTTGATGAAAAGAAGAAAGAAAAAATCGGCGGCGACAAGGTCAAGCAGGTCATCACCATCAAGAACGGCATTGAATCCGATCTCGCCAAGCGCATCGTCAAGCTGATCAAGGATGCGAAGATAAAGGTGCAGGCGTCAATACAGGGTGAGGCCGTGCGCGTCACCGGCAAAGATCGCGACGATCTGCAGGAGGCGATTGCGCTGTGCAAAAAACAGATTGAAGATGTGCCGCTGCAGTTCAACAACTTCCGCGACTAGCGGAATTTAAAAAGCCAAACTCAAGCACTGGCGCGCTTTTCCAGGCATTTTTGCTCCAAACAGCGCGTCAAATGGCGTTCTGCGTAATTTTTATCTCATTTTTCTTGCGGCAAGCCGCTCACCCAGCGCGCATACAGGCGGTCGGCGACACGATTCAAAGTCTGCAGATTGCCCGCCATCGCCGCCTGAATTTCCGCCGGCGTCTGCACGCTGGGCAGTGCGGGATCGGCGCCCTCCTTCGCCCAATCTCGGCACCAGGCCTCGATCATTTCCGGCGTCATCTCGACATGGCATTGCATGCCCAGCGATTTGCCGATCACATACGCCTGGTTGGCGCAGGCGCCGCCGGTGAGAATGCGCGACGCACCGGCCGGAATGGTGAAGGTTTCACCATGCCACTGGAAGGTAGTCCATTCACGCAAGTCCTCGCCCAGCCAATCCCGGGCGATTGTGGAATCTTCCACCCGCACCGGGTTCCAGCCGATTTCCATTACGGGGTTTTTGCTCACCACCCCGCCCAACGCTTTCGAAATGAGCTGCCCACCCAGGCAATGCCCAAGACAAGGTTTATCAGCTGCAATCGCATCGCGAATCAAATTGAGCATCGGTGGAATCCACGGCAAGTCATCATTGACGCTCATCGGCCCGCCCATGAACACAAAGCCCGACCAGGCATCAATATCCTGCGGCACCGCATCGCCGGCATCGAGTTTGAACAGGCGCCAGGGAATCCGCTGTGCATCCATAAAGGTGGCAAAATGACCGGGACCTTCGGTTGGAAAAAAGCGAAAAATGGCGACAGGCTTCATGCGGTAAATTCAGTTGGAGAGAAATATATGAAGCCATATTCTAATCGCATCACCCGCGCGCTCGCAGACGCCGCATTCTTCTTGTGTGTCACGGTTATCGTCTGGCCGTTGCCGGCAGCAGCGGCAACCGCAGTGACCGTGGTCGGCCTGTTTCCAGGCAAAGCGGTGGTCGTAATCAATGGCCAGGCGGTGCGCACACTCAGCATCGGCCAGAAAACGCCGGAGGGCATTACCCTGCTGGCAACCGCTGCCGACAATGCCACCCTGGAGATTGACGGCAAACGCGTCACGCTCGATGTCGGCCAGCACTTCGCGCCGCCGCGCACCGCCGCCGGTGCGCAATCGGTGAACCTTGCCGCCGACAGTGGCGGACATTTCTACTCGGTGGGACAAATCAATGGCCGCGCTGTACGTTTTCTGGTCGACACGGGTGCTACCTCGATATCGATATCCGCGGCCTTTGCACAGAACGCGGGCATCGATTACCGCAAAGGCGAGCGCCTGCTGATGCAAACCGCCAATGGCGTTACCAGCGCCTACCGGGTGATGCTCGATGCGGTGACGGTCGGCGAAATCACGCTCTACCAGGTCGAGGGCGTGATCATGGAAGGTGATGGCCCCAGCGTCGCCCTGCTGGGCATGAGCTTCCTGAATCGCATGGAAATGCGCCGCGACGGCGCCTTGATGGTGCTGACCAAACGGTACTGATCAAAGCGGGCGTCTAGCCCTCGACCGCTGCCAGCACCTGCGCGACGCGCTCGATATCGTTGCCGGTCATCTTGCGCCGCCACGCGCGCGCGCCCGACAGCCCCTTGTACAAGCCGACGATATGGCGCATCACCGCATGGCGCGTGGAACCGTTGGCGACTTGCGCATCCGCATAGGCATTCATGCTCGCCTCGATCTGCTCGCGGGTCGGGGCTTCATGCTCATCGCCGTAAAACTCGCGATCCCATGAAGCCAGCCAATAGGGATTGTGATAAGCCTCGCGGCCGATCATCACCCCGTCAACATGCTCGAGATGCGTGCGAACCTCTGCCGAGTTATTCACCCCGCCATTGAGCACAATGGTCAGTTGTGGAAAGTCCTGCTTGAGGCGATAGACGTACTCGTATTTGAGCGGCGGAATTTCGCGATTCTCCTTGGGGGACAAACCTTTCAGAATCGCATTGCGGGCATGGGCGATAAACACCGTGCAGCCGGCATCCGCCACCGTGCCGACAAAATCGCGCACGAAATCGTAGCTCTCCGTAGCATCGATGCCGATGCGGTGCTTGACCGTCACCGGCACTGAGACCGCATCGACCATCGCCTTCACGCAATCGGCCACCAGCCTGGGCTCAGCCATCAGGCAGGCGCCGAAGCTGCCGCGCTGCACGCGTTCCGAGGGACAGCCGCAGTTCAGGTTGATTTCATCGTAGCCCCATTGCTCACCCAGTTTGGCGCAGGTGGTCAGGTCAGCCGGATCACTGCCGCCCAATTGCAGGGCAACCGCATGTTCTTGCGGATTGAAATAAAGATGACGCGGCTGATTACCGTGAATTAGCGCGCCGGTGGTCACCATCTCGGTGTACAGCCGCGTATGCCGGGTCAGCAGGCGATGAACATAGCGGCAGTGCCGGTCGGTCCAGTCCATCATCGGCGCGACGCTGAGCCGGTGACTATCGACGGGAAGTTTGTTTGCGGTAGACATGAGACGATTTTAACAGCGAGATCGTGGCTACCTGCCCGATTGCGGCAAAATGACGCCATGCCCAGAAAATCCAGCGCCAAACCAGGCGCCAGCCTCATCGCAGACGCCGCCGCCGCCCTGCAGCGTGGCGAGCTCGTCGCCTTGCCCACCGAAACCGTATATGGCCTCGGTGCTGATGCAAGCAATCCGGACGCGATCAGAAAGATCTTTGCCGCCAAGGGCCGCCCGGCCGATCATCCGCTGATCGTGCATATCGCCAGCCATGATGCGCTGGAATCGCTGGCGGTCGAGGTGCCTGTAGCTGCACATCAGCTGGCGGCGAAATTCTGGCCCGGGCCGCTCACCCTTATCCTGAGACGATCTGCACGTATCCCGCTGGCGGTTACCGGCGGCCAGGAAACAGTGGGTATCCGCTGCCCATCGCATCCACTGGCGCAGGCGCTGCTGCTGGCGTTCGCCAAAATCGGCAGCGGCATGGTGGCAGCACCTTCCGCCAATAAATTCGGCCACGTCTCGCCGACCAGCGCGCAGCATGTGCGCGACGAATTCGGCACAGAGATAGGCAAGTCGATCCTGCTGCTTGATGGCGGCGCCTGCGAAGTGGGTATTGAATCCACCATCCTCGACTTGTCGCGCTCACACCCGGTGTTGCTGCGACCCGGGGCGATTTCACGCGCACAGATTCGCGAGGTGATCGGCACCATGCCGCTGACGCGCGAAGAATACGATGCCAGGATGCTTCAGACCGGCAATGGCAAGCCGTTCATCGAGCGACGCAAGAAGCCACGACCGGCAAGCGACGGCGCCTCGCGTCCGGCAGACACCCCGCGCGTGTCGGGATCGCTGGCGGCTCACTACGCGCCGATGACGCCGCTGCGCCTGGTGCCGGCAGAGTCACTGTCGGCGGAAGTGGATGCCTTGCTCGAACAGGGCAAACGCGTGGCGGTGCTGGCGTTTTCCGCCAAGCCGAAACTGAAGCCGTCGCCGATTGGCGTCGGCGCACGCAATGCCCGCCCGTTGATGTGGATCGCGGCCGACAAGGACGCGGTTGGCTACGCGCAAAGCCTCTATGCCAATTTGCGCACCCTCGATGCCGCCGCAACCGCAATGATTCTGGTGGAAACCCCGCCGACCAGTGTGCCCTGGGAAGCGGTCAACGATCGGCTATCGCGTGCCGCCGTCGGCTCGGGTCAGCGCGAGGATGCGCCCAAAGACTCACCCTAGCGCGAACTGCGCTGAACATTGAAATGGTAGGCGCTGCGAGCAGTCACTTCCCCCGCCACACCGCGCGTGCGTTCTTCGAACGTGATATCCCGCTCGCCGCGCAGCAGCAGGGTCGAACAGCGGGTGCCGTATTTT
>JANMXS010000026.1:0-2346 GCA_031394335.1 Burkholderiales bacterium
TTCCAGTCCTTGAAGCGCTCGCCGCGGTACTCGGCCTCGGTCAGCCGGTAGCGCTGCACCATGGTGCCCATGGCGCCGTCGAGCACGAGGATGCGCTGGGCCAGCGCGTTCATCAGTGCCGAAGTACGAGCGGGGCGGGTAGTGTGATTCTGGTCCATGGCAGAGCGCTATCTTTGGGCAGTACGGCGGTTATTCAATCGTAATCATGAAACACTGGCGGGTCTGGCGCGGCATATTGAGTGGCAAAAAGCGCCGCTTGGCGGGCCGTCTCGGAAATTAAAAAACCTGCCTCAGCATGGGAAATAACGCGGGCAGGTTTGCGATTGAGAACTGGCCTCGCTTTAGCGGAATTTAGAACCTGACCGTGGCCCAGCGCCCGCAAGCTGAATCAAATCGACGCATGCCACATTTTACGCGCAAAACCCGGAGCTTGCAGCGCGCCTGTGGCGGCGGGCCCGGCCTGGCACGCCACTCAACACTCGACAATGCGCACCGCCAGCCCGCCCAGCGAGGTTTCCTTGTACTTGGTCTGCATATCGGCACCGGTGCGGCGCATGGTATCGATCGCCTGATCGAGCGAGACATGGTGGGTGCCGTCGCCACGCAGGCTGAGCGAGGTGGCGCTGATCGCCTTGATGGCGCCCATGGCGTTGCGTTCGATACAGGGGATTTGCACCAGTCCGCCGATCGGATCACAAGTCATGCCGAGGTGATGTTCCAGCGCAATTTCCGCCGCGTTTTCGATTTGCGCATTGCTGGCGCCCAGTACCGCAGCCAGCCCGGCCGCAGCCATCGCACTGGCCGAACCAACTTCCCCCTGGCAGCCGACCTCGGCGCCGGAGATCGAGGCGTTCATTTTGCACAAGGCGCCGATCGCCGAAGCGGCTAGCAGGAAATCGCGCATTTGCGGCTGCGTCGCGCCGCAAAAATCACGCGCATAGCGCAATACCGCCGGCACTACGCCCGCTGCGCCATTGGTGGGTGCCGTTACCACCCGGCCGCCGGCAGCGTTTTCTTCATTCACCGCGATCGCGTACACGCTCACCCAGTCCATCACCTGATGCGGCAAGTTGGTCAGGCTCGATTTCTCCGCTTTCAGCTTGTCATGGATGCCGCTGGCGCGGCGCGCCACATTAAGGCCGCCCGGCAATACGCCGACGGTACGCATGCCGCGGTCGATGCAAATGAACATGGTGTCGATGACGCGATCCAAAAACGCATCGGTGGCCTGCTCGCCGTGCAGAGCGCTTTCGTTGGCGCGGATCAGCTCGACCAGGGACATCTTTTGGCGCGCAGCCATTGCCAGCAGCACCTGCATGGAATTGAAAGCGTGGGGCGCAGTACGCTCGTCGCCGCGTGAAGTACCGACAAAGGCCTCATCTTCATCGACGACAAAACCACCGCCTACCGAATACATGGTGCGTTGTGCAATTTCACCATTCGCATCAAAGGCGCGGAACAGCATGCCATTCGAGTGCACTGGCAACAGATCGCGTAAATTGAAGATGATGTCGGTTTGCGGCGCGAACACGATTTCGCGTTTGCCGAGCAACATCAGCCGCTGCTGTAACTTGATCGTGGCGATGGTTTCTGCCACTTTCCCGGTGTCGACCTCATCGGGCAATTCGCCGCGCAGGCCCAGCATCATCGCGGTATCGGTGCCATGGCCATGGCCGGTGTGCGCCAACGAGCCGTGCAACTCAGCCGTAACGCGGGTGATACGCGCGAAATCTTCCGCCGGCATTTCAAACAGGAAACGCCGCGCGGCGCGCATCGGACCGACCGTATGCGAGCTCGACGGACCGATGCCGATTTTGAACAGGTCGAAGGCGCTGATGTACATGGTCGAGTCGTCAGGCCGGGTTTGATGCAAGCCAGTCGGCGGCCAGCGTGGCCAACGATTTCACGCCAAGCTTGAGGCCGCTTTCGTCGACATAAAAACGCGGACTGTGATTTGACGGCGCCGTCTTGAGATCTTGATCCCTCGGCGTGCAGCCGATGAAGTAGAAAAATCCCGGCACCTTGTGCTGATAATAGGAAAAATCTTCCGCACCGCAGGTCTTGGGGCAGACGCCAACAGCACCATCACCGGCGATACGTTTCAACACCGGAACCGACCAATCGGTGAGCGCCTCGTCGTTGGATGTCACCGGGTAGCCGCTGGCGATATGCACATGCGCCTTGGCGCCGCCCGATTCGGCAATCAGCGTACTGATCTTCTGCACGAACTCGTGGATTTCACTGCGGTGCTTTTCATCGAAGGTACGGATGGTGACTACCATCTTGGCTTCATCGCGGAAGATGTTGCTGCGATTGCCCGCCAGGAAGCTGCCTACCGACACCACC
>JANMXS010000027.1:0-34391 GCA_031394335.1 Burkholderiales bacterium
TGAAACTTGCGGTTGCTGGTAGCCGTTGAGGGGCTAACGCGGCAACTCGGATGCACCCATCAAATACTCATCCACCGAACGCGCGCACTGCCGGCCTTCGCGGATCGCCCACACCACCAGCGATTGTCCGCGGCGCATATCGCCGGCCGCAAATACTTTCGGGTTGGCGGTTTGATAGGCGCCCTTGCCGTTGATGTCCGCCTCGGTGGGCGCCTTTACATTGCTGCGCGCATCTTTCTCCACGCCCAAGGCAGCGAACTGCTCGAGCAGGCCCTGCTGCGCCGGGCCGACAAAGCCCATCGCCAGCAACACCAGGTCCGCCTTCATCTCGAATTCCGAGCCGGGCACTTCCTGCATTTTTCCGTCTTTCCATTCGACTTTCGCGGCCACCAGCTTTTCAACCTTGCCATTACTGCCAACAAACTTCTTGGTGGCGACCGACCAATCGCGCTCGCAACCTTCTTCATGCGAAGACGAGGTGCGCAACTTGACCGGCCAGTACGGCCACACCAACGGTTTGTTCTCCTGCTCCGGCGGCTGCGGCAGCAATTCGAATTGCGTAATGGTGGCGGCCCCATGGCGGTTGGAGGTGCCGACGCAATCGCTGCCGGTATCGCCACCACCGATCACCACCACATGCTTGGCGGTAGCCATGATTTGACCGGCAACTTTGTCGCCGGCCACGACCTTGTTTTGCGCGGGCAGAAAATCCATCGCGAAGTGGATGCCATTCAACTCGCGACCAGGCACCGGCAGATCGCGCGGCCACTCGGCGCCGCCGGAAAGAATCACCGCATCGAAATCTTCGAGCAGCACACTGGCCGGCGTATCGACACCGATATTCTGCTTGACGCGGAATTGCACGCCCTCGGCTTCCATCTGCGCCATGCGCCGGTCGATATGCGATTTTTCCATCTTGAAATCGGGAATGCCATAGCGCAGCAGGCCGCCGATACGATCGCTTTTCTCGAACACGATGACATCATGGCCAACACGCGCCAGTTGCTGCGCAGCCGCCATACCCGCCGGGCCGGAACCGACCACAGCAACACGCTTGCCGGTCTTGTGTTTTGGTGGCTGTGGTACGACCCAGCCCATCTCCCAACCCTTGTCGATGATCGCGTGCTCGATCGACTTGATGCCGACGGCGTCATTATTGATATTCAGGGTGCAAGCCGCCTCGCAGGGTGCCGGGCAAACGCGCCCGGTAAACTCCGGAAAATTATTGGTCGAATGCAAGGTATCCAGCGCGTCCTGCCAGTTCTGGCGGAACACCAGGTCATTGAAGTCCGGGATGATGTTGTTGACCGGGCAACCCGATTGGCAAAACGGAATGCCGCAATCCATGCAACGCGCGCCCTGCGTCTTCGCCTCGTCGTCGGTCAAATGCAGCACGAACTCCTTGAAGTTCTTGACCCGCTCCGCGCGCGGCAACGATGCCTCGGAAAGGCGTTGAAATTCGATGAATCCGGTAGGTTTTCCCATGGCTTTGCTTTTCAGTATTCCAATTGATCCCGCCCTGCACTTACGGGCGGCCAAACGTCAGTCGTCAAAAGATGGCAGGTGCCGACTCTCTGGCACCTGCATATGCAGATCGTCTCTATGCGGCCGCGCGCTGCTTTGCCGCTATAGCGGCATTGGCTTTTTTCACCGCCAATTCGCCAAGCGCACGCCGGTATTCCGTCGGCATCACCTTGATGAACTTCGGCAACCACATACTCCAGTTGGCAAGGATGGTTTTGGCGCGCTCGCTGCCGGTGTACTTGGCGTGGTTCTCAATTAGCGACCTGAGCAGGGCCGTATCCGCAATACCGAGGTGCGAGGTTGCGGATGACACATCGGCGAGGGCCCCCAGCTCCACCATTGCCAGATTGCAACGCTTGGCGAACAAGCCGTCTTCGTCGAGCACATAAGCGACGCCGCCAGACATGCCGGCCGCGAAATTGCGACCCGTCGCGCCCAGCACCACCACCGTGCCGCCGGTCATGTATTCGCAACCATGGTCACCGGTGCCCTCAACCACCGCAGAAGCACCGGAATTGCGCACACAGAATCGCTCGCCGGCAACGCCGCGGAAATAGGATTCGCCGGCAGTCGCACCGTACATTACGGTGTTGCCAACAATGATATTTTCCAGCGGATCGCCCTTGAACTCGGCGTTCGGTTTGACGATGATTCGACCGCCGGACTGACCTTTACCGACATAATCGTTGGCCTGACCGGTAAGCGATACCGTCACGCCATGCGCCAGGAACGCGGCGAAACTTTGCCCGGCGGTGCCGGCAAGATCGATGTGAATGGTATCGGTCGGCAGCCCGGCATGGCCATAGCGCTGCGCGACGGCACCCGACAGCATCGTGCCGACGGTACGATTGACGTTGCGGATACTTTCCGAAATCACCACCGGCGTTTTCTTTTCCAGTGCCGGCTTTGCGAGTTCAATCAAACGATTATCGAGCGCACCTGCCAGGCCGTGATCCTGCAATTCGCAGTGATGACGCGCCACTTCGACCGGCATGTTCGGCATATAGAAAATCCGCGAGAAGTCGAGGCCTTTGGTTTTCCAGTGATCCAGGCCTTTACGGGTATCGAGCAAATCGGCACGGCCAATCAGCTCGTTAAACGTGCGCACGCCCATTTCGGCCATCAGTTCGCGAACTTCTTCAGCCACAAAGAAGAAGTAATTGACCACATGTTCCGGTTGGCCGGTAAATTTCTTGCGCAGCGCCGGATCTTGCGTCGCGACACCAACCGGGCAGGTATTGAGGTGGCATTTGCGCATCATGATGCAGCCTTCCACCACCAGCGGTGCGGTCGCAAAGCCGAATTCATCCGCACCCAGCAGGGCACCGATCAGCACATCGCGACCGGTTTTCATTTGTCCGTCGACTTGCACCGCAATGCGACCGCGCAGGCGATTCATCACCAGTGTTTGCTGAGTCTCGGCCAGCCCCAACTCCCAGGGCGTGCCCGCATGCTTGATCGATGATACTGGCGAGGCGCCAGTGCCACCATCATGACCAGCAATGGTGACGTGATCCGCCTTGGCTTTGGCGACACCGGCAGCGATGGTGCCGACGCCGACTTCAGAAACCAGCTTGACCGATATCGAGGCGCGCGAATTGCAATTTTTCAGATCGTGAATCAGCTGCGCCAGATCTTCAATCGAATAAATGTCGTGATGCGGCGGTGGCGAAATCAGCTCAACACCGGGCGTGGCATAACGCAATGCGCCGATATATTCCGAGACCTTATGGCCCGGCAGCTGTCCGCCCTCGCCCGGCTTGGCGCCCTGCGCCATTTTGATCTGGATCTGATCGGCACTGTTCAGGTACTCGGCGGTCACGCCAAAACGTGCGCTCGCCACCTGCTTGATTTTGGAGCGCAGCGAGTCGCCCACCTTGAGCGGGAAATCGCTTTCAACTACATCGCCCAAGCGGGATTTGAGCGACTCTCCCGCCTTTTGAATTGCCACAAAGCGTTTCGGATCTTCGCCGCCTTCGCCCGTGTTGGATTTTCCGCCGATGCGGTTCATCGCCACGGCAAGCGCCGAGTGTGCCTCAGTCGAAATGGATCCCAGCGACATCGCACCGGTGGCGAAACGCTTGACGATTTCCTTGGCGGGTTCAACCTGATCCAGCGGAATTGCCGGACCGATCGGTTTGATTTCAAACAGGCCGCGCAGGGTCATGTGCCGACGCGTCTGATCGTTAATCAGCTTGGCGAACTCCTTGTAAGTATCGAAGGAATTTGTCTTGGTCGAGTGCTGCAACTTGGCAATCGCATCCGGTGTCCACATATGTTCTTCGCCGCGCGTGCGATAGGCATACTCGCCTCCCGCGTCGAGCTGGGTGCGCAACACCGGGTCGTCGCTGAACGCTTTTTTATGCGTCTGCATGGCTTCCTCGGCAATCTCGAAAATGCCGATGCCCTCGACATTGGTTGAGGTTCCGCTGAAATACTTGCTGACGAATTCAGTCGACAGGCCGATAGCTTCAAAAATCTGCGCGCCGCAATAACTTTGATAAGTCGAGATGCCCATTTTGGACATCACCTTGAGCAGGCCTTTTGAGATCGCCTTGATATATTTTTTCTCGGCATCAGCAGCATCGTAGTCGCCGAGATAGTCATGCATATTGTGCAGCGTCTCAAGGGCGAGATAGGGGTGCACAGCCGCCGCGCCGTAACCGCCCAGCAAAGCGAAATGATGCACCTCGCGTGCGGAACCGGTTTCAACCACCAGGCCGGTGGAGGTGCGCAAGCCTTTCTGCACCAGGTGCTGATGAATCGCGCCCACCGCCAGCAAAGCCGGGATGGCGACGTTATCGGCATCTACCAGGCGATCGGTAACGATCAGCATGTTGTAGCCATTCTTGATCGCGTCTTCAGCGTGCGCGCACAGCGAGGCTACCGCCGCCTCGACACCTTCCGCGCCCCAGGCGGCAGGGTAGGTGATGTCGAGTTCATGGCTCTTGAAATACCCGCCGGTAAACATCTCGATATGGCGGATTTTTTCCATATCGTGGGCCGTCAATACCGGCTGTGGCACTTCCAGCCATTGGCCAGGATCGGTGTGATGGATATCGAGCAGATTGGGGCGCGGGCCGATGGTAATCGCGGTCGACATCACCAGTTCTTCACGAATCGGATCGATCGGCGGATTGGTCACCTGCGCGAATAACTGCTTGAAATAGTGATACAGATTGCGCGGTTTGTTCGACATCACCGCCAGCGGTGAATCGTTGCCCATCGAGCCCGTCGGCTCAATGCCGGTCTTGGCCATCGCCGACAGGATGAACTTCAAATCTTCCTGGGTATAGCCAAATGCCTGCTGCAAATCGAGCAGCGGTACCGTTGATTTTTCAGCGGGCGCCGGTGCCGGCAAATCGTCGAGGCGGATGCGCGCACGCTCAACCCACTCACGGTACGGCTTGGCGGTGGCGAGTTCGCGTTTCAATTCGCCGTCATCGATAATTTTGCCTTTCTCGATATCGACCAGGAACATCTTGCCGGGCTGCAAGCGCCATTTTTTGACGATCTTCGCTTCAGGGATATCAAGCACGCCGACTTCGGAGGCGAGCACCACCATATCGTCGTCTGTCAAAATATAGCGTGCTGGCCGCAGGCCATTACGGTCAAGGGTGGCGCCGATCTGGCGACCGTCGGTGAACGCCATGGCTGCCGGGCCGTCCCAGGCTTCCATCAGGGTGGCGTGATATTCGTAAAACGCGCGGCGATCTTCATCCATCAGCTTGTGGCCGCTCCACGCTTCCGGAATCATCATCATCATGGCGTGCGCCAGCGAATAACCACCCATCACCAGCATCTCTAGGCAGTTATCGAAGCTCGCTGAATCAGACTGGCCGTCATAAATCAGCGGCCAGATTTTATCGAGGTCGCCCTTGAGAATCGGCGAGGCGATGGCCTGCTGGCGAGCGCGAATCCAGTTGACGTTGCCGCGCAGGGTATTAATCTCGCCGTTGTGCGCGATCATGCGGAACGGGTGCGCCAGATCCCAGGTCGGGAAGGTATTGGTGGAGAAACGCTGATGCACCAGCGCCAGCGCTGACATCATCGCCGGGTCCCGGAGATCGGTGTAGTAATGGCCAACCTGATCGGCCAGCAACATGCCTTTGTAGACGATGGTTCTGGTCGAGAATGACGGGACATAAAACTCCTTGCCGTGGCGCAATGTAAGCGCCTGAATAGCGTGGCCGGAGCGTTTACGAATAATGAATAACTTGCGCTCGAGGTCGTCTTGCGTCATTTCGCCGGACCCGCGCGCCACGAAAACCTGGCGGATCAAGGGCTCGACTGCGATAGTCGCGGCCGACAGTCCGTTGTTATCGGTCGGCACATCGCGCCAACCGAGCAAAATCTGCCCCTCGGCGTGAATTGCGCGTTCGATTTCCTGCTCGCAGGCCATGCGCGAGGCCGGCTCGCGCGGCAAGAACACCATACCCACGCCATACTGGCCGATCGCTGGCAAAGTGAGCCCCTGCTGACCGCAAACGCGTCGCAGATGCTGGTCGGGAACCTGAATCAGAATGCCGGCGCCGTCGCCCAACAAGGGGTCGTAGCCGGTCGCGCCACGATGGCTCAGGTTGTCGAGGATTTTGAGGCCCTGTTCAACGATGGAGTGGGACTTCTTGCCCTTGATATGCGCAACGAAGCCGACGCCACAGGCGTCGTGTTCAAAACGGGGGTCATAGAGCCCCTGGGAGGGTGGCGAACCCATAACAGGTGATGAAGCGGGCGACGGATCTGCAGGCGCGTCCAAGTGCATGGCCAACTCTCCAAATTCGAAAGGCGTGGTAACTATCGCCTTAATCAGCGATAGCGTGCTTTTAACATGGCGCTCGGCTTACGTGAAGCGTGCACCAGATTTACCGGGAGGCGGGCTTGTGGCTGGCTGACTTTCGCGCCGCAGGGCCAGCGCGATGGGGCTGGCACAACACGCTGATACTGAAAGACTATTCCGGGGAATATGATGATACCGCCCGTTTTGATGCGGTGCAATAAATATGTCTCGCAACTCGCCATGCGGGCTAGTGGCCGACAGCATCAATGTACGGGTTCATTTGAATGTGCTGGCGCGCCCGACACGATTCGAACGTGCGACTTCTACCTTCGGAGGGTAGCACTCTATCCATCTGAGCTACGGGCGCGTATTTACCAGCGTGACGAAGTTTACCATTGCGGCCGACGTCAAGGCGAGGGCCCAGAATACCCATGAAATCACCCTGCGATGCGGGCGCGGATTTGAGTCCGGGCGCCCATCGACCGTATAATAGTGATCTGATTTGTGTCGTAATTTGAAAACCTTGAGGAAATATTATGTCCGACCACCACCCCGATCCGATTGAAGAAAATATCGACGCTCACCCGCTGAAGCTGGCGATCATGGTTGCGGTGGGCGCCGCCGGTCTGATCCTGGGCATTGTCATGCTTGCGCAATACGCGGTCGGCACACATAACCTCGGCGCCACTGTTGATACGGCAAATACGCCGGCAGCGGTGGCGCAACGCATCGGGCCACTGACGACCTTGGCCACTGAGGCTGCAACCACCTCGACACCTGCAGTGGCTATCGTTTCCACGACCCCTGCGCCGGCAGTAGCCAAAGTGGCCGCGCCGGTCGTGGCCATGGCAATTCCCGCCACCGCTAAGCCTGCCACAATAGCAGCAAGTGGTGAAAGCGTGTACAAAGCAGGCTGTACAGTTTGCCACTCCGCAGGCATTGCAGGTGCACCGAAAGCCGGCGAAAAAGCGGCTTGGTCGCCGCGCATCGCCAAGGGCAAGCCGACGCTATACGAACATGCCATCAAGGGTTTCAATGCCATGCCCGCCAAGGGCGGCAACGCCGCACTGGCCGATGCGGACGTGAAGGCAGCCGTTGATTATATGGTTGCGCTCATCAAGTAGATGATTGTGGTCCCTACAAATTCAGGGGCGGATATCCGCCCCTGTTGTTTTTCATGCACTGGAAACCGGGCAAGGCAATGAGTACCTACGCCATTGGCGACTTGCAGGGATGCTTTCTCACGCTTCAGACACTACTGCAAAGGATTGATTTCAAACCCGCGCGCGACCGCCTCTGGTTTGTCGGCGATTTGGTCAATCGCGGTGCAGGCTCGCTTGAATGTCTGCGTTTTGTCCGCAGATTGGGGCCGGATACCGTCATCGTGCTCGGTAACCACGATTTGCATCTGCTAGCCATAGCCGAAGGGTTTGGCAAGATGGGGGCAAATGACACCCTGCAACCGATCCTTGATGCGCCGGATCGCGATGAATTGCTGGCCTGGTTGCGTGCGCAGAAACTGCTGCATATTGAGGGTAAATACGCAATGGTTCACGCGGGCTTGCTGCCGACATGGACCTGGGAGCAGGCGCAGTCGCTGGCAATCGAAGTCGAGACAGTCTTGCGCGGCAACCATTACCGCCTGCTGCTTAAGAATATGTATGGCAATGAACCCGATCACTGGCAGGATGACCTGAGCGGCGACGCCCGGAAGCGCGTCGTAATCAATGCAACGACGCGAATGCGGGTGCTGAGCGCAGATGGACGCATGGATCTGAAATTCAAGGGCGATATCGGAAATATGCCACAAGGACTGACGCCATGGTTTGAAGCGCCGACGGCGCGCGCCGCCGATCGAACGGTGATTGCCGGACACTGGTCAGCTCTCGGATTGCGCAACACCGCGCATTTCGTCGGCCTCGATAGCGGTTGTGTATGGGGGCGTGAGTTGAGCGCATTCAGGCTGGAAGATCGCGCCATTTTTCAGGCGCCCTGCGCCGAAACAAAGCTGCCGACCGGCTGGGACTAACCCGAGCGGCTATTGCCTTGTTGCGTCTCTGATAGCGCAATTTTCGGCGCCTCCGCCGTAAAGCGCTGATGGGCGTGCGGCAACGGCACATTGAGAATGGCCGCCACCGCCGCTTCTGCCCGCAACGCCAAATCGCGCCGGGTTAACGTCGCCGTCTCGATCGCCGGGGCGAAGGTGATTTCTGCGATCATCGATTTTTGCGCGATGATTTTTGTCAGCGACTCGGCAAAGCTTAGCTCACCAATATAAGCGACCACGTCGGTAGGCTCGCCGCTGCTGGATCGATAGCGCAATGCAATCGGCGAGACCACTGCGCGATTAACCACCGCCGGCTCGAACAGCGAGGAGTGGAACTTCAGCAACCTGTCGCCGGACGTCGTGGTGCCCTCGGGAAACAGCCCGATCGACCAGCCAGTCGCCAGTACAGCCCGCATTTCTTCATTGATGCGTGCGGTATCACTGCGCTTGGTGCGATGGATGAAAATAGTCCCGGCCCTTTCGCACAGCCAGCCAACGATAGGCCAGTTACGTATCTCGGCTTTTGCCACGAAGCGCGCGGGTTGTGCGGCATTGATGACGTAAATATCAAGCCAGGAAATATGATTGGAGGCGATCACCAGATTGCGTACGCCTTCGGCAGGTCTGGCGCCATAGATGGACAGAACGACATTCAAAATGCGCAACGTCTTCTGCGACCACCACTGCGTAATGCGCGCTTGCCGCTGCGCGCCGACGCGCGGAAATATGACTCCGGCAACCAGCAGGCCAATGCCGATATGCAACATCAGACGCGTCCAGCGAATGGCACGAACGAACCTTCGGGTTGCCTGCTCTGTCGGCGCCGAAGCGGGGACGATGTATACGGTTTTTTGCATGGCGAGAGTCTAACGCGTTACTCGCAGGTGACAAAAAACCAACTGGACGGGGCCCTGCCTATAGAACGAAAGGGCGTCCGAAGACGCCCTTTCCGGATAGCCGCCGAACAGTTTACAAACGCGAAACGCGTGTTGCGCCCTGGCCGGAGAGAATTCGCACGCGGTCGCCCACGCGGAAGTCTTCGTCCTTTTCCTGCGTAATCGCGATCAGCTTGCCACCTTCAAGGCGGACCGTTACCTCGACACCTTTACGGTCATTTGCTGACTTTTCAATCGCCGAACCCGCGATCGCACCCACCACTGCGCCCGCAATCGCACCGGCTGCATTGGCACGGTTGCCACCGCCGACGGTTGAGCCTGCGATACCGCCAAGGCCCGCCCCAATGAGTGTGCCGGTACCTTCTTGGCGGGCATCAATCACCACGTCGCGCACACTTTCAACCGTACCCAGACGAACGGTTTGCTCGCCGCGAACCTGGCTGCGAGTGTAGTTTCCACCACCCAAGCCGGGCTGGGCGCAGCCCGCCAGCAACGCGCTGATCGTGATGGCGCTGATGACCAAAATTCGTTTCGTGTTCATGCTTGTTCTCCTGTCCGTTGTTTCTGAATAGTCAGATATGACTGTCAAACCTAATATCACCACAACGCTTCGTCAAATGCCATTTGGTAACGTTCGGCAATCTCGGTGCGCGTAGGCGAATGGCCTTGAGGGCCGCGATGTTCGATCTTCAAACTACCCATGGTATTCGCAAGTCGCCCGATCTTTTCCCATGACCAGCCTCGTTCAATGCCATACAGCAAGCCCGAGCGATAAGCATCTCCACAGCCGGTTGGATCCACCCGTCTGTTTTCCCTAACGCTTGGTATGACTATTTGTTGACCATCTGCGTAAATTACTGATCCTTCGGCACCTTTTGTTACAAAAAATGCTTTCACACGCTCGGTAAGCTTCGCGATTGATTCGCCGGTGCGGTCTTCAAGTACGCGCGCTTCATAGTCATTGACGGCCACGTAATCGGCAAGTTCCACAAAATGCCGCAGTTCACCGCCCTTGAATGCCGGCATGGCCTGGCCCGGATCGAAAATAAACGGTATTTTCAACTGATGGAATTGTTCCGCATGCTGCATCATGCCGTCGGGCGAGTCCGGGGCAACGATGCCTAGTGTGATGTCCTTGGCATCGCTCACCTTGTTCAGGTACGACGAGGACATGGCTCCGGGATGAAACGCCGTAATCTGATTGGCATCGAGATCGGTAGTGATAAACGCCTGCGGAACGAACGCACCCTGGATCTGCTTGATGTGTTTGCGGGAGATGCCGAGCTTGTCGAGCCGTTCCTGGTACGGGCCGAAGTCATCACCAACTGTGGCCATCACGACCGGCTCTTCACCAAGCAATTTGAGGTTGTAACCAATATTCCCGGCGGTGCCCCCAAACTCGCGGCGCATGTCGGGGACCAGGAAAGCCACATTCAGGATATGAATCTGGTCCGGGAGAATATGAGTGCCGAACTTGCCATGAAACACCATGATCGTGTCATAAGCCACGGAACCGCAAATAAGTGCCGCCATAGTTATAAAATTCTCAAATAAAAAAGATTATACCGTCGCCTGGCGGCGACACCGTGAGCAATCCCCGTTTATCGGCTCGCGGTCCAACTCGCTTGACACGGTTCCGAGCGTGTGACTAAATATCCGAACTGTGAAGTAGTTCACACTTTACAGAAAGCATTGGCGCGCACCCAGTGTTCCATCCGAATCTGAAACAAGGCAAACTCTCCGAAAGGGGAGGACGCAAAGTCTCCGGTCTAAAGGGGTAGCAAAAACCCCAAGATAGCGGGATTACCAGAGAGTCGAGTCATGGAAGTTCTCCATATTCGGGTTGTATTTCGAGCCCGGCGCAAATGGAATGTTAAAGAAGTTACCCGTCCACTGGACGACTTCGGAACTTATTCGTTTGCGCACCCCTCGCTTGCTGTGTTGCTGACGATGGCACTGGCCTCGCTGGCAGCTTTGTGTCCTTACCCTGCGGAGAATTTGCCTCGATAAACCGTGCGCCTGCATTCGGCGCTGGAGATCGAGCATGGCTACGGCAACACTGGATAACGTCATTTCGTTGGCGACTGCGCAGGCGCGGCGGCGTACCGTCAAACCCGAGTCCGTCGGCGTCATCAACGACTGCCGCGATATTGCGCTAAAGCGAATTGTCGAGGTACTGTCGAGAACTTTTGACACCATCGAAGACGAACTGTTCGAGATGGCCGAAAAATCGTCAGATCGCGAGGCGCAAAATCTCTATCTTGACGCACGCGCCCAAGCGCGTGAGAAGCGTGGCGAGATCGAGATCGCGTTCAAAAAACAGTTCTTGAGCTTTTTTGAGAAAAAAGTATCCAGCGTCGGGGAAGACCATACCTCACAGCCAAAACGCGGATTCGATTTCGAATCGCTTTCGTTAGTCGAGGACGATGAATTGGAACAGCACTTGGCAATGAACGACATTGCCAGGCGGCTCAACAACAAATGCGACGGCGAGTTGCGGGCACTATCCCAGCGCATGGGTTTCCTGCTATCCGAGCCCGAGCTTGCGGATGACGCCAATCCGATTGCGCCGGATACCATCGTGCGTGCACTGCAGGTCGCCTGCAACCAGATGACCTCTGGATTCCAGGCAAAACTGACCGTCATGCGCCTCGTCGAGCAACACATGGCCGAAGAAATGTTGAGTGTCTACAAAGACATCAACACGCATTTGGTGTCACGCAATGTGATGCCGCAACTCCGTCCCAGCTTCCGCAAAACGCCGACGAACGATGCGCGCAAAATATCGCCTGGCGCGACCGGAATTGAAACCGGCGCCACCAACACCAGGCCGCCCACACCATCGGGGGATCTGTTTGCCACCTTGCAACAGTTGTTATCGGGCGGCGCCATCGTTGACCCTGGTTTTGCTGGCATGCGCGGGGCCGGTGCGACGAGCGCGAAGCCTGTGGATGCAAGCATACCGATTACCAGTTCGGGGCTGGTTGCCACACTGACGCAAATCCAGCAACAGCTGATGTCGGAAACGACGACACTTTCGGCGATGCGCAATATGCAGAATTTCGTACCGGGCGAAACCTCGTTGGCCGCTCTTAATGTGTTGCACGAAATCAAGTCGCAGGGAATGACGGCGGCCAGCAGCCAGGTTGATACGATGACGATCGATATCGTCGCCATGCTGTTTGACTATGTGTTCGAGGACAAAACCATTCCCGACACCATCAAGGCCTTGCTTGCACGCCTGCAGATTCCGGTATTGAAGGTCGCAATCATCGACCGCTCATTTTTCTCGGCGAAATCGCATCCGACACGGCGTCTGCTGGACGCGCTGGCTGACGCCTCCGTGTGCTTCGAGGGACAGGTGACACGGGAAGATCCGCTGTACCGGAAAATAGAAGCCATCGTTGATCGCATCCACAACGAATTTGATACCGATATCAGCTTGTTCAGCACGGCACTTTCAGAATTTGAGGACTTCCTGAAGGGGCGGGAAATCGCCAGCGCCGAGTTGATCGAAAAATCGGCGCGAGCGGTTCACGATAGCGAAAAGCGCGAAATGGCGCGCTTGATATCGGTTGACGAAATTGAACGCCGCGCCATTGCAGACCTGCCGTCGGTCGTAGCGACGATGTTGCGCGGCCCATGGGCGCGGGTGCTCGAACGCATATATCTGCGCGACAACGGCCGCGATCGGCAATTCGTAAACGCACTCGAAACCGCAGACGATCTTATCTGGAGCGTGTCGCCAAAATTGAATGCCGATGAACGCAAGCGCCTGGTTGCCATGCTGCCCGCGTTGCTGAAGCGCCTTCAGAACGGCATGGATATCGCCGCAGTGGAGCAGCAGGATCGCCATCGATTTTTTACGGCACTCGTCGACTGTCATGCGGCCGCGGTGAAAGCCGGGTTGCGCGGCGAAAGCGTCAACACATTGCTTGCGGTCACACAGTCAGCAGTCGGGGGTACGCCGCTATTTGAAAAAATGTTCGCCGAGGAAAAGGCACGCGAACTTGCTCACAACCGGGAGAACCGGTCCGGCATGGCCCGCATCCATTTCACCGATCACGGTGTCGAGATTGAAGAAATTGCCTTGCAAGAAAACGAGGCAACGATTTTGGCTTCCAACCGTGTAGCGGTCGACGCAACCGCATCACTGCGCCCCGGCCAGATTGACTTCAACATATCGGCAGCGCCGGTACCGGAATTGGAGCGCGGCACCTGGGTAGAGTTTCTAAATGAGGGCGGCAGAAAGATTCGCGCAAAACTCACCTGGATAAGTCCGCTAAAAGGCGTTTATCTGTTTACCAATCCGGGCGCGCGCGCGGCGCTGTCGGTTGCACCCGACGCATTGCAAAATCAGTTTCAGCGCGGGGAAGCACGTCTGATCGAAGCATCTTCACTCATCGATCGGGCGGTCGACCATATGGTTCAGTCACTAACCCATGCCTTGACTTGATTCAATGTCGCCGCAGCACACGCGGCCCAAGTGGCTGAAGGCTTCGTCCGGGCCTTGCTGAGGGCGGACGGCGCATGATTCCGCCTTCGTCAGGCGCCGATCAGCCTGCGATACCGTTCTGCACTCATCAGGCTGGCGCCATCGATCTTGTCGGCCTTTACGCGAACCACCCAGGTTGAATAGGGTTCGCTGTTGATCAGTTCCGGCTTGTCTTTTAGCGCCGGGTTGGTGGCGAGCACTGCACCGGCTACAGGCACCAGCATATCGGATGCCGCTTTTACCGATTCCAGCGTGGCGATGGCATCGCGCGGTGTAAACACTTTGCCCACCGCTGGCAATTCAACAAACACCATATCGCCCAGCTGAGATTGCCCTTCTTCGGTCGCGCCGATATCCAGCGAACCATCAACGTTTTCTTTCAGCCATAAATGTCCATCGGTATAGCGGCGGTCAGTGGGTAGTGGAATGGACACAAGGGCCTCTCTTTCGTGATCAGGGATAGAACGCCCGCAGACCGTAGCCGGAGGCCGGGGTCTTGTTGGCGATCTCGAAATTCAGGTTGACGAATAACTCCGCGTTGGGTGCCAGCCCCTCATCCATGGACGGAGCGCGCCCCAGATAATCGCGCGGTTGCAAAATGCGGCTTGCCAGCACCTGATTACCATTATCGGTCAAGCGCAATTCAATCGCGGGCAGCTCCTGCTTAACCTTGCCGCGGTTGACCAGTGTGGCAGTCAGCAAAATACGGCCCGGCTTGGCTGGTGATTCGATCAGATCGGAGGCCTCAATCTTGATCGCTGCATCATCGCGGCCCCAGGATATTACACAGCCCGCCAGTTCGCAGGCTTTCACCAGGTAGGGTCGCGTTTGCGGATAAATTTCCATCACGGTTGCGCGAAAAAAATAAGCGGCCTGCGCAGCCATCAACACTAGCAACATTACAATGCCGGCGATCCAGATTGCGCGCCGCGGTCGAGGGTCGGACCTATACGAAGTACGCAACAACGGATTATCAGCGACTCCATTGAGTTCGACCGCATCGTCGTTTCCGCCGGCTTCTGGTGGTGGGTCCGCAAGCAGGAATGCCGGGGCCTCCTCGGCGCGTCCGGATGTTGGCCGCGGCGTAATTGCGGCGGTTTCTTCGGTAGTCGCCGTCATATCCGCGTCTGGCGGTGTTGCTACTGCAGAAACCAGTTCGCCGCTATCTGCGGCTCCTGCCGAAAATTCATCGTCATCCGTCGCCGTGAACTCCGGGGGCGCCTCCGGAGCGAAGTCATCCAGATTGCCAATGTAGGGGGGCAGGAAGGCGGGAGGCTCCGGCGCGTGAGCCGCCGTTTCCCCGATCTCGGTCGGCACGGCCTCGCTCGACTCCTCATTGTCCTCAATGCGTTTAAGCGATTCAAAGGCATTGAAGACATTGCGGCAGCGTCCGCACATGACGCGGCCCTGCCGCACATTGAGCTGTTCGGGGTGAACACGAAATTGCGCGGAGCAGCTTGGGCAGGTGGTTAACAGCATGCGGTAATTTTATCCGAGGCCATCACGCCGCAGGCCGGCAATACACGACCAGCCTTCGTCTTGTCTCCACACGGCAAGATCAAACCACGGCTGATAGATGGCGATAATCTCTTCCGCCTGATGATCGAGAATCCCCGCAAGCGCCAGCCTCCCACCTACCTTGGTGTGGCTGGCCAGCAGCGGGGCAAGCACTTTGAGCGGGTTGGCAAGTATATTGGCAACGGTGATATCGGCAACAAAATCGAGACGCTGATCCGTGGTGGCGAACGCTATATCGACACTGTTCTGTTGTGCATTGTAACGGGCGGCTTCAATGGCTTGCTGATCGATATCGGCCCCAACCGCCAGATCGGCCCCCAACTTCATGCCGGCAATGGCAAGGATCCCCGAGCCACAGCCATAATCGAGCAGGGTAAGTTTCGGTTCGAAGCCGAGATTGGCTTCCAGCCATTGCAGGCAAAGTCTGGTCGTGGGGTGACTTCCCGTACCAAAGGCCGCGCCCGGATCCAGTGAAATATTGATGGCATCGGCATCGGGCGCACTATGCCAGGTCGGCACAATCCATACCCGACCGGAAATTTGAATCGGTTGAAACTGATCGCGATTTTGTTGTACCCAGTCGACATCTTGCAGCGGCTCGATGCGCAGGGCGGGGGCTTCAATGCCGAGCGTTGTCGCCGCTTCACGGGCAATGGCCTCGACCTTGGCATCGGGAGAGAACAACGCAGTCAACTTGCATTGATCCCACAGGCCAGTTGTTGCCCCCGGCTCGCCGAAGATCGGCTGCTCCGCATCGGTACCCTCAAGTGCGTCTTCCACATTCACGGAAATGGCGCCCAACGCCATGAGGCTATCGCCATAGGCGTCGGCGTGTTCTCGGGCGATGTTCAGGGAGAGGTTCAGCCAACTCATATGGTTTACCTCGGGGTGCTGCAGCGATGGGTTAACCGGCTTCGCCGCCCGCGATTTTCTTCAGCTTCGCCATGCGCGCTTCCAGAAAATGAATCGAGGTGCCGCCGGCAATGAATGCGGCGTCGTTCATCAGCTCCTGATGCAGTGGCAAATTGGTTTGAATGCCTTCCACCACCATTTCCGACAGCGCGGTACGCATGCGCGCAAAGGCTTGCTCGCGGGTATCGCCATGCGCAATGACTTTGGCGATCAGCGAATCGTAGTAAGGCGGAACAAAATAATCGGCGTAGACGTGCGAATCAACGCGAATGCCGGGCCCACCAGGGACATGGAAACGGGTGATGCGCCCTGGAGACGGGACAAACGTCACCGGGTTTTCGGCGTTGATCCGGCACTCGACCGCATGGCCACGCAATTGAATGTCTTTCTGGCGATAGCGCAACCGATGACCGGCAGCGACGCGTATCTGTTCTTGAACGATATCCACCCCGGTAATCATTTCGGAAACCGGGTGTTCCACCTGCACACGCGTGTTCATTTCGATGAAATAAAATTCTTCGTTTTCATACAGAAACTCGAATGTGCCGGCGCCACGATAACCCATTTTCACACAGGCCTCCGCGCAGCGCTCACCGATTTTATCGCGCACTCTCGGCTTCAGTTCAGGGGCCGGCGCTTCTTCAATGATCTTCTGGTGACGACGCTGCATGGAACAATCGCGCTCCCACAGAAAAATCGCGTTCTTGTGTTCATCTGCCAGTACCTGGATTTCAATATGGCGCGGGTTTTCGAGAAACTTTTCGAGGTACACCATCGGGTTGCCGAACGCGTTTTGCGCTTCCGCCTTGGTCATCTGTACCGCATTGACCAATGCGGCTTCGGTATGGACCGCGCGCATGCCGCGCCCGCCACCACCGCCCGCCGCCTTGATGATGACCGGGTAGCCGACCGTGGCGGCAATTTTACGAATTTCCTTGGGATCATCAGGTAATGCGCCGTCTGAGCCTGGTACACAGGGGATGCCCACACGCTTCATGGCTGCCTTAGCGGCAACCTTGTCGCCCATCATGCGGATGTTCTCCGGCTTTGGGCCGATAAAGACGAAGCCTGAATTTTCGACGCGTTCTGCAAAATCGGCGTTCTCCGACAAAAAGCCGTAACCCGGATGAATCGCCTGTGCATCAGTGACTTCTGCCGCACTAATGATGGCCGGGATATTCAGGTAGCTGTCTTTGGACGGTGCCGGACCGATACAGACCGACTCATCCGCCAACATCACGTATTTAGCGTCGGCGTCCGCCTCGGAGTGCACCACAACGGTCTTGATGCCCAGCTCACGGCATGCGCGCTGCACCCGCAACGCAATCTCACCGCGATTGGCAATCAGGATTTTCTCAAACATTCCCCGTGAACTGGAGCCGAATGCCGCCATAGTGGGTACTCGCCTTATTCGATGACGAAGAGCGGTTGGCCGTATTCAACCGGCTGTCCGTTCTCGGTAAGTATGGCTTTGACGACACCGGAAGCATCAGACTCAATTTCATTGAGCAGCTTCATTGCCTCGATAATGCACAGAGTCTGGCCTTTGGCGACAGTCTGGCCGATCTCGACAAACGACGGCGTGCCCGGGGAAGGCGAGCGATAGAACGTACCTACCATTGGTGACTTCAGCGTATGTCCGGTCGGCTCGGGAGGGGCGGCGGCAGCGGGCACACCGCCGCCGGCCATGTCTGGCGGCAATACAACAGAGGTTGGCACCATCGGTTGCATGAACGGGCCGTTATTGCCGGTACGGCTGATGCGAACCTTTTCTTCGCCTTCGGTGATTTCCAGTTCAGCGATCCCGGATTGCTGCACCAGATCAATTAACGTCTTTATTTTCCTGAGATCCATCTTTTCCACCTCGTCACAAAAGAGCCAACAAGGATCGCCTGTTGACTATCGACATACAGGGACTTACTGGTTTTGTTGTTTTTTATTCTTTACGTGGCGAATTGCGGCTTCCAGCGCGAATTCATAGCCGTCGGCGCCCAGCCCTGAAATGACCCCCACCGCCAAATCCGAGAAGTAGGATTCACTGCGGAAGGCCTCGCGGGCATGGACATTGGACAAATGCACTTCAATAAACGGTATGGCAACCGCCGCGAAGGCATCGCGCAACGCCACACTGGTATGGGTATAGCCCGCCGGATTGACGACGATGAACTCTACCCCGGTTTTGGCCGCTTGATGGACCCGATCGATCAAGACGCCCTCCGTGTTGCTCTGGAAGGACTCGAGTTCAATACCTGCCGCTTGTGCCTTTACAAGCAAGCGTCGGTCAATTTCGGCAAGTGTGGTCGTCCCGTAATGGTCTGGCTCGCGAGTTCCAAGCAGATTCAAGTTGGGGCCATGCATTATTAAAATCTTCGGCATAAATCGAGTTTGCCTCAAATCAGGACATATTGTCTATATTTCGACGAAGTTAATGCTGACTCGCGCCCTGCACTGTCCTCAGCATCGCCGGGCACTGCGGCGGACAACACATTTTCCAAGCATAAAGGTCGAGAGAAATATCTTGCCCGCAACGCTGCGCGCCGCGCATTTTGCCCGAATATGGACGAGTGCGCCAACCGGCGCAGTGACAATATGGGAAATTGCCCCGAGCAGCACGCTAACGCAGCGGAAAAGTCGAAATGGCCGGAGTTGGCCGATAAAGCGCTATTTTGGCAAGTTTTTAACGATTATTGCTTCAAATTCAGCTTCATTAATAGCGCCAAGCTGGGTATATACGGCGCCACCGCCGGGTGCGACCACCACCGTATGCGGGAGCAAAGCCGCAGGATTACCCAGCCGCCGGGAGAAGTCTATCGCATGAATTTCATCCGGCAGTAAGGGATAGGGGATAGACATTTTTTGCGCGAAGTTACTAACATTTAAGCGTGAATCTGCCGCAATGCCGACTATTTGCAAGCCTTGCGCAGCGTATTTTTGCTGCAATTTGGCAAGAATCGGCATTTCTTCCTTGCAGGGCCCGCACCATGTCGCCCAGAAATTAATCACCAGCAATTTTTGTTGCCACCGGCCCAACGACTGCGGAACACCCGACAGATCAGGAAAACTGGCAGCATAGATCACTCCCGCGCTGGCTTGTCCCTGCTGCCCGCCTGGCTGTGGCGCGCCGGCATGGCCTAGCCAGAGTGCGGTACCGGCGAGCGCAAGCATGACGCCTGCACCAGCGGCGATCACAATCCTGGGCGGTACCACGTTATGGCGCCCGCTTAATCAGGTCGGAAATCCTGCCCGAAGGTGGCGCGGACCCACTTGCCCCACCCTGAATGCTGCCCGATGAAAATCCTGAACTGGCTGTAGCCAACGGCAACACCGTCGCCGTGGACCCCCGCTCCAGCCTGAATTGATGTCGTTGCGGCGGATAGCAAACTCCCGCATCTGCGCATCCCTGCGAAGTTGCCTGCAAGGTGATGAACTTTTCTGGCCCGGACGCAGCAGTACTTTTCCCCGCTTTGGCGAAGGGAAGAAGTACCTGCACACTTTTTCGATAGGTTTCAACGCGCCCAAAGGTCGCATCCTGCTTGAATTTGCCGGCAGGTATGCGCGCCTTTCCTAGCGCAGGCTGACCTTCTTCGCTGACGAACTTGAAACGGGCCCGATACATATAGTAGCCATCGGCGATCCGATAGCTGAGTTCAACGGTATTGGCGTCAAGGAAGCGCGCCGAAACCTGAAACGCCTGTTCAACATCGAGCAACTCAGGCTGCACGACGTCTCTCGCGGGGGCAGCCCACAGGGGAGCGGCCACCAACATCAACAAGGCCAGGACTTGCGCAGGGTTAAGCAGTTTCATCGACAATCCATTTCAAATATGCGGGCAGGCCATGGGTAATCGGGAACGCAATGATCTCGGCAACGTCATAAGGATGCAGACGCTTGATCGCCGTCTCAAGTTCCGCATATCGCGAAGCGACGGTTTTGATCAGGACCATAACTTCCTGGTCCTTATGTATTTGTCCCTGCCACCGATAAACAGAGACACCCGGCGAAAAAGTATGCACGCAAGCGGCCAACCGCTCCAAAACCAGCGCTTCGGCCATCTTTACAGCATGGGTTTCGTCCGGTAGTGTGGTAATCACCAGAAGCGTCCCCATGTCAGCCTCATTGGTATTCATATTGTGCGATTGGTGGCGAGTGCGTTGATGACGCGAAAGGATTGGCAATGCGGTTTTTGATCATAGGCATTTTAATGGGATTCCCCCTGCTTGAAGGGGCAGTGTTGTACAAGCTCGCAGCAGGGCCGACCGGTCATGGCGGCTGGGTGCTGGCGTGGCTGGTGTTTGCCGCCATTGCCGGCGTGGTGCTGATCAAGCAGGCACGGTTTTCGCTGATTTCAAGGCTGGCCAGCGCCCTGTCGCAAGGCCAGTTTTCGTTGGCCGCGTTTATCGACAGCTTCCGTACCGTGCTCGCCGGGCTGCTGTTGATTTTCCCGGGCGTGATTTCCGACGTGATGGCGCTTGCACTGTTGCTGATCCCGGTGCGAGAACCTGCTTTCGAGCCGGTGCGCCCCCGCGCTAGTCGTGACGGTTACGCCAAAAATGGTACCGGCGCCGGCGTGGGTGACGTTATCGAGGGCGAGTTCCGCCGCGAAAACTAGGGCGCTTTCAAGTCGCCCAGAAAATCATCAACCGTCGGATAGCGCAGGCGCAGCCCGAGCTCGGCGGTCAGGCGCGCATTGCCAATGCGCCGCGACTCGCTCATGAATGACAGCATCGCCGGGTTGATTTTCGTGGCAGCGTCAGCCCGACTCACCCGTGGCGGGCGTGGCAAATTGAAGCTGTCGGCCACCCGGTCAAAATAATCGCTCATGCGCATGTCCGAATCGTCAACGGCGTTGTAGACCCGATTCGGCAGGGCACGACGCGCGGCGCGAAGCGCGGCATGGGCAAGATCGTCAGCATGAATATGATTGGTAAACACATCGTCTGTGACGTTCAATGCGGGCGTGCGTTTTTTCAGCCGTTCTATCGGCAAACGATCAGCCGCGTAAATGCCCGGCGCTCGCAAGATCGACACCGCCACCCCGCTCTGCATTCCCCAGGCACGCAACACGGTCTCGGCATCCACACGCCGCACAGCACGTTGCGTTTGCGGATGGGTCGGACGTGTTTCATCAATTTGCTGCCCGCCGCAGTCGCCATATACGCCGGTGGTGCTGATGTATATGAGACGCTGTGGTAGCATCCCCGCTCGCCGGGAATTCGCCCTTCGGGAGAGTGTGGCAATCAGGTTGCGGGTATGGCGATCAAGCTGTCCGTGGTTGGGAGGCGGGGCAAAATGAAAGACGGTATCGGCGACGCCGGCGAGGCGAAGCAGCGATGAGCGATGGGCCAAATCGCCGTTGATGGGGATGACGCCGAGCGTCCGGGCCAGTGCCGCGCGCTCCGGCTTGCGCACCAGTGCGTAAACCCGGTGCCGCGTGTCCAGCAAACGTGCAAGGCGCTCGGCCACGTCGCCAAAGCCGACGATAAGAATTTTTTGCCGCGATTTCATGGTCGGCAAAGTATATATAGATGAGCCGCCAGCTGAAAATTGCATTCGGAAAAATCAGAAACTGAAAAGAATATTTTGAGATGAGCACGCCAGAATTTCAGATTACCCTCAAACCCTCCGGCCATACCTTCAAGGTGGCCGCTGACGAGACCATCCTCGAAGCCGCGTTGCGCCAGGGTATCGGCCTGCCCTACGGCTGCCGCAATGGCGCCTGCGGTTCCTGCAAAGGGACGGTCGTCAGCGGGGAGCTTGATTTCGGCAGCTATCAGGAGCGCACGCTGCGTGCGGAGGAAAAGGCCGCCGGCAAGGCGCTATTTTGCGTGGGCAAGGCCTGTTCCGACCTCACTTTGGAAATCAAGGAAATCGGTGGGATTGGCGACATCCAGGTCCGCACCCTGCCGTGTCGCGTCGAAAAAGTTGAAAAACCTGCACCCGACGTTGCCATCCTGTCGCTCAAATTGCCTGCCCAGGAGCGTCTTCAATTCCTCGCCGGGCAGTACCTCGACATCCTGCTCAAGGATGGGAAACGCCGCAGCTATTCGATGGCGAACGCGCCGCATGACGACGCCTATGTGCAACTGCATGTGCGCGCGGTGCCCGACGGGCACTTTTCCAACTATGTGTTCAACGAAATGCGCGATCGCGCCATCCTGCGTTTCGAGGGCCCGCATGGCTCGTTCTTCTTGCGCGAGGATACCGACAAGCCGATCATCTTCATGGCCGGCGGCACCGGCTTTGCGCCGATCAAGGCGATTATCGAACACGCGTTTTTTTCGCATATCGATCGCGAGATGGTGCTGTATTGGGGCTGCCGCTCGCTCGCGGACTTATACATGGCAGCGCTGCCCGCACAATGGGCGAAGCAACATCCGAATTTCACCTTCATCCCGGTGTTATCCGACCCCAGGCCGGAGGATAATTGGCAGGGCCGGACAGGCTTGGTGCATCAAGCCATCCTCGATGATTTTGAGTCCCTCGGCGGCTACCAGGTCTACGCCTGTGGCGCACCGATCATGATTGAAGCCGGACAAAGCGCCTTCGCGGCGCGCGGCTTGCCGGAAGACGAATTTTTTGCCGATTCATTTACCTACGCAACCACCCCCTGAGGAGAACCACATGATCAAAGCAGGCGATACGCTGCCCGATGGCGTTCTGAACGAATTCATCGAAGTTGAAACCGCCGGTTGCTCGATCGGCCCGAACAGCTTCAACGTGAAAGACATCGTCAAGGGCAAGAAAATCGTGGTGTTCGGCCTGCCCGGCGCATTCACACCCACCTGTTCCGCCAAGCATGTGCCGAGCTACACCGAGCACTACAGCGAATTCAAGGCCAAGGGCGTGGATGAAATCTGGTGTGTCGCGGTTAACGACGCCTTCGTGATGGGCGCCTGGGCCAAAGACCAGCACACGCAGGGCAAAGTACGCATGCTCGGCGATGGTTCCGCCACCTGGACCAAGGCGCTCGGCCTGGAACTGGATCTGGTCGCACGCGGCATGGGTACACGCATGCAGCGTTTCTCGATGCTGGTCGATAACGGGGTGGTCAAGACGCTCAATATCGAAACCGCCGGGAAATTTGAAGTCTCCGGCGGTGACACGATGCTCAAGCAGGTCTAGGGAGAACGCGTACACCAAGGGAATCAGGACATGGCCAAGCCAAGCATTTTTATTGACGGCGAGCACGGCACTACCGGGCTGTTGATCCGCGAGTTGCTGCGCGAACGCAGCGACGTGGCGGTGCTGAGCATCGCCGCCGACAAGCGCAAGGATGTGACAGACCGCAAACGCCTGCTCAACGCCGTCGACTTGGCCATTCTTTGTCTGCCCGATGATGCCGCGCGCGAATCGGTGGCGATGATCGATAACCCGGCGGTGCGCGTAATCGATGCCAGCACTGCACATCGCATTGCGTCTGGCTGGGCCTTCGGCTTTCCCGAGCTGAACAAAGGCCAGACGGATCTGATCCGTGCCAGCAAGCGTGTGGCTAATCCAGGCTGCTGGTCGACTTGCTTCATCGCGTTGCTGCGTCCGCTGGTCGATGCGGGCCTGGTTCCGCCCGAATTCCCGCTCACGACCTGGGGCGTGTCCGGTTACAGCGGCGGCGGGAGGCAGATGGTGGAAGCCTTTGAATTGCCGAACGGCGGCAACGCCAGCACGCGCTTCATGGCCTACGGACTGAAACTGGCGCACAAGCATCTGCCGGAAATGCAGCATTACACCGGCCTCAAACATGCGCCGGTATTTACGCCCTCGGTTGGCGCATTCCGGCAAGGCATGTTGCTGCAAGTGCCGCTGCCCTTGTGGGCCTTGCCCAAAACGGTGTCGGGACGCGATCTGCATGCGGCACTGGCTGCACATTACGCCGGCCAGCGCTTTATCACGGTGAAGGATTACACAGCCGAGCCGCCCGCCGAGCTCGAGGCAGAAACCTTGAACGGAACCAACCAGCTTGAACTGTTCGTGTTCGACAACCCGAAAACGCAACAGGCCACGCTGATCGCGCGCCTCGACAATCTGGGCAAGGGCGCCGGGCGCGCGGCCTTGCAGAATGCCGGCCTGATGCTGGGGCTCGATTGATCGCCTGCGACGGCGCCATCATTCTGAAAATCGAAAGTCCGCGCCCAGCTTGCCGTTTGAGGCAAAAATGCTTGCGAAGGCGCGCCAAATGGCGTTCTACGTATTTTTTCGTTTGACATCGCCCCACACTTGGCGTAATTTCAGACCTGCGCCGATTTGACGATCAGCTTGCGGGCGCGGGGAAGATCGATGTTCTCCAATAAATACGGCTAAAGCGGCTATCTGAATTCTGCGCAGAAAGCCCGATAGCACAAGCTGTCGGGCTTTTTGTTTTTGTATTTTTGTCGCTTACGAATCGGACCTTGCTGTCGATGATTGCCATTCCGCAACTCGCCCATTTTTCTGAACCGCTGCCACTGGCCAGCGGTGCCGTCTTGCGCGACTACGATCTCGCCTATGAAACTTACGGCACCTTGAACGCGGACAAAACCAACGCGGTGCTGATTTGTCATGCGCTCAACGCCTCGCACCACGTCGCCGGCGTCTACGCCGATCAGCCCGACAACATCGGCTGGTGGAACACCATGATCGGTCCAGGCAAACCGCTCGACACAAGCAAATTTTTTGTCATCGGCGTCAACAACCTGGGCTCCTGTTTCGGCTCGTCCGGCCCGCTGTCGATCAACCCGCAAACCGGCCAGCCCTATGGCGCCAAGTTCCCGCTGGTGACGGTGGAAGACTGGGTCGACTCTCATGTGCGCCTGCTCGATCAGCTCGGCATCGACACGCTGGCGGCGGTCATGGGTGGCTCGCTCGGCGGCATGCAGGCGCTGTGCTGGAGCTATCGCTATCCGCAGCGGGTTAAACATGCGCTGGTGATCGCGGCCGCACCGAGTCTGTCCGCGCAGAACATCGCCTTCAATGAAGTGGCGCGCCAGGCGATCATGACCGATCCGGAATTTCACGACGGTAATTTTGCGCAGCGCGGCACCCTGCCTAAAAACGGCCTGACGGTGGCGCGCATGATCGGGCATATCACCTATATTTCCGACGACCAGATGGAAACGAAATTCGGCCGCGAGCTGCGCGAGGGCAAGAATTTTTCCTTCGCGCCCGAGTTCCAGATCGAATCCTATCTGCGCTACCAGGGCGAGAAGGTCAGCGAGTACTACGACGCCAATACCTATTTGCGCGTCACCAAGGCGCTCGATTATTACGACCCGGCCGCGCAACACGGCGGCAGCCTCGCCAGCGCGCTGTCACCCGCGCAGGCCAAATTTCTGGTGGTGTCCTTCACGACCGACTGGCGTTTCTCGCCGGCGCGTTCGCGCGAAATCGTCAAAGCGCTGCTTGATGAAAAGAAAGACGTGAGCTACGCCGAGATCAATGCGCCGCATGGTCACGATGCGTTCCTGCTCGACGATCCGCAATACATGAACGTAGTGCGCGCCTATTTTTCCAGGCTGGCAGCATGATTACCCGCACCGACTTTGCAGCGATTGCGTCGTGGATTCCGCAGGGCGCACGCGTGCTTGATCTGGGCTGCGGCGACGGCTCGCTATTGGCGCACCTCAAGGATACGCGCGGCGTGTCCGGCTACGGCATCGAGAACGACGATGCCTCGATCGTCAAATGTATCGAGAATGGCGTCAATGTCGTGCAGGTCAATCTGGAATCCGGGATGCGCGAAATTGCCGACCAATCCTTCGATGTGGTGATCCTCTCGCAGACCTTGCAGGCGATGAAGCGCACCGAAGCCGTGGTCGCCGAAATGCTGCGCGTGGGTCGCGACGCCATTGTGACCTTCCCCAATTTCGGCTACTGGAAACATCGCGCGCAGATCGCGCTGGGTGGCCGCATGCCGGTGTCGGAAGACCTGCCCTATCAGTGGTACGACACGCCCAATGTGCATCTGTTCACCATCGCCGATTTTGAGGCGTTTTGCGCCGAACGAAATTACCACGTGCTCAATCGCCTGGTGCTGAACGATGCTGGCAAGCAAGTGATGATGCCGAATCTGCTGGGCACGCTGGCGTTGTATCGATTCTCCAGGTAGCGCGAGAAACGTTTAATCGACGTCGCTGATTGCCGGTTTTTTCACGCTCAGCGCTTCGATCGTCGGGCGCATCCACCAGGCCAGCGCCACGCCCGGTAGCGCACTCAGAAAAGTGACAAAGAAAAACGGCGCCCACGCCATGCCGAGCCCCGTCGGGTCGGTCATATAACCGGCAGCCGGACCGACATAGACTCGACCCACCGCGGACAGCGCCGACAGCAGCGCAAACTGGGTCGCGGTGAAGCGCGCATTGCACAGCGCCATCAACAGCGCGACAAACGCCGTGGTGCCCATGCCACCGCAGATATTATCGCTGGCGATAGTGGCCACCATGATCGCGTAGTCGTGGCCGGCCACCGCGATCCACATATACATCAGGTTCGAAATCGCCTGCAGCACGCCAAACACGATCAGCGATTTGAACAGCCCCAGGCGAATCATCAATGCGCCGCCGAACACCACGCCGATCAAGGTGGCGAACAGCCCCATGCCCTTGTTGACCGCGCCGACCTCGGCAGGCGAAAAACCGGCACCGCGAATCAGGAAGGTGGTCGACAGCGACAGCGCAAACGCATCACCCAATTTGTACAACACGATCAGCAGCAATAGCGACCAGGCGCCGGGCCGCGAGAAAAATTCGCGCAGCGGCTCCATCACCGCTTCCTGCAGGCTGCGCGGCGGCACCGCGATCATCTCCTGCTCGGGCGCGAACACGGCGGCCGCCATGCCGATGATCATCAGCCCCGCCATCAGCCAGTAGGTTTGCTGCCAGCCGATGCCGTCTATCGTCGCCAGCCCGAACAGGGTGCCGCCCGCCGCGATGATCAAGGCGAAGGCGCCCGATACCAGCATGGCGATGCGATAGCCCAGCACCTTGGCCGCCGCCCCCATGCCGCGCTCGTTTTCACGCAGCACATCAGTGGAATAGGCGTCGTAAACAATGTCCTGTGAGGCCGACGCAAACGCGACGAACACCGCCAGCGCCGCCAGTGCCCAGGGCGCGGATTTAGGATCCGTTGCGCCCATCAGCGCGATGCCGATCATCAGCGCAATTTGCGTGGCCACAATCCAGCCACGGCGGCGCCCGAGCAAAGGCGGCACAAAGCGATCCATCAACGGCGCCCACAGAAATTTCCAGGTGTAGGGCAGCCCCACCAGCGTGATGATGCCGATGGTTTTGAGATCAACGCCTTCCACCGTCATCCACGCCTGCAGGGTTGATGAGGTCAACGACAGCGGCAGACCGGAGGCAAAGCCCAACACCAGCACCACCAGGATGCGGCGATTCGACAGCGCTGCCAGGTATTCGCGAATGCTCATGGCCGCGCCAGATGGTCGCTCATGCCGCCAGTTCTTCCAGCTTGTTCTGTACTTCGAACCATTTCCACTCGATATCGGCCAGCTCGGTGACGACCTCGCCTTGGCGCTTCAGCATTTCCTGCAGGCGCGGTTTGTTTTCTTCCAGATAAGCGTCCTTGCCGGCAAGCCACTGCTCGATATTGTCGCGCTCGGTGGTGGCCGCTTTCATTTTCAATTCCAGCTCGGCCAGCTTCTGTTCCAGCGGCTTGCGCACCGTGGCGCGCTTCTGCCGCACATCGGCGTCGAGCTTCTTTTGCTCCTTGCGATCGGCCGAAGTGGTTTCAACAGGGTCCGCGTCCAGCTTGCCGTTTGGAGCACTTTTGGCTGGGGAGGCGCGTACTTGCTGGTTCTGCGGTTTTTTACCGCGATTCTTGGCGTAGTCGCGCGCCCATTTTTTATAGTCGTCGAGATCGCCGTCGAACTCGCCCACCTTGCCATCCGCGACCAGCCACAATTGATCCGCGCAGGCCTTGAGCAAATGCCGATCATGCGCAACGACGACCAAGGTACCGTCGAAATCTTGCAGGGCTTCGGCAACGGCTTCGCGCATTTCGATATCGAGGTGGTTGGTGGGCTCGTCCAGCAACAGCAGATTCGGTTTTTGCCACACCAACAAAGCCAGCGCGAGGCGCGCCTTCTCGCCGCCCGAGAACGGCGCAATCGCGGCATCGGCGTTATTGCCGCGGAAGTCGAAGCCGCCAAGGAAATTGCGGAATTCCTGTTCGCGCGTTTGCGGATCGAGGCGTTTCATATGCTGGATTGGCGATTCATCGAGGCGCAATTGCTCGATCTGGTGCTGCGCGAAATAACCGATCTTGAGGCCCTGCCCCTCGAAGCGCCCGCCCTGCTTGAGCGCGAGCGTGCCAGCGAGTGATTTCACCAGAGTGGATTTACCCGCGCCGTTGGGGCCCAGCAAGCCGATCTTGTCGCCGTAAAACAAGCGCCACTCCACACTCGGCAGGATGGTTTTTTGCCCATACCCCAGTTCGGCCTCCTTCAAATGCAGAAGCTGGTGCGGCTTGGCATCCGGTTCACGAAACGAAAACGAAAACGGCGAATCGACATGTGCTGCAGCGATCAGCTCCATCCGCTCCAGCGTCTTGATGCGGCTCTGCGCCTGCTTGGCCTTGGTCGCCTTGGCCTTGAAGCGGTTGATGAACGACTGCAAATGCGCGACCTGTTTTTGCTGCTTGGCATAAGCCGAGCCCTGCAAGGCCAATTGCATGGCACGGGTGCGTTCGAAGGTCGAATAATTGCCGCCGTACTCGTTGAGCTTCTGGTTATCGAGATGCACGATGGTCGTCACCACCGCGTCGAGAAAATCGCGATCGTGTGTAATCAGCAATAGCGTACCCGCGTACTGCGCCAGCCAGTCCTCCAGCCACATCACCGCATCGAGATCCAAGTGATTGGTGGGCTCATCGAGCAGCAACAAGTCGGAACGGCACATCAGCGCCTGTGCGAGGTTGAGGCGCATGCGCCAGCCGCCGGAGAAGGTTGCGACCGGCTGTTGCATTTGCTCGTCGGAAAAGCCCAAGCCCGACAGCAGCGAGGCCGCGCGTGAATTCGACTGATAGCCGCCGATATGATCGAAATGTTCATGCAGTTCGGCCAACTTTTCGCCGGCGGCATTGTCATGCTCGGCCTTGGCCAGCGCCGCTTCCACTTCGCGCAATTCAATATCGCCGTCCATGGTGTAGTCGAGCGCGCTACGCTCCGAGTGGGGCGTCTCCTGCGCGACGTGTGCGATCACCCATTTGGCCGGCATTTCGAACTCGCCCGAATCCTGCGAAATCTTGTGGCGGATAAGCGCGAACAAGCTGGATTTACCGCAACCATTCGGCCCGATCAGCCCCACCTTGTGGCCGGGAAACAGGGTGAGATTGGCGTTTTCCAGCAGGCGTTTGACGCCGCGGGCGAGGGTGAGATTACTGAGCTTGAGCATTGGGCCGGGATTCTGTATTTGTTATTTAAGCGTGTAGTCGTAATCGATGGTCAAGGGCGCGTGGTCGCTGAAATAATCGGCGGTATGGATGCGGGCCGATTTGGCGACCGCGGCAATGCCCGGGGTGCAGATGTGATAGTCGATACGCCAACCGACGTTGTTCTCGCGCGCCGCGCCGCGTGCCGACCACCAGGTGTATTGATCCGGCAGCGCCACCAGACGGCGGAATGCATCGACATAGCCGACTTCATCGAATAGCCTGGTCAGCCAGGCGCGTTCTTCGGGCAGGAAACCGGAATTCTTTTTGTTGCCGCGCCAGTTTTTCAAATCGATCTCATGGTGCGCGATATTCCAGTCACCGACAATCACCACCTCGCGCCCGCTTTTTTTCAGCTTCTGCAAATACGGCATGAACGCTTCGAGGAAGCGGAATTTTTTAGCCTGGGCTGCTTCCGACGCCGAACCCGAGGGCAGGTACAGCGAAATCACGCTCAGATTGCCGAAGTCGGCTTGCAGGTAGCGACCTTCGGCATCGATCCATTCAATGCCGGTGCCGATCTGCAAGCGATCAGGCTCATGCCGGCTGTACAGCGCCACCCCGGCATAGCCTTTTTTTTCGGCTGGGTGATAAAACGCATGCCAGCCCTTCCACGGCTGCGCCTCGGGCGGAATATCGCTCTCCAGCGCCTTGATTTCCTGGAAGCAGATCACGTCGGCTTTCTGCTGTTTCAACCAGGTGAACATGCCCTTGGTGGTGGCCGAGCGGATGCCGTTGCAGTTGACGGTGATGATGCGCATGGAATTTACGTTGAAAATGCGGGGGAAAACCGCCATTATCGCGGCAAAGTTGCCCAAAGGCGCGAGTTGTTTTGCAGATCGATGTCTGGCTGGTCATTGCAAGCCACGAAATCCGCGCATCGCGGATCCGAATTCCACGTCAACCCATTTTCACAAAATTCATGCCCTCACCCGCCGATTCCCGTAAAAATTTTGTCGCCTTCGCCATTCAGCAGGACGTACTGCGCTTCGGTGAATTCAAGACCAAGGCAGGCCGCCTGTCGCCGTATTTTTTCAACGCCGGCTTGTTCAACGATGGCGCCTCGCTGCGTGCCTTATCCACGTTCTACGCCGACGCCATCGAATCCTCCGGCATCCGCTTCGATATGCTGTTCGGCCCGGCTTACAAAGGCATCATCCTCGCCGCCATAACCGCGCTGGCGCTGGCCGAACGCGGTCGCAACGTGCCCTATGCCTACAACCGCAAGGAGGTCAAGGACCACGGCGAGGGTGGCGCCACCGTCGGCGCGCCTATCAAAGGCCGGGTACTGATCATCGATGACGTCATTTCCGCCGGCACCTCGGTGCGCGAATCGGTGGAAATCATTGCGGCGGCGGGCGCCACCCCGGCGGGCGTCATCATTTCGCTGGATCGTCAGGAACGTGGGGGCGGCTCACTGTCCGCCGCACAGGAAGTCAGCCAGATGCACGGTATCCCCGTTATTGCCGTAGCCGCCTTGCAGGATGTCGTCGCCTACCTGGCCCAAAACCCCACACGCAGCACAGCAGAAAACGCTAAACTGGAAAAAATTGAAGCGTATCGACGCGAATTCGGCGCTTCGCCAACCTGAAACCTCATTGCGCATGAAACTATTTTTAGCCTGCCTTCTCGCCACCAGCCTGTCGACCGTGGTGTCGGCACAGGCCACGTTCAAATGCGTCGATGAAAAAGGCGTGACGCATTACGGCGACACCATGCCGCCGCAATGCGCAAAGAAGGAAGTAACGGAGATGTCCAAGACCGGCAGCCTTATCCGCAAATACGACGCGCCATTGACGCCGGAGCAGCTGAAAGCGCGCGAAGAAGAGCGCCTCCGGCAAGCCGAAGGACAGCGTCGCACTGCAGAACAACGGCAGAAAGATCTGGCGCTGTTGTCTACCTTTGGCTCGGAACGCGAGTTTGACGTATCACGCGACCGCGATCTCGTACAGTTGGACGCGCGCATCATGACCCTGAAACAGCGTATTGTCGAAGTCGATATACAACTGGCGAAGCTCAAGGTTGACATAGAATTTTATGAAGGCGCCGGCACCAAGAACAGCAAGGGCGGGAACGCCAAGGGCAGCAAGACTGCCAAGACCACCGAAGTCCCCGAGCGCTTGACCCAGGCATTGTCGCGCGCGAATGCTGATCGCAGCGGGCTGGATGAGGAAGTGTCGCGGGTGGAGCACGACAAGGTTGCGATCGTGGCCCGTTATGATGCCGATAAAGCGCGTTGGAAAAAGATGAAGGCCGGCATGCAACCAGGCACCCTGGTCGATTCAGTCGGCAATCCACCGCCAGCCACCGCTCCCGCAGCTGTTCCCGAGAAACGCACGGTTGCGCGCTAGCCGGCCAGTTTCTTTTTCAGGAGGCTGTTCACCTGCGCCGGATTGGCTTTGCCTTTTGAGGCCTTCATCACCTGTCCGACCAACGCCTGGAATGCCTTTTCCTTGCCGGATTTGAATTCGTCGACCGATTTTTGATTCGCGGCGAGAACGTCGTCGATAATTTTCTCGATGGCGCCAGCGTCGGACACCTGCGCAAGGCCACGAAGTTGAATGATCTCGTCTACAGCATCGGCCCCACGCATACCGCGATTGCCCAACCTATCTTCGTCCCAGAATTCGCCAAATAATTCTCGGGCAGTTTTCAACGAAATTGTCTGGTCGTGGACACGTTCTAATAGTCGTCCCGCAGTCGCATCACTTACCCAGTATTCCCAATACTGATCATCTGATTCATTTCGTTTCTTATTAAAATCGCCAATCACAAAGTTGGCGCAAAGTTTGGGGTCGGCGGGCACACGAAAACCGTCTTTCAATTTGATCATTGGCCCATTTTGAATTAGGCCTCGGAAATAATCACAAATTGCTTTATCAGCGGTTAATGATCGGGCATCAACGGGAGAAATTTGATACTCAGACACAAGCCATTTTGCCATCCGTGCAGGCACGTCAAGACTGAATTCATCATTTTCGTCAATCAGCATTTCAGACTTAATTTGCTTGATCCATTCATCAGAAATCACCAGCGGCAATAAATCCGGGTCCGGAAAATAGCGATAGTCCATCGCGTCTTCCTTGCTGCGCATCGAGCGGGTCTCGTCGCGATCGGCATCGTAGAGCCGCGTTTCCTGGACCACGCGGCCGCCGTCTTCGATCAGTTCGATCTGTCGGCGGATTTCGTACTGGATGGCGCGCTCCAGAAAACGGAACGAGTTCACATTCTTGATTTCGCAGCGCGTGCCGTATTCTTTCTGCCCTTTGGGCCGCACCGAGACATTGGCGTCGCAGCGGAACGAGCCTTCCTGCATATTGCCGTCGCAGATGCCCAGCCAGGTAACCAGGCCATGCAGCGCCTTGGCATAGGCCACCGCCTCGGCGGCACTGCGCATATCAGGCTCGGTGACGATTTCCAGCAAGGGCGTGCCGGCACGGTTCAAGTCGATACCGGAAACGCCCTGGGTATCGAGCCCTTCATGCAGCGATTTACCGGCGTCTTCTTCGAGGTGCGCGCGTGTCAGCTGTACGGTTTTATCGACACCATCGAGCTGGATCGGCACGGTTCCGCCGACTACCACCGGCAATTCGTACTGGCTGATCTGGTAGCCCTTGGGCAGATCGGGATAAAAATAATTCTTGCGCGCGAACACCGAGTGCGACGCGATTTTGCCGCCCACGGCGAGGCCGAACATGATGGCGCGTTCCACTGCAGCGCGATTCATCACCGGCAGGGTGCCCGGCAGCGCCAGATCGACCACGTTCGCTTGCGTGTTTGGCGCGGCACCGAAGGCGGTTGCCGACCCTGAAAAAATTTTCGATGCGGTGGAGAGTTGCGTGTGTGTTTCCAACCCGATGACGACTTCCCATTCCATCATTTATTACCTCCGGACCGGCGCGTATGCCAGTCCGTCACTTGCTGGTACTGGTGTGCGACACCCAGCATGCGCGCCTCGTCGAAATAATTGCCGATGATCTGCAGGCCCACCGGTAGATTGCCGGCGCCGAAACCGCAGGGCACCGACATGCCCGGCAAGCCGGCGAGGCTCACGCCCAAGGTAAAAATATCTTCCAGATACATCGCCACCGGATCGTTCGATTTCGCGCCAATGGTCCACGCGGTGGTCGGTGCGACCGGCCCCAGAATCAAATCGCAACGCGTGAACGCCGCCTGGAAATCCTGCGAAATCAGGCGCCGTACTTTTTGCGCCTGCAGATAATAAGCATCGTAATAACCATGCGAGAGCACATAGGCACCCACCAGGATGCGCCGCTTCACTTCGGCACCGAATCCCTCCGCGCGTGACTTGGCAATCATGTCTGCCAAATCCTTATATTCGCCGGCACGGTGGCCATAACGCACGCCGTCGAAACGCGACAGATTGCTCGATGCTTCAGCCGGCGCAATCACGTAGTAGGCAGGTATGGCCAGCGCGGTACGCGGCAGGGAAATATCGACGCGGGTGGCGCCCAGTTTTTCGAATTCGGCAATGGCAGCACTAACGGCATCACCAACTTCTGCCGACAAGCCTGCACCGAAAAATTCCCTGGGAACGCCGATGCGCAGGCCGGCGAGCGGCGCGCTGTCTGGTGTCAGATATCGCGTAAAGCGTTCTTCCGCGCGCGGCACGCTGGTTGAATCTTTTTCATCGAAGCCGGCCATGGCATCGAGCATCAGCGCACAATCCTCGGCCGAGCGCGCCATCGGCCCGCCCTGATCGAGGCTGGAGGCAAAGGCGATCATGCCGTAGCGCGAGACGCGGCCATAGGTCGGTTTGATGGCGGTGATGCCGCACATGGC
>JANMXS010000028.1:0-3888 GCA_031394335.1 Burkholderiales bacterium
GGGTGGACGCATTGGCAGCAGTGGTAAATGCGGCGATGAGGCAAAGCAGAAGTTTGTGCAGTGGGCGCATGGCGGAGGGCTTCTGGTTATTTTGGATGGCGTATCTTACTTCGGACTGGCGGGACAGTCATGTAGGTTGGGGTAGGCGCGGCTGTTCGCGACGTAACCCAACACGCCCACGATCGCGCCCAATGCCCTTGTTGAAACCGGGATTGTCGGGTTACGCGATGAAACTGCTAACCCGACCTACGGCTGTCTTTATTTTCGTTGACTGCAATTGGCGCTGAAATAAAAAAACGCCGCAACGTTTCCATTGCGGCGTTTTACTACCTTTCGGAATCAGCGAAAAACTTACTCCGCCGCGTCGTTCGCCGCCTCTTTCATCTCAGCCACAAACGACTGCCCGCCCCCATAGCTTGAAGTTTCAATCGCTTTCCCACCCTTGCTGACACGCACCGCGCAATACTTCACTTCCGCGATCTTACCGAAAGGGTCAAGCGCGGGATTGGTGAGCATATTGGCGGCGGCTTCGTAATACGCGAAGGGGATGAAGATCGAGCCGATCGGGATGCCTTCGTCGGCGCGCGCCATCAGCGCAATCTTGCCGCGACGCGATTCAATGGTGATAAGGTCGCCGGCGAAGGCGCTGATGTGGCGCAGGTCCAGCGGGTTCATGCTGACCACCGCTTCCGGTTCCAGCGCATCGAGCACGGTGGCGCGGCGCGTCATCGAGCCGGTGTGCCAATGCTCCAACTGGCGGCCGGTGATGAGCACGAAGGGGTATTCCTCATCGGGGCGTTCATTGGCCGGGATGATGTCGGCCGGCACGAACTTGGCGCGGCCATCCTGGGTCGGGAAATTATCGATGAACACCACCGGCTGGCCGGGATCGTCGTCGCCGGCACAGGGATAGGTCACCGAGGATTCGCGATTCAGACGCTCCCAGGAAATACCCGCGATCGAATCCATGGCGTTGTGCATCTCCTCATACACTGCCGCGATGCCGCTCTCTTCGCCCGGATAATTCCAGTCGAGGCCGAGTCGCTTGGCGAGTTGCTGCACGATCCACAAATCCTGGCGCGCATCGCCGGGCATATCGAGGGCGCGACGGCCGAGCTGTACCATGCGATCGGTATTGGTGACGGTGCCGGTTTTTTCCGGCCAGGCGGACGCCGGCAGCACCACATCGGCAAGGTAGGCGGTTTCGGTCAGGAAAATATCCTGCACCACCAGCATCTCGAGCTTGGCCAAACCGCCGCGTGCATGGTTGGCGTCAGGATCGGACATCGCCGGGTTTTCACCCATCACGTACATGCCCTTGATCTTGCCGTCGTAAGCGGCATCCATGATTTCAACCACGGTGAGACCGGGCTTGGGATCGAGCTTGGTGTTCCAGAATTTCTCGAAACGCGCATGTGCCTCGGGATTATCGACGCGCTTGTAATCCGGGAACATCATTGGGATCAAACCGGCATCGGAGGCGCCCTGCACATTGTTCTGGCCGCGCAACGGATGCAGGCCGGAGCCGGGCTTGCCGACCTGGCCGGTCATCAGCGTGAGCGCGATCAAACAGCGTGCATTGTCGGTGCCGTGCACATGCTGCGAGATGCCCATGCCCCACAAAATGATCGAGGCCTTGCTGCTGGCATAGGCACGTGCCACTTCGCGCAGCGTCTCGGCCGGGATACCGCACAGGGGCGCCATCGCTTCGGGCGAAAAGCCCTTGGCGTTTTCTTTCAGCGCTTCATAGTTGTGGGTGCGGTTCTTGATGAACTCTTCGTTCACCAGGCCCTCGTCGATGATGGTATAGATCATCGCGTTGAGCATCGCCACGTCCATATCCGGCTTGAACTGCAGATAGCGCCAGGCATGGCGGGCGATATCGTTCTTGCGCGGATCGGCGACGATCAATTTCGCGCCATTGCGCGCCGCGTTCTTGATCCAGGTTGCCGCCACCGGATGGTTCGAGGTCGGGTTGGCGCCGATCAGGAAAATCACTTCAGCCTTGGCTACATCCGACACCTGGTTCGACACTGCGCCGGAACCGACACCTTCGAGCAGTGCCACCACGCTGGAGGCATGGCAGAGGCGCGTGCAATGGTCGACGTTATTGGTGCCGAAGCCTACGCGCACCAGTTTCTGGAACAGATAGGCTTCTTCATTGCTGCCCTTGGCCGAGCCGAAGCCGGCCAGCGCGTTCTTGCCGTGGGTGTCGCGAATCTTGGCGAGCGTCAGGCCAGCGAGATCGAGCGCCTCATCCCAGCTCGCTTCGCGGAATACATCGCGCCAGTTTTCCGGGTCCATATTGAAGTCGGCGGTTTTCGGCACGCCGGCTTTGCGGATCAGCGGCTTGGTGAGGCGCTGCTTGTGATGCGCGTAATCGAAACCGTAGCGGCCCTTCACACACAGGCGTTCGTGATTCGACGGGCCATCGCGGCCCTCGACACGGATGATCTTGTTGTCCTTGACGTGATAGGTCAGCTGGCAACCGACACCGCAATACGGGCACACCGAATCGACCTTCTTGTCGGCCTTGATCTGGTAGGCCTCCTTGGCGGGAGCAAGTGCACCGGTCGGGCAGGCTTGCACGCATTCGCCGCAGGCCACACAGGTGGATGCGCCCATCGGGTCATCCTGGTCGAACACGATCTTCGAATGCGCGCCGCGGAAGGCGTAGCCGATCACATCATTGGCCTGCTCTTCGCGGCAGGCGCGCACGCAGCGCGTGCACTGGATGCAGGCATCGAGATTGACGGTCATCGCCGGATGCGAGAAGTCTGGATTCGGCTGGGTGCGCGGCGAGAAGCGCGATTTGTTAACGCCCAATTCTTTGGCCCACTTCAGCAATTCATTGCCTTCGGGTTTGTAATCTTTCGGCGGCGCATCGGCCACCAGCAATTCCATCACCATTTTTTGCGAGCTCAGGGCGCGCGGCGAATCGGTGGTCACTTCCATATTGTTGGATGGATGGCGGCAGCACGAAGGCGCCAGCACGCGCTCGCCCTTGATCTCGACCACACAGGCGCGGCAATTGCCGTCGGGGCGATAGCCTTCCTTGTAGCAGAGATGCGGAATGTCCTTGCCGTGCTGCTTGGCAATTTCAATCAGGGTCTGGTCTTCAAAGGCGCTGACCTTGTTGCCGTCGAGCGTGAACTTGACCAACTTGCGCTCAATAATGGGATCGGTGAATGCGTTCATGGCGTTCTCTGGGAAATTGCTGCTGTCCGAAACTGGGGAGGGCAAAAGTACATATTCGCGATATGCAAAGCGAAGTACTTCCCCCTTTGTAAAAGGGGGATTGAGGGGGATTTGCAATCGTTGCCAATCAGTGACCACCGCAAAATCCCCCCTAGCCCCCCTTTTACAAAGGGGGGAACCGGCAATTTAATGTTGGTCGATGTAACAGGCACGATCTCGTTCGATCTAGGAAATTTCGTGCGCAAAATGTTTGACCACGCAGCGGATCGGGTTCGGCGCGGCCTGGCCGAGGCCGCAGATCGAGGCATCGACCATCACCTGCGAGAGCTCTTCCAGCAGCCCGGTTTTCCACTTGGTTTCTTCCAGCAGCTTTACCGCTTTTTCGGTGCCGACGCGGCAGGGCGTGCACTGCCCGCAGCTTTCATGCTCGAAGAATTTCATCAGGTTCAATGCGGCATCACGCGCCTTGTCCCGGTTGGAAAGAATCACCACCGCCGCCGAGCCGATGAAACAGCCATAGGGTTGCAGGGTGTCGAAATCGAGCGGGATATCACCCATGCTGGCCGGCAGGATGCCGCCGGATGCGCCGCCCGGCAGATAGGCGTAGAACTCATGCCCGGCCTGCATGCCGCCGCAGAATTGCTCGATCAATTGTTTGACAGTGATACCGGCCGGCGCGAGTTTCACGCC
>JANMXS010000029.1:0-6377 GCA_031394335.1 Burkholderiales bacterium
GGAATGGTGCAATCAGGCTGCCCATGTTGGAACACGGCGCTTTAGCGACCTCAATCTGCCAGATCAGCAACGCTGATCGTGATCGCCGCAAAATAAAAAACGCCCGTCAAGGGCGTTTTTATTTGTGCGAGGTGAGGCGTCGTCCAACCCCGTTGCCGATTACGGGCGCTTCCACTCCGGATGCGAGCCGCGCAGCTCCTGCTGCTGCTCGATCAAGGCCTGGTAGAAGGCAAGGCGCGCCGGATAAATTTCGCCGGCTTCGGCGGCCGCTGTAACGGCGCAGCCGGGCTCGGTCAGGTGCACGCAGTTGCTGAACTTGCAGGTGCCGATATAGGGACGGAATTCCGGCATCGCGTAGGCGATATCGTCGTCGCTCAAATGGAACAGGCCGAAGGACTGCAGGCCCGGCGAATCGATAATCGCGCTGCGATCGTCCAGCCAATACAGGCGGGTATAGGTGGTGGTGTGTTTGCCGGAATCGAGTGCCTCGGAAAAGATCGCTTCCTTGGCCACATCGCGCATTAACAGATGATTGACGGTGCGCGATTTGCCCATGCCGGATTGTCCGACCAATAGCGTCTTCTTGCCGACCAGATAGGGGCGTAGCGGCTCGATATCGAACTTGGCCGACATCGGCAGCACCTTGTAGCCGATGTTCTCATACGGTTTGAGGCTGGCCTTGGCGGCCTCGTATTCCGGCAGATCTTTCTTGTTGAGCATGATGATGGGGGCGATGTCGGCAGTTTCGCAGGCCATCAGGCACAGGCTCAAAAACGTCTCGCTGAAGGTCGGGCGCGGCGCGATGATGATGATCGCCTGGTCGATATTCGCCGCCAGGGTTTTCTCGCGCCAGGCATCGGTGCGGAACAGCACATTGCGGCGCGGGTAGACGTTATCAATGCGGCCATTGCCCGGCGAGGTGATCGATACCTCGACATCGTCGCCGCAGGTGACGTCCTGTTTTTTGCCTTTGCGCGAGCAGGTGAGTTGGGTGTGGTCGTCAATTTCAACCAAAAAATCGCGACCGAAATCGCCGGTGACGGTGCCCTTCATAACGTGAACAGCGCGTCGAGCTTGGCGGCGCAGATGAAATCGTTGAGGGTGATGCCGCCGGCGTCGTGCGTCGAATAGGCCACCACGCAGCGGTTGTAATGCACGCTCATATCGGGGTGATGATCTTCGCGATGCGATACCCATGCGCTGGCGTTCACGAAGGCGATGGTCTCGTGGTAATTCTTGAAACCGAAGGTCTTGCGCAGTTCCTGGCCCTCGCGTTGCCAGCCGGGTAGCGTGGCGAGGTGCCTGGCGATGTCCGCATCGGACAAGGCCTTGGCTTGGCCACCGGGTGCGCATTTCTGTTGAGCGAGAGAGGTCATGTCGGGGTCGCCGGAAAGGACAGCGATTTCAGGTGGGCAATGCGGATAGCTGCGGGCGGATGCGAATCGTAAACGGCAGAGTGCAGCGGGTCGGGTGTCAATGTAGACGCATTATCGCGATAAAGTTTCACCAGCGCGGTCACCAGATCGCCGGCATGGGTCTGCTCGGCGGCATAGGCATCGGCCTCGAATTCATGTTTGCGCGACAGCAGGCTGCCGATCGGCGTGAGCCAGAAGGTGAACACGCCCAGCACCAGGAAAAACAGCATCAGCGAGAGCGCAACGGGCGGGCGGCCATCCAATGGTGCGCCGAGCCCGGCGTAGAACCATGGCTTGTCGATCACCCAGCCCATCGCAGCCAGGATCACCAGGGTCAGCAGAAATTGTCCGGCCATCATTTTGTAAATATGCTTGCGCTTGAAGTGGCCGAGCTCATGCGCCAGCACCGCTTCAATTTCGGTCGGTGACAGGCGCTCGATCAGGGTATCGAAAAACACGATGCGCTTGGTATTGCCGAAGCCGGTGAAATAGGCGTTGCCGTGACTGGAGCGCTTGGAACCATCCATCACGAACAAGCCGCTGGAGGTGAAGCCGCAGCGTTTCAGCAGGGCTTCGATGCGTTGCTTCAGGCTCTCGTCGGCCAGTGGTGAAAACTTGTTGAACAATGGGGCGATGAAATTCGGGTAGACCGCGATCATCAGCAGGCTGAAACCCAGCCACATCAGCCATACATACAGCCACCACAACGCACCCATTTTTTCCATCAGCCAGAAAGTTGCCAGTAGCAGGGGCACGCCAATGGCGGCGCCCAGCAGCATGCCCTTCAAGGCGTCGAGCAGGTAGAGCTTGAACGTCACCTTGTTGAAGCCATAGCGCGCTTCGAGCACGAAGGTACGGTAGAGATCGAAGGGCATCGAGAAGATCGAGGACGCGATCATCACGCCGAACACCAGCGCGATGCCGGCGGCATAACGATTGTCCAGCCAGGCGCTGGTGAGTGTGCTGATATACAGCAGCGCGCCGCCCAGGGTCAGCAACAGCAGCACGGCCGCATCGACCAGGCGCTCGACGATGCCGAGGCGCACTTTGTCGGCGGTGTAATCGGCGGCCTTCTGATGGGCCTCCAGGGTGATGGCGTCGGTGAATTCAGCCGGAACCTGTTCTCGATGGGTGCTGACATGGCGCAAATGGCGCAGGGACAGCCAGGTTTGAAACGCCAGCATGGCGCCCAGAAAGACAAGAAACAATATGGTGAGGATGGAAGCGGTCAAAGCGTGGCCTTCATGAGAAAATGAGTCATCCCCACCATTTTACGGCCCAATATGCCCCAAGACCAAAATAACCTTGTCTGGATCGATATGGAGATGACCGGCCTCGTCCCCGAGCGCGACGGTATCATCGAAGTCGCCCTGGTCGTGACCGACGCGCAACTCAACACCATCGCCGAGGCGCCGGTACTGGTGGTCCACCAGCCTGATGAAGTGCTCGACGGCATGGATTCATGGAACAAGTCCACCCACAAGAAATCCGGCTTGATCGACAAGGTCAAGGCCTCGGCATTCAGCGCCGAGCAGGTTGAAGCGCAGATGATCGAGTTCCTGAAGCTGCATGTGCCGAGCAGCACCTCGCCGATGTGCGGCAATTCAATCTGCCAGGACCGGCGCTTTATGGCGCGCTGGATGCCGCGACTGGAGGCTTACTTCCACTACCGCAACCTCGATGTCTCCACGCTTAAAGAATTGGCCAAGCGCTGGAAACCGCAGATCATGTCGGGCATGAAAAAGCACGGCAAGCACGAAGCGTTGGCGGATATTTACGAAAGCATCGAGGAACTCAAGTATTACCGTGAGCATTTCCTGAATTTGACGCCCTGATGGCCGCCAGGCTTGAAGTTTTAAATCAATTGAATCCGTAGCGCCGAATGAACCACACCTTGACCCACTGTGTCAGTGCCGCATAGGCGAACAGAATGCCAACCAGCCACACAAAATAGGCGCCAGGCAATGGTTGCAAGCCGATCATCGGTGCCAGCGGCGAAAATGGAATGTACATGCCGATCAGCATGATGGCGACGGTCATCAACAACAGTGGCGCCGCCGCGCGGCTCTGGACAAACGGAATTTTCCCGGTGCGGATGATGTGCACGATCAAGGTCTGCGAGAGCAGCCCTTCGACGAACCAGCCTGACTGAAACAGCGACTGCGACTCTGGCGTATTGGCCGCGAACACGAGCCACATGACGCCGAAGGTTGCATAGTCGAAGATCGAGCTGATCGGCCCGATAAAGAACATGAAGCGCGCCAGATTGCCGATTTCCCACTTGCGTGGTTTTTCGGAGAATTCCGGGTCCACTTCGTCAAATGGAATGGCCACCTGTGAAATGTCATAAAGCAGATTCTGCACCAGTATCTGGATCGGCAGCATCGGCAGGAACGGCAGGAAGATACTTGCGCCAAGCACGCTGAACATATTGCCGAAATTGGAGCTGGCCGCCATCTTGATGTACTTGGTGATGTTGCCGAAGGTGCGGCGCCCCTCGATCACGCCTTCTTCCAATACCATCAGGTTCTTCTCAAGCAGGATGATGTCGGCAGACTCCTTGGCGATGTCGACGGCAGTATCGACCGAGATGCCGATATCGGCAGTGCGCAAGGCCGGGGAATCGTTGATGCCGTCCCCCAAAAAGCCGACAACGTGTCCATTTTTTTGCAAGATGCGGACGATGCGTTCCTTTTGCGTCGGCGACAGCTTGGCGAAGATGGACGTGCGCTCGACCAGCACCGACAGCTCGACATCGTCGAGCTGATCGATTTCACTGCCGAGCAAAAGTTGATCGGTGTCGATGCCGACATCCTTGCAAATCTTCCTGGCCACGACATCGTTATCGCCCGTCAGGATTTTTACCTGGACACCATGTAGATTAAGCGCCTTGATTGCCGGCCCAGCGCTTTCCTTGGGTGGATCGAGGAAGGCGATAAAACCGAGCAAAACGAGATCGCATTCGTCCTTGACGCCGTAAATTCCCTGTACCGGAGAGGTTTCTTTATAGGCAACAGCGATGACACGCAGGCCATCCTCGTTGAATCTATAAACCACTTCCCGGATCCTGGCCTTCAATTCATCGTTTAGCATAACGACCTTTTCCGCCAGTCGAACGCGCGTGCTGACCGCGAAAATTTCCTCGACAGCTCCTTTGCAGATCAACTCGTTATGGTCTTCGCGCTCGTTGACAACCACCGACATGCGGCGACGCACAAAGTCGAACGGAATCTCATCGACCAGCCGATAACTGCCAGGCAGCTTGAGTTCGTCCACCATCTCGGCGTGCTTCAGCACGGCGACGTCGAGCAAATTCTTCAGTCCTGTCTGGTAGTAGCTGTTCAGATAGGCGTGCTTCAGAACTTCCGGGGAAGACTCGCCGAACACGTCTACATGCCGTTCCAGGATGATTTTGTCCTGGGTGAGCGTGCCGGTTTTATCGGTGCAAAGTACATCCATGGCGCCAAAATTCTGGATGGAATTCAGGCGCTTCACAATAACTTTGCGGCGCGACATGGTCACCGCGCCCTTCGCCAGCGTACCGGTCACAATCATCGGCAGCATTTCCGGTGTAAGTCCAACGGCGATGGCGATAGCGAACAAGAAAGCCTCGGCCCAATCGTGCTTGGTGATCCCGTTGATAAGAAAAACGATGGGTACCATCACCAGCATGAAGCGGATCAGGAGCCAGCTTACCTGGTGAATGCCTTTGTCGAATTCGGTGGGCTCGCGGTGTCCGACAATCTTGTGGGAAAGTCCGCCAAAATAAGTCTGGGCGCCAGTCGTTACCACCACCGCGGTAGCCGACCCGCTAACGACATTGGAGCCCATGAAGCAGAGGTTGGAAAGTTCCAGCGGATTATTGCCGCGCGCCGCAATTGGGTCGGCAGTTTTTTCTGCCGGATAGGCTTCGCCGGTCAATGGGCCCTGGCTAATAAACAAATCCTTTGCCGACAACAGCCGCACATCGGCGGGGATCATATCGCCGGCCGAGAGGCGCACGATGTCGCCCGGAACGAGGTACTTGATCGGAATCTCGCGGGTTTCATTGCCGGCGGCACGTCGGGCAATGCCAACCTTGTCTGCATATTCTGCAGCAGCGATCTGGAGATCATCCACGCGCTTTACCGACGCGGTGGTGAGCACCATCGCCTGCAAGCGGTCGGCGGCCTTGCTGGAACGGAACTCCTGAACGAAGCGCAGCAGCGAGCTTAGCGCGACCATCACCGTCAGGATGATGGTGGCTTTCATGTCGTCTGTTACATACGAGATGACGGCAAGCACGATCAACAGGATGTTGAACGGATTGTTGAAGGCGCGCAGCAATTGGCGCGGCCAGCTAATCCGCTGTTCGCGCGCGACCTCGTTGAGGCCGTGCTCGCGCAGGCGGGCGGTCGCTTCCATTTCACTTATTCCGCCAGGAGCAGATTTAAGCGCCGCAAGCACATTGTCCTGGTCGCAGGAAGCAATATCCCTGAGCAAGTCGCTGTTGCGGGTGGCGGCCTGATCGACCGTGCCCAATTTTCGCTGGATGAAATCGAGCATGTCGCGGCGCTTGGTCACATTGGACATGGCATCACCTCTCAATATTCAATATGTAAACGAAAACCGACGAACTTGACCGGGCCACGATCACTGTTCATGCCGGGGTTGCGGATGTACTGGAAATCCGGCGAGAGCTGGACATGTTTCATCAGGGCAATACGGTAGTAGGCCTCGACGATTTGCTCGCGACCATAGCGCAAGGCGCCATCGCCCAGCACGAACCCGGTGCCGCCGGCCGCCAGATAGTCACGATGCTCTTTGGACAAGCCGTTACTCACGAAAGCGACGCCGAGGCGGTCTTCGGTACGACCCCAATGAACGCCCGACAGTTGTGCGCCGACGGCAACGGTGGAATCGATTTCGGTGAATGCAAATGTTTCTGTCTTGCCGTTGTTCCACCCCATTCTCAGAAAGACG
>JANMXS010000030.1:0-7124 GCA_031394335.1 Burkholderiales bacterium
ATTTAATGTAATTTGTGCGTAGTCGGCCGTAACTTCCGATCAACAAAAGGGTCGTCCAACCACCATGCTGAACGAAAAGCTGGCTTCCAAGTTCGAGTTTTTGAGTGCCAAGACACCGCCTTTGATTGGGGTCGATATCAGTTCGTCCTATATCAAGATGGTCGAGATCGCCGATGCCGGCAGGGGTTTGTACCGGGTTGAGCGATATGTCATCGAACCGCTCCCCAAAGATACGGTTACCGACGGCAATATTGCCAATATTGAGGCTGCCGGTGAGGTCATGAAGCGCGCCCATAAGCAAATGGCAACGCGTATCAAGAATGTGGCGCTCGCCTTGCCGTCCGCAGCCGTCATTACCAAGAAGGTGCTGCTTTCGGCCAACCAGCGCGAAGACGATATGGAATATCAAGTCCAGTCGGAAGCCAACCAATACATTCCGTTCAGCCTGGACGAGGTGAACCTGGATTTCCAGGTAATCGGCCCGGCCCCCAATAGCGACGAAGAAGTGGAAGTCCTGATTGCGGCATCGCGCAAGGAAAAAATTGAAGACCGCGTTGCGATCGCGGAAGCCGCCGGTCTGAAAACAAGCGTGATGGATGTCGAATCCTATGCCGCATTGACCGCATTCGAGATGATCAAGGGTACTTCTTCCGGCATTGACGACAAAGACGTTACGGCAATTATTGATATCGGCGCGCAAACGACGCGAGTCACCGTAATGCATCTTGACCAATCGGTTTATGCCCGCGAACAGCAGCTGGGCGGATTTCAACTGACTCAGGATATTTCCCGCCAATTCGGCATGCCGATTGAAGAAGCGGAAGTCGCCAAGAAGTCGGGTGGACTTCCGGATAACTATGGTCCGGACGTTTTGCAGCCATTCAACGAAAAAATTGTGCTGGAAATTACCCGGGCGCTACAGTTCTTTTTTACCTCAACCCAGTTCAATAAGGTCGATCACGTCGTATTGTCGGGCGGTTGCGCGGCCTTGGACGGGCTTGAAGAAATGGTAGCCCAGCGCACCCAGGTTCACACCATCGTGGCAAATCCGTTCGCCAATATGGCGTTGTCTGCAAAAATCAAGCCTCGTCAGCTGACCATTGATGCACCGGCACTGATGGTCGCTTGCGGCCTCGCGATGAGAAGGTTTGACCCCGCATGATTCGCATAAACTTACTCCCCCACCGCGAAGAAAAACGCAAGGCGCGGCAGAAACAGTTTGTAACCTTGGCGGCGTTTGCCGCCATGATTGCGCTGTCAGTCGCCGGTTTGCTCTGGTTTGTGTTCGACAGTCAAGTCGAGAACCAGAAAGGGCGCAACAAATACCTGACCACCGAAATCGCCAAGCTCGACAAGGAAATCGAGGAAATCCGCAAAATCCGTGAGGAGACCGCTTCACTACTGGCGAAAAAACAGGTAGTTGAGGGCTTGCAGAGCAACCGCTCTGACCCGGTTTATCTGCTCGATCAGCTATTGAGGCAACTGCCTGAGGGCTTGTATCTGAAGTCGATAAAGCAGACCGGCGTTAAAGTGAATGTAACCGGCTATGCCCAATCCAATGCCCGTGTTGCGGCCTTTATGCGAAATATCGAGGCCTCCCCCTATCTGGAAAATCCAAATTTGATTGAAATCAAAGCGGTGATGGTTAATAGCCAACGCGCCAACGAGTTCAGCATGGACTTTTCCCTCAAACGCCCGAAAGCCGATGACGGCGGAAAATCCACGCCTCGCAAGGCAGACCCCGCCAAGCCTGCGGAGAAAAAAGCATGAACAAGTGGCTAGAAGAACTTAAGCAACTTGACACCAAAAATCCCGGCAACTGGCCCTGGCCGTTCAAGATCGCGTCGCTCGCCTTGATCGTAGTGCTGGTACTGGTCGGATTCTATTTTGGTCTCTATCAGGGACAGCTTGACGATCTCAGCAAAGAAGAAAAGAAGGAAGTCGATCTCAAGGGCACGTTTCTTGAAAAGAAGAAGCTTGCGGTCAACCTGGAGGCATACCAGCAGCAACGTGCCGAAATTGAACAGGCGTTTGGCGCTTTGTTGAAGCAGTTACCTACAAAATCTGAAGTCGACGCCTTGATCATCGACATCAACCAGGCGGGCTTGGGACGCGGTCTTCAATTTGATCTGTTCCGACCGTCGCAAAGTGAAAACTTCACCGAGTTTTACGCTGAGCGTCCAATCAGCCTCAAAGTTACGGGCAATTATCATGATCTGGGTGCGTTCGCGAGTGATATTTCGAAGTTGCCCCGTATCGTGTTGTTGAATGATCTCAAGGTGGACAACCTTAAAGACGGCGCCTTGGCGATGGAGGCAGTGGCAAAAACCTATCGCTATCTTGACCCGGACGAGATCGCGGCACAGCGCAAATCTTCAAAAGATGCCAAGGGCAAGGCGGGGGGCCAATAATGAAACGCGCACTCATCCTCGCCCCGCTTCTTCTGCTAACTTCGTGCGGAGAAGGCTATTCGGACTTGCGACAGTTCGTTAAGGAGTCCGACAAGGTTCCACGCAAAATTGACCCATTGCCCCAGGTAAGGCCATTTGCACCATTCGCTTATGAGGGATTTGATCTGCCTGACCCGTTTCGGCCACGCAAGCTCGCTGTAAAAACGGAGGGCGGTGGCGGTTTTGCGCCCGATCTGAATCGACGCAAGGAGCCCTTGGAGACTTATCCGCTGGAGCAACTGAAGATGGTAGGAACATTGCAGCAATCAGGTGTTACTTACGCGCTCGTGCGCGCCGACCGAACGCTTTATCGCGTCAAAAAAGGCAATTATATTGGCCAGAATTTTGGCTTGATCACCAACATTTCCGACACAGAAATTAAACTCAAAGAAATCGTTCAAGATACAGCGGGCGACTGGACAGAACGCGAAAGCGTTTTACCGCTGCTGGAAGGAACGGGAGGTAAACCGTAATGCATACCCATCGATCCCCATCAATTCACCGAGGTTGGACCGCCCGCTTCTCCAGTTATATGCTGATGTTTTCGGCATTGATTACCAGTGCTGCGGCGTTTGCTCAGGACCCTGAAAAAAACCTGCTTGAGTCGATTAACACCTCGACGCAGCAGGGGGGCAAAGTCATTGTCCGCGTTAACTTCAAGACGCCTCTTGCCAACGTTCCGGCGGGCTTCACGGTCGCCAACCCGGCAAGAATTGCGCTGGATCTCCCAAATACCGCAAACGGGCTAGGCAAAAGCACGGTTGAGGTAGGCGAAGGCGACGTACGTTCGATCAGCGTCGTCGAGGTTGCCAACCGAACGCGCATGGTGCTTAACCTGTCACGCAATCTTAATTACACAGCCGCACTCGACGGCAATGCCTTGGTACTTACTGTCGATGCCGCAATCCCAGCCGCGACCAGGGAGAATGCTCAGGTCGTAAAATTTGCTGACCCCTCTCCCACCTCGAACGCACAGAAGCAAAGCATTCGTGATATCGATTTTCGACGCGGAAACAATGGCGAAGGACGCGTTATTGTCGACCTGTCGTCGCCTGGTATCGGTATTGATATTCGCCAGCAAGGGCGCAACGTCATTGTCGACTTCGTGAACACGAATGCACCGCGGAATCTGTTGCGTCGCCTCGATGTCAATGATTTCGCCACGCCGGTAAAGACCGTCGACCTTATCGATCAGGGTGGCAACGCACGCATGGTGATTGAGCCCAAGGGCCTGTGGGAGTACTCGGCGTATCAGACCGATACCCAATTCATCGTCGAAATCAAACCGACGAAAGAAGATCCGAACAAGTTGGTTCAGGGCAATGGCTACACCGGTGAAAAACTGACCCTCAACTTCCAAAGCGTTGAAGTGCGCGCCCTGTTACAAGTGATCGCCGACTTTACCGGGCTGAACATTATCGCCAGCGATACCGTCGGTGGCAATTTGACTCTCCGGCTTAAAGATGTGCCCTGGGATCAGGCTTTGGACATCATTCTGCAGGCAAAAGGTCTTTCCAAGCGCAAGAACGGCAATGTGGTTTTGATTGCGCCAGCAGATGAATTGGCCACCAAGGAAAAACTGGCGCTGGAAGCCAGTCAGCAAATTACCGAGCTGGAAGCTTTACGCACGGAAAGCTTCGTGCTGTCGTACGCCAAGGCTGCCGACTTGGTAACGCTGCTGTCCAGTGGCACACAGAAAATTCTGTCAAAGCGGGGCTCCGCAACGGTCGATCCGCGCACCAACACCTTGTTCGTACAGGATGTACCGGTTCGTCTTGAGGAGGTGCGTCGACTGGTCAGCCAGCTCGATATACCGGTTCGCCAGGTGATGATCGAGGCGCGCATTGTAATCGCTGACGACAAATTCAGCCGGCAACTAGGGGTGAGGTTTGGTGTGGGCGGGGGCCGTGGCGCCAGTAACGATGTGATCGGCAACGGCCGGCTTGGTGTGGGCAATAGCATCCCGACTTCTTCAGGTTTTGCAAGCGGTACGGCAACACTTGCCGGCAATAACGTGAATCTGCCTGTGGCTGGCGCGGCGGGGTCGTTGGCGTTTACCTTCCTGAATCTGGGTAACGGCAACATCGTCAATCTGGAACTGTCTGCGCTCGAGTCCGAAAACCGCGGCAAGGTTGTATCCAACCCGCGTATCGTAACGGCCGACAAGAAAAAAGCCACCATTTCACAGGGCACAGAGATACCGTACCTGACCCAGGCTGCCAGTGGCGGTTCGACTGTAACCTTCAAGCCCGCTGTGCTATCGCTGGACGTCACGCCACAAATCACACCGGATGACAAAATCATCATGGATCTTGAGATCAAGAAGGATTCCGTAGGTCAGCTGGTGAGCTCGGGAACCGGAACGATCCCTTCGATTGACACCAAAACATTGAAGACGCAAATTCTTGTGGATAACGGCGACACAGCTGTCCTTGGTGGCATATTTGAACAAATCACGCGCACTGACGTTACTAAAGTGCCATTCCTTGGCGATATCCCTTTTATCGGCAATCTCTTCAAGAACACAACGAAACAGGAAGACAAGACGGAGCTGCTGATTTTCATCACGCCGCGGATCATCAAAGAACAACTGACCATTCGCTGATAAGCCAGACCTCTGGAAATGAATTGCTCTAAATAACAAGAAATCTTAAACTCTCCGCTCCGGGGCGCTATAGTTAGCGCCCCGTTTTGTTTTCGTCGTTGGCGCGCCCAAATGATCGACCTTGAGCGTTGCGCCCTTTTTTCCGATCTGCAACCATGACAAGACAGCGTAATATTTTTCTGGTGGGCATGCCGGGTGCGGGCAAAAGCACTGTGGGCAAGTCGCTGGCGAAATGCCTGTCGCTTACCTTTGTCGATGCAGACCATGAGCTGGTCACAAAGACAGGTGTCTCGATAGCAACGATTTTCGAATTTGAAGGAGAGCCGGGGTTCCGAGTGCGAGAAGCTCAGCTGCTTGCCGAGTTGGTGACTCGACAAGATGTTGTGCTGGCGACCGGTGGCGGCGCCGTCTTGTCTAAACCGAGTCGCGAGGCCTTGCGCAGCCACGGCGTGGTGATCTATCTGCGCGCCAGTCTGGATAATTTGCGTGCGCGGACCATGCGCGACACCAAGCGACCGCTGCTACAAACGGGCGATCCCGAGCAAGTGTTGCGGGACCTTCTGAATACACGTGAACCGCTTTACAATGAAGTTGCCCACTTGGTCGTTGATGTCGGTCGGCAGCCGGTGACCAAACTCACGGAAATCATCATCCATAGCTTGACCGAACGCGGGCTCTGCTAGCGTTATCCAGTATTTAACCGCTCCTCCCGGCAATCTGAAGCAACCGACGATATTGAATACCATGCATCCGCCTGCCTTCTCGCCCATTACCTCCACGCCCCCCCCATCAGCTACCAAGCTACAGGTTTTGCTTGGTGATCGGTCTTATCCGATTTTAATTGGCCCATCGCTGCTGAACAATCCTGATGAGATCAGGCGGCATTTGCCGCAAGCGCGCGTCGCCCTCGTTACCAACGAGACCTTGTGGCCACTGTTTGGAAAAACGCTCGCGACCGTACTGGAGGCGCAGCAAATACAGGTTTTGCCAATTGTGTTGCCCGATGGGGAAGCACACAAGGATTGGGTGGCGCTTAGCCAGATATTCGATGCCCTGCTGCAACACGCCTGTGACCGCAAAACCACCTTGATCGCGCTCGGTGGCGGCGTAATCGGCGATATCACCGGTTTCGCAGCCGCCACTTATCAGCGCGGCGTGCCTTTCATCCAGATTCCAACCACCTTGCTCGCGCAGGTCGATTCGTCGGTTGGTGGCAAAACGGCCATCAATCACCCGCGCGGGAAAAACATGATCGGTGCGTTCTATCAGCCCCGGCTGGTGCTGGCGGACACCGACACCCTGAAAACGCTGCCCGACCGCGAGTTCCGCTCCGGACTGGCAGAGGTCATCAAGTATGGACTCACTCTGGATGCGCCATTCTTTGGCTGGCTGGAAACAAATATTGACGCCCTGCTGGCGCGCGATGCCGCAGCGCTGATGGTGGCAATCAAACGTTCATGTGAGCTCAAGGCGCACGTCGTGGCCGCCGATGAGCGCGAGACCGCCAAGGATGGTGGTCGCGCCTTGCTGAACCTTGGCCACACCTTCGGGCACGCTATCGAGACGGCGCTCGGTTACGGCGCATGGTTGCATGGCGAGGCCGTTGCCTGCGGCATGGTGCTGGCAGCCCGGCTGTCGTCTGAACTCGGGCATTTGCACGACGATGACGCGGTTCGTGCCACGCGTCTGATTGAGCGGGCGGGTCTGCCCGTTGCCATTCCGGATGTCACGCCCGACATCTTTCTGGAACATATGGCGCGCGACAAAAAGAATGAGGGCGGCACGATCAAGTTGATCCTGCTTAATGCAATCGGCGAGGCTTATGTCGATACAAACATGTCCGCCGCGCATATTCACAATTTTTTGCAGAAGCAAAGCCGCCTTATGCCGGCGGCGGCGCACTAAGAGCTTGTCCGTAAATAAGCGCAAATGCATGACGCCGCAATTTTTGTCTCAATCAAGGCGCGCTTTTCGCAGCAATGGCAAGCCATTGCAAGGAAACGCAACGCAGAGTGAGGCAAAAAGGGCAAGTCAGGTATCGCGTCTTAGTTACGGACAAGCTCTTAGTC
>JANMXS010000031.1:0-18723 GCA_031394335.1 Burkholderiales bacterium
TGCCCATCCGAACGTCGAACTGTGGATTTGCACTGACGGCGATGCCGTGCTCGCCATGTGCCTGCTGGAGCACAAAGGCCTGCACCTGTGGCGATCCTTTCTGCCCGCCCAAGCCCAGATGGGGCCGGTCATGATTGCTGAGGATGTCCTGGTCCAGCGCCTGCTGCAATGCTTGCCGCCCATGGCGTTGCAACTGGATTTGTTGGCTGTTGACCCGGAAGTCTGCGCGCTGAACCCCACGCCGCAGATGTTGGCCGAGGTGAAGTTGCATGCCCTGACCATGAGCGTGTCGCAGGTCGGCACATTTGATGCCTACTGGGCCGGCCGTTCGTCCGGACTGCGCCAAAACATGCGCCGCTATGCCAAGCGGGCGGAGTCACTGAGCATGCAGTTCGAATTCAGATGCATTGAGCGCGCCGACGAGATTGCAGCCGCAGTGCGTCGCTATGCCGAATTGGAAGTAGACGGCTGGAAGGGTGGCGTGGGCACGGCAGTGGCACCAGACTCCACCCAAGAGCATTTCTACACCAGCCTGCTGGGCGCGCTGGCCCTGACCAACCAGGCCGCCGTGCATGAGCTGTGGTCAGGCGGCAGGTTGACGGCGTCCAGGTTGCTGGTCCGCTGCGCCGGCACGGTGGTGATGCTCAAAACCACGTACGACGAATACCTGGCCCACTTGGCGCCGGGCTGGCAGTTGCTGATGTCGTCACTGCAGGCAGAGTTTTCCGGTCAACAAGCCAAGCGGGTGGAGTTCTACACCAATGCAACCCAGGGCCAATTGCCCTGGTCCACCGGCACACGCTGGATTCGCCACATCAGCTACAGCCGGCCGAGTGCCCTGGGAGCGGCACACCGCAGCCTGCGCGCAATGCGCTTAGCGGTTACTGGGCCTCCACTGGTTTCGGCCATATCCACCCGCTTTTCGGTGAGCCGTCACGCACTGGATGGGCCGTGGCCGACAGACGTGCACCGCTTATTTGCACGCGCCGGTGATGTTTCACTCGCCACCTCCGCTGCCTGGTACATGAATTTGCACCGCACCGTGTTCGGCGATCACCCTGAGGCTGTGCTGTGGGTGATGCGCAACCAAACTGAGGCCGTGGCGGCCCTGCCCGTGGTGGTCGACCGGGGCCGCCTGGGCAGCCGGCTCAGCATTCTTGGAAATTTCTACACAGCCTACTTTGCCCCAACGCTGGCACCCAATCTGTCAGTCGAAGAAACGGCCGTGCTGTTTCAGCACTTGCGTGCTTACTATCTATCACTGGGGCGGCTGTCGTTCGAGCCGCTCGATCCGCAATCCGACGATTTTCACCGCTTGCAGTGGGCACTCAAACTCGCCGGCCTGGTTACCTTCAGATACTTCCGGTTCGGTAACTGGTATTCGCCAGCACTGACAAGTTATGCCGAATACCTCAAAAGCCGCAGTGCCAATCTGCGCAGCCGCATCAAGCGCAACAGCCAGCGCCTGGCCGATGAAGGCGGCACCATCGAAATTTGCACCGCCCCGGCGGATCTCGGGCGCGGGCTTGCCGCCTACTGGCAGGTTTACAACGCCAGTTGGAAAGTTGCCGAGCCCGTGCCCGGTTTCATCGATGGCCTGGTCCACGGCTGCGCGGCCAATGGCACCCTGCGCCTGGGGCTGGTGTGGCTGGCGGACCAACCCATTGCCGCGCAAATCTGGCTGGTTGCCCACGGCAAGGCAGAAATCTTCAAGGTGGCCTACGACGAAGCCCGCAAACCACTCTCGCCCGGCACCGTGCTGACCGCAGCCTTGCTGGAGCATGTGATGGACGTTGACGGCGTCAACGAGGTTGACTTTTTGAAGGGTGATGATCCCTATAAACAAGCCTGGATGAGTCAACGCCGCGAGCGCTGGGGGCTGGTGGCGTTTGATCCATTGCAACCAGCAGGACTGGCAGGCTTGATCAAAGAGGGCGCAGCTCGTCTGGCCAAGACCATAAGGCAACGTTTCAGGTCATGGCTGCAATAGTGGGCGGCAGCCAGTTGGCCTCGACAAACAGCCAACCGCAGGTGCTGTGGCATCCAGCACATCTTCAACCAGGAGGCACAAAATGAATTCGGCAATCGAAACATCAACCGAACTGCAGGACGTTGATTGGAGATTCGCCGGTGCCGCACCTCTTGTCTCCGTCGTCATACCCGCTTACAACAGTCAACAATTTATCTGCGAGGCCATTGATTCGGTTCTCCGTCAAACCCACCCGCAACTGGAAATCATTGTCGTCGACGATGGATCGACCGACGACACGGTTGCGGCAGTGGCCCGCTTCGGGGACAAAATTCGACTGATTGAGCAAATCAATCAGGGTTCAGCAGTCGCGCGGAACTCTGGAATTTCAGCAGCGCGTGGCGCGCTGATTGCCTTTCTTGATGCGGACGATGTCTGGCATCCAAGAAAATTGGAACTGCAGATCGACGCCATGCGAACGAGCCGCTGCAAAATGGTGTATAGCAAATTCCTATTCTGGCGAACTCAGCCGGGCGGCACCCGCCACGCCGCTGCAGACTTGTTCACCAATCCCACCGACGACGCCAAATCAACTGCCGACGTGCCAAGCGGTTGGTTGTACGCGCAACTGATGCGCGACTGCATCGTCTGGACATCGACAGTGGTGGTGGAGAAAAAAATGCTCAGGGCAGTCGGTGGGTTCAATCCCGATCTGCGAAAAGGCCAGGATTGGGACTTGTGGCTGCGATTGTCCCAGGCCGGTACCTGGACCGGCGTTGCTGAATACCTGGCACTCTATCGTATTCATGGCTCAAGCATTACACACAAGAGATCCAAAATCAACTACGAATACAAAATCCTGGCGGATGCGCTAAATCGCTGGGGTTTGTCAAGCCCCGACGGTTCAAGCGTTGAGGAAGCCTTCATCCAACGTCGCATGGGTCGATCATGCATTGGTTTTGGTCGGCTGCATCTGAGCGGCGGCGACCCTCAGATATCGCGCGAGTCATTTCGGCTCGCCATGCGACATCTCGGCTATACACCAAAATGTGTCACGCTGTGGGCCTTTGCAGTCTTGAAGTGTGCCTTGACAGCGCGCGCGGTTCAACGCCCATGAGCGCCGCCAGATAATGGGCGATCCGCTGTCGTCTCGCCAGGCGAGGGTGGCTTTGACCTGGTCATTTGCTGACCGGTATGCCAGCCTGATCGTCAACATGGCATCATCCATGGTTATCGCCAGACTGCTCACACCGACCGAGATCGGCCTCTTTTCAGTTGCAGTCGCATCGTTGATATTGGCCACGACGGTTCGCGATCTCGGGGCAGGAAATTATCTCATCCAAGAACGTGAGCTTTCAGTTGAGCGCGTCAGGGCAACCTGGACTGTGCAGCTTGGTGTTGGTTTGCTACTGGCCATTGTCGCCGTTGCAATCAGTTATCCGGCAGCAACCTTTTACGGCAATGACCGGCTGACCAGCCTCATCCAGATCATTGCGCTCAATTATCTCTTCAACCCGTTTGGCTCGCTCACCTACTCATGGCTCATGCGCGAAATGAAATATGAGTCCGTCGCCAAAATGCGGCTTGCGTCGGCATTCGCGGGTGCCGCGGTTTCTATCACATTGGCATGGCACGGCTATGGCGCACTGGGCCTGGCCTGGGGCAACCTGGCGGCGATTGTCACCAATGGATTGGTCTCCATCAGATACCGCCCAGACTGGTTTCCGATACGCCCTGGTTTTTCCGAAATAGCACGGGTGCTTAGTTTCGGCTCCAAGATGACGTCATCGTCCATCATGTCGTCCATTGGCAATGCTGGGCCGGACTTTATCATTGGTCGGGTATTGGGTCTGGCAGCCGCGGGTTACTATTCCCGTGCCAACGGGTTGGTGCAACTCGTCTACAGACTATTCATGGATGCACTGTATCCCGTCGCACTTTCAATGTTTTCGCAGCAGGCCCGCCAGTCCAAGGAGTTCAGCTTTCAATTCACCAAAGCGCTGCAGTACGTCACGGCCGTGTGCTGGACCTTGTTTCTCGCCATCGCGTTGCTGGCTTATCCACTCATCCATTTGTTGTTCGGAACCCAGTGGGATGCGTCCGTCTCGACCGTGCGCTGGCTCGCGCTGGCAGCCGCATTTGGTGTCCATATTCCGCTTTGCACTGCGGCATTGGTGGCCACCGGCAACGTCAAGGAGATGTTGCCGTTGACCGCCATTTCTGCCATTCTTGTCCTCGCTGCAGTCTTGATCGGCTCGAGATTCGGCATGGACTACGTTGGTCCGGCACTTGCCTTGGCCTCCATGATCTACGGCTTGCATTGGCTAATAGTCCTGCGCCAATCGATTGGCTTTGCATGGCGCGAACTTGCAATCAAGCTCCTTCCTGGGCTGGCGATTGCCGCACTGTCAAACCTTGGCACTGTCATCGTCGTGGTGTATTTCACATTGACGCCCGCACAGATATTTTGGCCCGTTTTTTCAAGTGCGTGTCTCGGGGCGCTTGGCTTCATTGTCACGACAAGCTGCTTCAGGCACCCAATTTCAGAAGAATTGGATATTCTGCGGCGCCATGCAGCGAGAATCATGCGGCAACGCCGTGACGACAGTTGAATGCGCAACGCCCGGTACACATCATGGCTTGGAGAATGCACATTGGCGGCACTGTTGGGACAGGCACACACGTCCCCGTATTGGTTGACCTGCTAATGCGCAGCGGATCTTGGCGAATCGATTCACGGTGTGTGCGTCGAGTCCCCGATCCGTGCATAGCCCCAGCACAGCTGATCTGTCCAATGACCTGCCTGTGGACGGCGATGATAGTATGCTGTGGTGCCGGACTTGATCACCGCGCATGGTCACGCGCCGGCAGCAGCTTTTGGTTGGCAGCGCCGCAAGATGACTGCGTCGGTCAGCGCCATGTTCATGCTTAACATTATCGAATATTTACCATCTGGACTGATATGAACAAAATCTACGTCACTCAACCTTTTCTGCCCAGCCTGGATGAATTTATCCCCTATCTTGAAGAGATTTGGGCAAACAAGATTTTGACCAACGGCGGCCCTTTCCACCAGCAGCTTGAACAAGCGCTTTGTGAATACCTTGGTGTCAAGCACCTCGCTCTATTCACCAATGGAACCATTGCGCTCGTCACTGCGCTTCAGGCACTGCGCATTACAGGCGAAGTGATCACGACGCCATACTCATTTGTTGCCACCGCACATTCACTGCTATGGAATGGCATCACGCCAGTATTCGTGGATGTGGATGCCCACACGTTGAATTTGAACCCTGCCAGCATTGAAGCTGCAATCACGCCCCGCACCACGGCCATCATGCCCGTGCACTGCTATGGTCACCCTTGCGATGTTGACGCGATACAAAAAATCGCAGATAATTACAATCTAAAGGTTATCTACGACGCCGCGCATGCTTTCGGGGTGCGAGGCAAGAATGGAGCTAGTATTTTGGCACACGGCGACTTGTCGGTATTGAGTTTTCATGCCACCAAGGTTTTCAATACGTTCGAAGGTGGTGCCATTATCTGTCCGGATGCCAAGACCAAACAGCGCATCGATCATCTGAAGAACTTCGGCTTTGTTGATGAAACCACGGTTGTCGCGCCGGGTATCAACGGCAAGATGAGTGAATTGAACGCAGCCTTTGGCTTGCTTCAGCTCAAACATATTGACGGAGCCCTGGCACGGCGCGCAGAAATTGCCGCAAGTTATCGCGAACAGCTCGGTAACGTCAAAGGAATCCATTGTCTGGATGATGCCAAGGAAACAATAGCAAACAACGCTTATTTTCCAATCCTGGTGCAGTCCGACTACCGGATTACCCGTGAAGCCCTCTACCAAGAATTAAAAGACCAAGGCATCTTCGCCCGTCGATATTTTTACCCGCTGATATCTGACTTCCCGATGTACCGCGGCATGCTATCAGCCCAGCGCGACAACTTGCCGGTGGCAGCCAATGCTGCCGACCAGGTATTGTGCCTTCCCATCTATCCGAACTTGCAGCCACTCGAACAGCAGCGCGTCATCGATGTCTTGCGGAAGAGCTGAGATGGCCGCTTTGAGCCGAGAGAAGTTGGATCAAATGGGGTTTCTCTCACTTGGGGAGGATGTCATGATCTCTGAACTAGCGTCATTTCATGGCGCCACCCGAATCAAAATAGGAAACAACGTCCGCATTGACGACTTCTGTGTGTTGTCGGCCGGAAGCGGCGGCATCACCATTGGCGACCACGTCCATGTTGCGGTGTACAGCTCGCTGATTGGTACTGGCAGTATTAGTGTCGGCGATTTTTGTAATATATCGTCGCGCGTAGCCATCTACTCCAGCTCAGACGACTATTCAGGTACTTATATGACGAATCCGACGGTACCAGCGCAATATACCGGTGTGACCCACGCCGATGTCATACTGCATAAGCACGTGATTGTGGGCTGTGGCAGCGTCATTCTGCCGGGTGTCACGCTTGACGACGGCGTCGCAATCGGTGCCTGCAGCCTGGTGAACCGCCATTGTGAAGCCTATGGTATTTATGCAGGTGTACCGGCACGGCGTATCAAGGAGCGAAAGCGTGACCTCCTTGGCTTGGCGCGGGATTTGTTGCTGACCAAAAGCGGGCCGGTCTGATCGGCGCTTCCGTTGGCATTTTGCGTTCGCAAGTGTATTGATCACTAAGCGTTGCGCTTGTGCCGTCAGCGTCATTCAATCGATGGCAGACAGAGAGTACATAATATGGGCAACGGTCGGATCTTGCATTTAGCGACAAATGAGAAATTTATCGATCACGCCTACATATCTTTCGAGAATGTCGCTCCGGGGAAGAATGATTTCTATGTTTTCATGGCGGACGATGGAGATTACATCAAACTGACTCCGCATACTGAAGTCAGATACCGCAACAGGCTTGGTGCCAAACTTGGCAGTGATATCGGGCAGTACGATTTCGTTGTTGTCCACTCTATGCATCCTTTTTGGATAAGCGTGATCAACAGCGTCAAGAAGAAGATTATTTACGTCTGGGTTGGTTGGGGCTATGATTATTACGATATTATTTATCCGGACAAGAATCAGCTGCTGCTTGAATCAACCAGACGCGACAAGGAAACCTATGGCAGCAGCGTAGCCCCGACGAAGAGTAAATTCCACCTCCTGACATTTATTCGGTCTGCCATTGAGCGGCTGGTGCTTGACCCGGACAAGACTGCGGCGATTCAGAAGATGACTTATTTTTCACCTGTACTGCCCAATGAATACGCGCTGGTCAGGCGCACCTTTCAGGGAAATTCATTTCCGCAAGAAATACAGTGGAATTATGGCTCGCTGGAGGAGGTGCTACTGAAAGGCTTTCTTGGCAAGACAATTACTGGCCGTAATGTGTTGGTGGGCAACAGCGCATCAAATACGTCCAACCATATGGATATCCTTGGCTGGCTGTCTAAGCAGCGACCCACCATGGAAGGCAGGAAGACCATTTGCCCATTGAGCTACGGTGATCAGGCGTATGCACAGCGTGTTCGAGAATTTGGTGAGAGCGCGATGGGAGAATCTTTTGATCCGCTAATCGACTTTGTGTCGCTGTCCGACTATTTGAACATCGTCTCATCGTGCTCGCACTTGCTGATGAATCACGCCAGGCAACAGGGTGTTGGGAACATCATTATCATGTTGTACTTGGGCGCAATGGTATTCTTACGTGAGGAAAATCCGGCATATCATTACTTCAAAGGGCTGGGATTTCATATCTCTACCGTTCAAGAATTACAGAGTAATCCCGGGCTATTAAATTGTTCGCTGGATTCAACACAACGACAGCGGAACATTGACTTGCTGTTTGCCATATGGTCAAAAAATGCAATCGATAGAAAAACATCCCAATTGATGGCGGCCGCTATGTCATCAACGACCCCGGCTTGACTGGTGAGTTACCAGTGAGTCGATAGGCTGGCACAATCTGCTCAGACCGCTCCCGCTCCGGTGAACAAACACAATTTTTCCAATCGCGTGGCGAGGCGATGCGACACGATGCCAGGAGGTTCTGGACGTTAGAATCGTTACTCGTCGCTTTGCCTGACCAACACTGGTGATTTGCGGCTGCACGATTTTCGCCCACCACTTGCAAGGATTTGGATAATTATGATTTTACGTCGCAATTCTCAGGGTGAGAGCCCGTGAAAGCCGTCGATATGCATATCCGCATGTATTGGCAGAGATTTTTGGCTTTTTTGATCACCGGCGTACAGCGCGGTGCAAATGTAGGGGCGCTCTTAGCGTCCGCGCTGTTATTCAGCCTTGCACCTGTCCTCCCCGTCGCAGCGCAAGCCCCAGAGAACATTTCTGCCGGCGAGGTGGCGCTGTTGCCAAAGTATTGCCGCGATACGATGGCCCTTCAAACCTCCGGAATGGATTTCTACGCTGCACCGCAGACGCATTACTGGACCGGCCTGATGGGTAAATCCTTTATGCACATGCACCACTATTGCTGGGCAATTGTGAAAGTGCGCCGAGCATTGCTGCCAGGCATCAACAACATGCTGCGACGCAGCATGATCGCGAATGCCATCGGCGACCACGTCTATGTGATCAGAAACTCGCCGCCCAACTTTGTTTTGCGGCCTGAGATATTTACGAAAATAGGCGAAGCCTATCTGCTGCTGCAAGACCCGGGCAACGCTCTCAATGCATTCAACCAGGCAATTGCAGCAAAACCAGATTATGCGCCGCCGTATGATCGGTGGGCTGAGGCCTTAGAGGCCGCTGGCAACAAAAAGGCTGCCCTCACATTTCTGGCGAGCGGCCTGAAGCACAATCCGAGCAGCGAAATACTGCGGGCACGCTACCAGCGGCTGGGTGGAAATGTCGCCTCGTTGCCAACGGCACCAGCGCCCTCTGCACCGCAAGTCGCAGCAATGCCAGACGCAGCGGCCAGTCCGGCGGCTGCCGCAGCGAGCAATTGAGGCCGCGTCGCGTCGCGGCTTGCCGCCAACGTCGCGGTCTTGCGGGCGCGCCGATTCACGAACAGTCCGCGAGGCTGCGGTTTTCCCCCGCCTTTTCAACGTGACCTTCTGCGAGGCTTGAAGACGCTGCAGCATAGAATGCCTTCCGCCAAACCCACTGATTCCAGGATGATGATGAACGATATGTTGGCGCTGGGCTCACCGCGTTTTGCTGATCCAGCGCTGGCTGCAGCCGAGCGGCGCGACGGGGCTGCAACGGCTTGGCGTCACGCGCTCGCCCGAACGGACAAGACGGCGGCAGAGTCAGCGGCTCAAGCAATGGGGCATTTTTCTGTGGGCCTGCGTAACGGTGCTGGTCGCACCGTGCTGGCGGTGGACCGATTCGCAACGCAAACAATTTGCTACCGGGCTGACGGCGCTGAGTTGGCGTTTTCAGAGCGTGCCGACGCACTGGCCAGCAGGCCGGACGACATCGATCCCCAGGCCTTGTTTGACTACCTTTATTTCCATGCCATTCCCGCACCGAGAACGGTCTACCGTGGCGTGCACCGGCTGCCAGCTAGCCATGTGTTATGGCACGACGCGAAAGAACTTGGTATTGAACGGTATTGGTCACCCAGCTTTAGCGATCAACCGATTGCATTTGACCAAGCCCGCAGTGCCTTTCGCGATTTGCTGCGCCAAGCAGTGACTGCATCACTAGATGGCAGCCGCCCAGCCGCGTTTTTGAGCGGCGGGACGGACAGTTCAACAGTTGCCGGGGTGTTGCGAGAGGTGACAGGTGCCGCGCCAGCCACTTACTCGATCGGGTTCGAGGCCGAAGGCTACGACGAGATGGAATATGCCCGCCTGGCATCGAAACACTTCGGGACGGAACACCATGAGCACTACATCAGCCCGGCCGATTTGGTCCAGCTGATCCCGCAGATGGCCGTATCCCTGGACCAGCCGTTCGGTAATTCGTCTGCAGTCCCCGCCTACTTTTGTGCACTGAAGGCGCGCGAGGACGGTGTGACCCGTCTGTTGGCCGGTGACGGCGGTGACGAATTATTTGGTGGGAACACCCGCTATGCAAAGCAAAGCGTTTTCTCTATGTTTGACGTGGTTCCAGCCGTCTTCCGAAAGGGTTTTCTGGAGCCTATGGCCAATTCGGGGGCGCTCGACAATATTCCGCTGTTCAACAAGGGTGCCAGTTATATCCGACAGGCCAGCGTGGCCATGCCGGGGCGCCTGCAGACGTACAACTTGCTGAACCGTCTGGGCCTGAAAGAGGTTCTGGAGCCTGGGTTTCTGGCGCAGGTGGACATAGGCGGACCGCACCAGCAAGAGTGTGCAGTGTGGGCAGAATCAGCCGGCGCCGGCTTTGTCAATCGCATGCTTGCATACGATTGGCGCTATACCCTGGCAGAAATCGATTTGCCCAAGGTGCGCTGCAGCACGGGCCTGGCGGGTGTCTCCGTCGCTTATCCCCTGCTCGACCAGGCACTGGTGGACTTTTCATCCCAGCTGCCGGCAAATTTCAAGCTGCGCGGCTTGAAGTTGCGCTGGTTCTTCAAGGAGGCGCTGCGCGGTTTCTTGCCGGATGCAATATTGACCAAAAAGAAGCACGGTTTCGGCCTGCCATTTGGTGTTTGGGCAACACGCGACACGGCGCTGAAATCTTTGGCGACAGACTCAGTGCGGGCACTTGGCGAGCGTGGAATTGTCCGCCGCGAGTTCACCGAAAAGCTGATGCGCCAACATCTGCCGGAGCATCCGGGCTACTACGGCGAAATGGTATGGCTGCTGATGATGCTGGAGCAGTGGTTTCAGCACCATGCCCCGGATTTCCGAATTCGCGGCTGACTGCGGGACGCGCTGCATTGATGAATCAAGTCGCCTGGTGGACCGCGTGCAAACATCGGGGTGCCGGTCGTCAACCCGGCTTGCGGGCCACCACCAGCGTGTACGGGGTCATGACCTGACCAACGTACTGCAACAGCGACGACGACCGCACCGCACTGATCACCATCTTGGCAATACCAGACTTGGCGCTGGCATCGATCAATGCAAAGCGGTCGAAGCAGGTAAAACCACTCGGCGCCAGATGACGTTGTAGCTGGTAGAAACTAAACCAGTTGACGGCAGGATATTTGGCAAAGTTAGCCAGAGCCGGCTTGGATGTCAGTGACAGTTTGACAAAATGCCGTTTCAGTGCGGCGGGGTACCAGCTATACAGCGGCAAATTAAACTCTTGCTGCACGGGGCACAGGCGGCTGCTGGTGTTGATATACAACAGGCCATTGGGCCGCAAAATCCGCGCGGCTTCACTGACACAAGATTGCCAATCGTCCACATGCTCCAGCAACTCAGGTAGCAGGCAAATGTCTACCGACGCATCTGCGCACGGCAATTGCGTAGCGGTGCCAACATCAAACCTGGCATCCAGGCCTTCGATTTCAGCGCGACGCCTGGCAAGCAGGATCAATGGCTCATTGATGTCGAGCCCCCAGTACTTGTGGCCCCGCTCGAGCCAAAATTTTGACTGGCTGCCGGCACCGCAGCCGACGTCCATGATATCCAGGCGGCCATGGCCGGTCGGCCCGCCCATTATGCGAAGAAGCATCGCTGTTGCATCCTTGAATCTAGCCATGGTGGCGGGCGTCAGACTCTGCTTTTCGTAATACTTGTAGAAATCTTCGTGGGAACTAGTGTCCCAATCTTGTCCAATAGCCGACGGTATTGTCTTTGCTGCCAAGTCAGTCGTTGTTTCAGTCATTTTGATCGTCGCTCAGGCGTCGCTTGCGGTTGCAGAGTGCATATGGTCAAGACCAGCGCTGCGGGTATTTCGTAGCAGCCGGATGGCAAACATGGCCATTGAGTTTCCCCAGGGTGCAATTCGTGGTAATTGAAAAGGGTCAAATTCAGCCGCCGTTGCGCTGCCCGGTGCGGTAGTGACGGCAGCAGTGAAGCCGAGGCGCCGCAGCATGTCGCAGTGCGCCGGCGCATAATCGCGCACCGGGCGCCCGTTGGGATAGGCGAAATGGCAGACCTGTTGATCGGTGATATTTTCAATTTCAGCCCGGCCGCGGGCAATTTCTGATTCTGCGTCCAGCTGGTCCAGGGTGTTGAGAATGGCGTGGGTCACGGTGTGGCCACCGATCGCAATGCCAGCGCTGGATAACAGTTTCAGTTGTTCGGCGCTGAGCATCAAGCCATTGTCAAGTTGCGGCTGACCCGCTGCTGCAACAACCGCTTGCACCATGGCGTCGCGCTTGGCGGGCACAACATAGCGCAGCACCCCAAGCAGGCTTTTAACGGCCAAAAGGCGGTCAGCGATGGACGCCAGCGGCAGCAGGCCCATGCCGTGTTCCCGCAGATCGATGGTTTGGTACCGGCAGGCGCCAATGGTGTCAATCACCGTATCGTTAAACATGCGCGCGCCTCCAAGATACCCGGTGGATACAAACACCGTTGCGGGCAAGCCAGCCCGCTGCAGCACCGGCAATGCAACCGTCAGATTGTCGGCATAACCGTCATCAAACGTGATGCAGCAGGCGCGCGCGGGAAGATCATGATTTTTTAAGCCGGCAACAGCAGCAGCCAGCGACATGACATGGAAGTGCTTGGCAACATACTTCATCTGCGCCTCAAACAACGATGCGTAGATTTCCCCCGGGCGCATCGGGTCGACCTGGGCCATCACCCGGTGGTACATCAAAATGGTCAGGCGGCCCACCGAATTGGGCCACAACAGCAGCGGCAGAGAACTCATTTCAGCATCCGCCCGTTACGCAGCGCCGGGCTTTGGAGTAGGAAGTGAAAAACTGTTCGTGATGGACACCGCCTCGGGTCTACCCACCCGGTATCTGAGGAGCACGAGAATAGCGGCAACATAGTACGGAAAGTCATAAAAAGCCAAGCTTAGAAATGCACCGCCAATCGCATACGCGACCAAGCTCACTTGGCACATCGAGGCCAAATCTGAGGCCCAGATAGACTCTAGACCGCCCTGCGACCGCGTGTAGCGCAGTGATTTGGTGCCGGCGCGCCAGGCAAAGCCGAAAATGCACAAAAATATCAACAGGCCAACGAAGCCATGCTCACCGAGAACTTGAAAGTAAATACTGTGCGCGACATGCAAATCGTCCGCAACAGGAGCGTACCGGATAAAATTTTCTGGCCGCCAGGCATCAAACCCGCCGCCAATGAGTACCCGGTCAACTGCCAAATTCCACGCCATCGTCCATGCGTTGATCCGGCCCATGGCCGACCCGTCACTGGCGTAGTTGTTGATGGTGTTCATCCGGTCAAACCAGGCGTCAGGCATCATGACAGGGATGGCGGCGATAAAGATGATTGCCAAAACACTGAGGAGCACGCGATTCTTGCTTTTGATGAGGAGCATGACACTCATCGCCGCTATGGCCAGCAAGGCGCCGCGAGAGTATGAGCCAATGGCCGCGGCTAGGCACAGCACCATGGACGCGATGCAAAAATATTTGACCTTTTTATTTTCACTGCTGATCTGAAGATACCTGAACAGCGGCACCACCATGACCAGTGCCAAGGCAATGGCGTTGTTGTCTTCCACAAACGATCCGGTGGGGCCCCAGACGCGGTATCCGCCTGTCGTGGCGATCACAAACAACCCGCCTTTGATGCCGTAAAACCCGATCGAAAGGGTGAGTACCCATACCAGTCCCTGGATCTCCTTGCGTGTGGAAACAACCAAAAAAACCGCCAAGACCATCAGGAGAACCTTGAAGGTGCGGAGCCAGAGGTCTAATTCATTGGAGTTGGCGTCTGCCATGGAATGGACCGCCGGCGACACTGTCATCCAGACCATGAACAGTAGCAGCGAAACGGTAAACCCCACCATGGGAAAGCGATAGTTTTTGCGCACATTCAACAGCATGCTGACCAGAAACGTGATGGCCGCGACCTGGGCAAACGGCATCGAATACGCAAATCCGTAGGCCAGCCGATGTGGATTCATGATACTGAGCCAAATCCACATCAGCAGGCCGTAATAAGGCCGGCGCAAAATGAACGGGATTGAGCCGAAGACAATGACACAGAGAATGATGTCGCGCATAGGTCAACGCTCGGCAGCAACCGGGGTGCGTGCCGCCAGAATTTGATCGAACAGCGCAATCTGGCCGCGCGTGGTGGCGCCCCAGCTAAAGTCCTCGGCATAGCGCCGCGTTGCCGCGCGGTCCGGTGGATGGCCTCGCAGTGCCAAGACGGCACTGGCAACACCGTCGGCCGAGAGTTCGTCCATCAGTAGGCCGGCATGTGGCGAGGCAACCACCTCCGGCGTGCCCCAGACGTTGGATGCGACCACCGCCGTGCCGCAGGCCATCGATTCGAGCAACACATTGGCCCAGCCCTCGCGGCTGGACGCCAGCACAAGGACATCCACCGCGTTGTACAGGCCGCACAGCACCTGCGGCTCGACATTGCCCAGAAAGTGCACGCGGTCCGCCACACCCAGCGCTGCGGCCTGTGCCCGTAAAGCAGCTTCATCCGGGCCGCTGCCGGCGATGTAGAGGTCGGCCTGCGGAATGTTTGGCATGGCGCCGATGACCAAGTGATGGCCTTTGCGTTCGATCAGGTGCCCCACTGATGCCAGCGCAAAGCGCGAGATGTTGCGCCGGGTGCGTTCAGCCTGCCGATCCTTGGGGCGAAAGAACTCAAGATCCACACCGTTGCGCATGACGTGCAGGCGCTGGGGGTCAATGGACCAGCGCCGCAACACATCCACCAACGCTGAACAGACGCCGATCGATGCGTCCGCGCGACGCGCTGTCCACTGGATCATTGCCCTTGGCATGGCATGTTGCGGGATCAGGTTCAGGTCGGTGCCCCGGGCAGTGACCGTGAACGGCTTGTTGAACCAGCGGGCCAACAGCGCCGCAGCAACACCATCCGGGTAGTAGTAGTGCGCATCGAGCACGTCAAAGCGAAAGCCTTCGGCGATGAGGCGGCGCACGGTGGGTGCGCAGGCCAATGCCAGCAGCAACGGCGCTGTTGTCATGCCAATCTTGGGCAGCAACGGATAACGCGGATGCAGCACATCAATGCCATTGCGCGTTTCGCGCTGTGGCGTGCGGGCCATGCTGGCGTGGTCGCCCCAGCGTTTGTCGGTGGACCAGAACCAGGGCACCGGCGCCACAACCTTGGTTTCGACTTCGCCGCTGCGCAACAGTTCGCGCAGCCGGGTCTCGACAAAAATGCCGTGCACCGGCCTGGCGCTGCTGGGGTAGAGCGTGGAAAAAAGCAAGGTGCGCAGGGGGCGGGTCATTGCTGCAGCGCCCATCCGGCCGTGCCACCTTCTGCTGTGCCGGCCCGGTAGCGCTGCACGGCGCGCAGGCAGACCAGCTCAAAGACCTTGGCTGCCGCCACATGCCCGAAGCGCCGTTCAACCCGCTGGTGGGCTTGTCGCGACAGCCGCTCGCGTGTGGGCAGATCGCGCAGCAGCGAGACGATGGCCTTGGCATTGGCATTGGCATTGGCATTGGCCTTGGCCTTGGCCTGCGGGCTGTCGCGCTGCACAAAGTGTTCTCCGCCGGACACCGACAGGCCATCGACAGCTAGCGCGGTGGACACCACGGGGCAGCCCATGGCCATGGCCTCGAATGCCTTGATGCGCGGGCCACCGCCAACGCGCAGTGGAATGGCAAATACGTGCGCGCCGCGCACATGGGTGCGCACATCGTCCACAAAGCCGGTGAACCGCACGCCAGCCCGCGCACTGGCCCGCCGCAGCAAGGCGGCAGGGGGATTGCGCCCGACCACCACAAACTGCGCCTGGGGTTCTTGCTGGCGCACCAGTGGCCAGATGGCGCTCAAGAACCACTCGACGCCGTCGATGTTGGTCGCCCAATTCATCGAGCCGGTGAAGACCACCGTGGGCGCCCGGCCCGGTGCCAGCGCACACGGTGGCTGCCAGCCAAAAAAGTCCAGGTTCACGGCCGTGGGGATGGTCTCGACATCGGCGCGACCCGCCGTGTCGGCAAATACCTTGGCATCGCGGTCGGACACCATCACATAGCCCACCCGCGTTCGAGCAAAGATGCCAAGCGAAGGCTGCACGCCGCGCTCAAATAGCGTGGAGGGAAGCAGCGACCCGCTCACGGCGCCCCCCTAGTGCTGCTTACCGCTGCAGTCGCCGTGTTTGCGGCGCTCAGCTGCCCAGCCCTGCCAACCACGCGGTGCGCGTTGCTCTGCCAGGTCAGACGTTTGCGGGCGATGGTGGCGCGGGCACCGGCGGCGATGTGTTGGCGCAGGGCCGGGTCATGGCATAGCCGGTTCAAGGCATGCTCCAGTGCGTCGGGCTGGTCGGCATCGAACATCAGGGCGTTTTCGCCGTCGGTGAGTATCTCCAACAGGTTGGGCTGACGCGGCGCGACGATGGCCTTGCCCAGTGCCAAGTACTCGAACAGCTTGAGCGGCGACGCGTAGGCCACAACCGCAGGCTGCAGCGCGATGTCAAACGCTGCCACCATCGCCGGCACCTCGTGACGGTCAACCACCCCGGTGAACTTCACCCGGTCGCGCACTTGCAGTTGCTCTGCCAGGGCTTCGAGGTCGGCACGCGCTGGTCCATCGCCCACCATGAGCAGACGCGCGCCGGCAGGTGCCCGAGCACTCGCCAACCAGCGGATGACGCGGTCCACCCCGTGCCAGTCGCGCACGAAGCCGGTAAAGCCCAACACCAGTTCGTCGTGCCACCCGAGTAGCCGCTTGGCGTCGGCGGGCGTAGGCGCACTGTCGAAATGGGCCACATTGATGGCGTTGTGGATGACTTCCATCCGCGCATGCGGCACGCCGCGCGAACGCACACGCTCAGCCAGCACGGCAGTGACTGGAAAGACAACATCTGCGGTGCGCCAGGCTCTGGTTTCGGCCCAGTGGGCTAGCCATAGCAACCCTAGACCGCCAAAGCGCTGGCGCTCATCCACCAAAGGGGCATTGACTTCCAGTAGCAGCGGGATGCCGGTGCGGCGTCGCAACAAGGCGCCAGCCAACAAAAACAGGTTGTAGCGCTCGTAAACGACGTCAGGCTTGAACTCTCGCGCCGCACGCGCAAGTCTGCGGTAGGCCACCAATGAATAGCCCAGTTCCAGTAGTTCATAGATGGCCTTCGGCAGGGCGTCGCGCAACTTGCGCACCCAACCGACCTCGCCGCCCATCCCCGCGTCCGATGCGGCGCGCGGTGCAACCACCAATACTTCATGGCCGAGGTCGCGCAGGGCTTGCACCATCTCCTCGATGTGGACAGCTTGGCCGTCCCTGGATGCCGTCCGGTGGTGGTAAAGAATCCTCATGCCGCTTGGGCAATCCGGGTCTCACCCACGGAATTGCGCAGGAAGGCGTCGTACATCAGCAGGGTCCAAAGTGGTGTGCTGTGGTCCCGCGTACCTGCCTCATGCTGCTCAACCATCTCGCGAATGCACGTCGGGTTGAACCATCCGGAATCTAGCATCGGGCCACCCAGCAGAGACTTGCGCACCCGCTGCCTCAACGGCCCACGAAACCAGCGTGCCAGCGGCACGGCAAAGCCCATCTTGGGCCGGTACAGCACATCGTCGGGCAGCTTGGCCTCCAACGCCTTCTTGAAGAACATCTTGCCGTTGCTGCCCTGCAGCTTAAATGCCGATGGCAGCGTTGCCGCCCATTCCACCAGCTTGTGGTCCATCAGCGGCTCACGCACCTCCAGTGAATGGGCCATGCTGGCCCGGTCCACCTTGGTGTTGATGTCACCCACCAGGTAGGTGTGGGTGTCGATGTACTGGATCAGCGCCAGCGGGTCGTCGGTGCCGGCATTGGCCGCATGCTTGTTGAAGACGTCGAGTGCGCTGTAGCCGCCCAACATCGACTTGAAGTGCGGCGTGTAGAGCTGGCTGCGCAGCGGCTCACGGATGACGGACATGCTGTGGAAGTAGGCCTCCACCGAGCTGCGCGCCATGCCCTGGAAGGTGGTCTTGGCGCGGAGCATCCGTGGCGCCCAGTCCGCCTTGGGGTAGACGCGGCCCAGCAAGCCGAACAGTGGTTGGCGGATGGACGCCGGCACGCTGGCGCGCATGCGCTCTTCCAGCATGTGCATGCGGTAACGCCGGTAGCCGCCAAAGGTCTCGTCGCCGCCATCGCCCGACAGCGCCACGGTGACGTGCTTGCGCGCCAGTTGGCAGACGCGGTAGGTGGGGATGGCCGAGCTGTCGGCGTAGGGTTCGTCGTACAAGTGCGCCAGCGTGTCGATCAGGTCAAAGTCGTCTGAATCAACCTGCTCGACGCGGTGGTTGGTGTGGTACCGGTCAGCCACCATTTGCGCAAACGCGCTCTCGTTGAATTGCGGGTCAGCAAACGAGATGGAGCAGGTGTTGACCGGATCGGCAGACAGGCCGGCCATGGCCGCCACCACCGCGCTGGAATCAACACCGCCCGACAGGAATGCGCCCAACGGCACCTCGGCAATCATGCGCAGCCGCACTGACTCTTGCAGCCGTTGGTTCATCTCGTTGCAGGCGTCGTCCAAACTGATGGGGTTGTCCAGCGTGAAGCGCACATCCCAGTAACGCTTGGGCTCTGGGATTGGCTGGCCGCGCCGGATGCTGAGTGTGTGCCCCGGCGCCAGCTTTTTGGCCTGGCGGTAGATGGTGCGCGGATCGGCCACATAGCCCAGCGCAAAATATTCTTCAATCGCGTGGGGGTCGATGTCGCGGCGCAGGCCGCCGTGTTGCAGCAGGGATTTCAGCTCCGACCCAAACAGCAGCATGCCGTCGTCCAGCACCGCGTA